>JARRQA010000001.1:0-36878 GCA_037382325.1 Robiginitalea sp.
AAAAGACCTCAAGCGCCCCGACTACTTTGAATATGCGGGCGCTGCCGGCGGATTTCTGGACCGGTTTGGGTATCCTTTTTGCAGGGGGCGGATCTTCCAGAGCCTGGAGGAAGACTATGGGCAGTATAATGATACGCGGGAAATCTTCTGGGCCACCGGGGCGTGTATGTTTATCCGGCAGGAGGTTTTCAGGGAACTCGGAGGTTTCGACCCGGATTATTTTGCCCATAGTCTTCCTCCAGGCTTTGGAAGATCCGCCCCCTGCAAAAAGGATACCCAAACCGGTCCAGAAATCCGCCGGCAGCGCCCGCATATTCAAAGTAGTCGGGGCGCTTGAGGTCTTTTATCTTGGGTTGTACGATACCTATTTCCGGGTTCTGCGCAAACAACTTCAAAACAGGGGTTAACCACCCCTGTGTTACTTCAACATCCGACTTGAGCAGGCAGAACAGGTCGGCATCCACTTCCCGGAGCGCCTGGTTATACCCCCCGGCAAATCCGTAATTCTCCCGGTTTTCGATGATGCGCACCTGAGGATAGTGTTCTCTCAGGAAGGCGATTGAACCATCAGACGACCCATTGTCAGCCACTATCAGCTCGGCGCCCTGGCTGCACTCCGTCACAGAGGGAAGAAACCGCTCTAACAACTGCTTTCCGTTCCAGTTCAGAATCACGATGGCAAGAGAGGGCATGATGAGTTCCGGAAGATTTGGATTCAAAGAAATTTAAAGGGCACAAAGTAAGTAAATATTTCTCAAAGGCAGGCAGCCTGTAAAGGCATAAGGAAGCCTAGAAGTCGCCGAAAGCCGGAAGATCCCTGAGGAAGGTATATTTTTTAGCGGAATAGTCCATTTGGCAGTAATAATGGTCAAGCCCGTTGGTCACCATCAGGAATGCTGCCCGGGCCTTCCAGTTGTACCGGGCAATTTGGTCAAAGACCCCCTGATTGATGGATACCGTCGGCGCTTTGCACTCTACCAATAAGAGGATACTGCCATCCGGATGGCAAACCGCGATGTCCAGGCGTTTTTCGAGCCCTTCCACCAGCAGCTGCCGCTCAACCAGCATACGGCCCGCCGGGTATTCCTTATCGCTGATCAGGAATTGCAGGCAGTGCTGACGAACCCATTCTTCGGGGGTCAGGGGGACGTATTTTTTGCGAATGGGATCAAAAACCAGCGGTTTATTTTCCCTACTTTTGATCTTGAGGCCGTAATTGGGAAAATTAAGCGGGGTCATACGATTTTCTGGCTATTAATGCGATGGATGAAGTAAAGAAGATTATTGAAGATATACAAAAAGGATCTCCTGCCCCCATTTATTTCCTGATGGGGGAGGAGCCTTACTATATCGACCGGATAGCAGATTATATCGGAAACAATATACTGTCCGAACAGGAGAAGGGCTTTAATCAAATGGTGCTCTACGGGAAGGAGGTATCCGTGGATGAAATCATCTCGAATGCCAAACGGTTCCCTATGATGTCCGAATACCAGGTGATCATCGTGCGGGAAGCCCAGCACCTCAGCCGCACTATTGAAAATCTGCTCCCGTATGTAGAGCAGCCCCAGCCTACCACCATCCTGGTTATTTGCTACAAATACAAAACCCTGGACCGACGTAAAAAACTCATCAAGAGCCTTCGAAAAACCAACGCGGTCGTCTTCGAAAGCAGGAAGATGTATGAAAACCAGGTTTCGGACTGGATTCGCCGGGTGCTTTTAGGGGCTGGCTACAAGATTTCCCACAAGGCTGCCGCCCTGTTGGTGGAATACCTTGGGACAGACCTGAGCCGGATCTACAACGAGCTGGAAAAACTCAAGGGAATTCTCCCGAAGGGATCGGAGATCGACCCGGGGGTGATCGAAATGCATATTGGTATCAGCAAGGATTACAATAACTTCGAATTAAAGAATGCCATTGCAGAACGGGATATTCCCAGGGCTACGCGGATCATCAAATACTTTGCGGAAAACCCAAAGGAGAACCCTTTTGTGATGACGGTATCCCTGCTGAACACCTTTTTTTCACAGCTCCTTCAATACCATGGCCTGCATGACCACACCCCGAAGAATGTAGCCAGGGCCCTTCACATCAATCCGTATTTCGTCAGCGAATACCAGACAGCTGCCAGGAATTACCCGATGAAGAAAGTCAGTCGTATTATCAGTGTGCTGCGCGAAATGGACCTTAAAGGCAAGGGGGTCGCATCCCCTTCCCTGAAACAGGCAGACCTCCTGAAAGAACTCTTACATAAAATCCTCTAGACTATTTTTTATCCACGCTGTAGGCCCCGGGTCCTAAAAACAGAATGGTTACGAAGACCACCAGGAACAACAGGGATTTTTCCTTGGAACCGAAAGGATCGCCGGCATGCTGAATCAGGGCTGCAATCAGCATGGTAAGTATGACAGGAATGGTCGCCCATCGGGTTTTGAAACCGATCAGGACAAGAAAGGCACAGAGAAACTCTGCAAAGACAGCCAAAAACAGGGTGGGGCTGGGGCCAATCCCAAGCGGATCTGCGAATTCAATTGGACCTTCTCCAAAAAGACGCTGGAGTTTGGGGACTCCATGGGTGAGTAATAATCCTGCCCCGCCGATCCTGAGAATAGCAAGGCCAAGATTGTTTTGTAGGGAACTTTTCATAAGTAGTTAGGTATTTGCGTTCGCTCTAAATTATTACTAATGATCAGGAATTCCCAAGATTTCTGAGAATTCTTGAGGTTTCCTGTAGTAACACATCGCAATTCTGCTGATTAAAGGGGAGGGGAGGTTTGATTTTCAGCACATTGTCTGAAGGCCCGTCCGTGCCTATGAGAATAAGCCTTTCCCGCAAATTATTCTTTACGTACTGCGCGGCTTTAGTAGCAGGCCGACCGTTTGGACTGATCAGTTCCACTCCAATAAAAAGACCTTCGCCACGGACATCCCCGATTATGGGAAAAACTTCCTGTAGCCGCCTGAAAGCCTCCATCAGGTAGTTTCCTGTGCGGGCAGCATGCCCGGGAAGGTCTTCTTCTTCAATTACCTCCAGCACCGCATTCCCGGCTGCGCAGGAAACAGGGTTACCGCCAAAAGAACTGAAGAATTCCGGTCCGGAATCAAAACCAGCAGCAATAGCCTCGGTGGTTATAACCGCCCCGATAGGATGCCCGTTTCCCATGGGTTTTCCCAAAATAACCATATCCGGCACCACCCCGTGCATCTCGTATCCCCAGTACCATTGACCCAGCCGGCCAAAGCCAACCTGAACTTCATCGCTGATACAAATACCTCCCTGGTTCCGGACTGTTTCATAGATCCGGGGGAGGAACCCTTTGGGCAGCGGGACCTGGCCCCCACATCCCATGATAGGTTCAGCGATGAAAGCAGCTATTTCATTCCTGTGCGCTTTTATAGCTTCCCGGTAGTGGCCCGCGAAATGTTCTCCGGCGGTACCGTCGTCGGTCAGACCACTTCCGTATACTTTAGGCATAGGTCCCAGGACTGTGTTCGGATAGGATTCCCCCTGCTGGTGTTTGTAATGGCTTACAGCGATACCTGCCTCCGTGTTTCCGTGATACCCATATTCCATGGCGAGCACCTTAGTCCTGCCGGTATAGGCCTTGCTGAGGCGTAGCCCAAGGTCTGTGGCAGCACTGCCCGAATTTACCAGGAACACCCTGGAGAGTTCCGGGGGGAAATATCCCAGGAGGTGTTCTCCGTAATTGAGAAGTTCGTCATAAAGGTAGCGGGTATTCGTATTAAGCCGGCGCAGGGTGCCTGTGGTCGCTTCCACGACTTTTGGATGGCAGTGCCCCACCAGCATTATGTTGTTATAGGCGTCAAGGAACGTCTGCCCCTTGAGATCAAACATGTACTGAAAAGCTGCCCGCCCCATCACTATGGGTTTAGTATAGCTGATTGAAAGTGAGGGGGGAAGCAGTTTTTTCCGCCGTTCCAGGTATGCCTCAAAAGTCCCATGGCCAGGGAGATCATATCCCGCTGCCATTAAGAATTCCCGCCCGGCTTTTTCGGGGGAAATAGCGATCCATTTCCGTATCAGCTTTTTCATCTGGGCTTCACTGATGCTGATATAATCGGAATCGGGACGTTTCTTTTTGGTGCTGGCACTATGACAGAGGCTCATACAAATGCGCCCGGCGACGAGATGATAAAGAAGGCGGAGTTCGAGGGGTTTTAGCGGCACCTTTTCGTGATACGCCTGAATTACCTTACAGGCTGCTGCCATTGGGTCTTCGCTGTCCGCCAGAACATAGGGGAGGGCCACGGCCAGTTCCCCGATAAGCCAGGAATAACACATGTCCCCGAAATCGATGATCCCGGAAACACGTCCCTGCCTGGTCAGGACGTTCCAGTCGTTGGCATCATTGTGGATGATCGCCCTGCGCAACTCAAATTTACGGGGAAGTACTTCGGCCTCGAACTGTTGCATGAAATATGAAACCAGGGCACGGTCTTCAGGGTCTTCCACCGCCGGGAGGTGTTTTCGGAGCCCTTCCAGGTACTGCAGGTCCCAGAAAGAAATTTCACCGGCCAAAAGCCCGGGAGAGAATGTCTTGCTCACGCGGTTCAAATCCCCCAGAAGCTCCCCCAGGGATCCGAGGAGGGAATCAGTGGGTTGTACTTCTCCCAGAAAGGTTCCTTCCAGGTAACTCAGCAGTCGGACCAGTTTGCCTTTTACTTCCGTGTAAGGTTTCCCGTCGCGGCTGGGCAGGTGCCGGGGATAATCAAAGGATGCCTGTTGTCCCAGGGATAGTGTAAGGCGGTTTTCCAATTCAACACGTTCCCTGAGTCCTTTGGAGTCCTCCTGGTATTTCAGGATGTAGCGGTCTTGACCTGCCGTAACCAGGTAGGTCTGGTCCTCATAACCCTCCAGTAGTTCGATCCGGGTGGGAGCCAGGTGGTAGTATTGCGCAAGTGTGCTTCGGAGTTCTTCCATACTTTCGCTATCGCCTATGTAAACTTAAGGCAATATTTGCATTCCGGCACCCTGGTCCGGATCGGTTGGTTGAGCCATGGGGCATGGCCTGTAGTACCCTGGGTAGTCCCCTGGGCATAGTTCGAGAGAATGCCTGGCGTAAGGCTTGGCCGGAAGAGGGTTAGCGCAATTTCGGAAAATCATCTGGCCTTGCCTCATGCATGATCTGATAGGCCTTTTCGAAGATATCCTCGGCGTTGGGCTTTGAAAAATAATCCCCGTCACTGGCGTAGGCCGGCCGGTGTGCCTTCCCGGTAAGGGTCTGGGGGGCGGAGTCCAGATACCGGTATCCGCCCTGTTCTTCCAGAATATTCTGCATCAGATAGGCTGCGCAACCTCCCGGAACATCTTCATCCACGATCAAAAGCCGGTTGGTTTTTTTCAGGCTTTCCAATACCCGGTGTTCCAGGTCAAACGGAAGGAGGCTCTGGGCATCGATGACTTCCGCGTCGATACCTACCTCCTGCAACTCCTGAGCAGTTTGCAAAACGATCCTAAAGGTCGATCCATACGAAAGTAAGGTGATATCGGATCCCTCTTTTACCACTTCAACCTTTCCTATAGGGGTGCAAAGTTCCCCAAGATTGGACGGTACAGGCTCTTTAAGACGATAACCGTTCAGGCTTTCTATGACCAGGGCGGGTTCGTCGCTTTTCATGAGGGTATTATAGAACCCTGCAGCTTTGGTCATGTTCCTGGGGACCAGGATATACATTCCGCGCAGCATATGAATGAGGCCGCCCATCTGAGAACCGGAGTGCCAGATTCCCTCCAGGCGGTGTCCCCTTGTCCGAATGATCAGGGGAGCCTTCTGTTTTCCGACGGTACGATACAGGAGGGTGGCTAGGTCATCGCTTAAGGTTTGGAGCCCATAAAGGAGGTAATCCAGGTACTGGATCTCTGCGATAGGCCGCAGGCCCCTGAGGGCAAGGCCAATTCCCTGTCCGACGATGGTCGCCTCCCGGATACCCGTATCCGAGATCCGGAGGGGTCCGTATTTCTTTTGAAGACCCTCCAGCCCCTGGTTGACATCTCCAATGGCCCCGCTGTCCTCCCCAAAAATAAGGGCTTGTGGGTATTTGGCGAAAAGCCGGTCGAAATTATCCCGTAGGATTACCCTTCCGTCTGCCTGCCTGGCCTCTGGCTCATAAATTGGAGCGATTTCCGGGATCTCCGTGGCCCGGCCCGGCAATTCCGAATACAAATGGGAGCTGTACTTCGGCTCGATTTCTGACAGGTAGTTACGGATCCAGGCTTGCAGGGCTTCTTTTGCCGGGTTTTGCTCCCCGAGAACATACCGCAACGCCTTCCGACCTTTGCTGAGAAGGTCGCGCTTCAGTGGTTCCTCCACAGCGATCAGATCATTGGTCAATTTTGAGATAAAGGCTTTGTTCGGGCTGGCATCGCCCAAAGCAGTCATCAGGCGGATAAGTTCTTTCTGGTGTTCCCTGTGAGGCTGCAGGAATTCAGCCCAAGCCTCTTTCTTGGCCAGTCTTACTTCCTTTTTGATGCCTTTTTCGATTTCCTGAAGCGTTTCTTCCGGGGCGATGTTATTCTCCAGAATCCATTGGCGGAATTTGAGGTTACAGTCGTGTTCCCGTTCCCATTCCAGACGTTCCTGAGATTTATAGCGTTCATGAGAGCCCGAGGTGGAGTGTCCCTGGGGCTGGGTAAGTTCCATGACGTGGATCAGGACCGGAATATGAGATTCGCGGGCGATGTCCGCAGCGTTTTCATAGGTGTGGATCAGGGAGGTATAATCCCATCCGTTTACCCGGAAGATCTCATAGCCATCCTCTTCTTCAGTCCGTTGGAAACCCTTTAGAATTTCGGAGATGTTTTCTTTGGTGGTCTGGTATTTGGCAGGGACCGAAATCCCGTATTGGTCATCCCATACACTAACGACCATAGGGACTTGCAGCACGCCTGCAGCATTGATGGTTTCAAAAAAATGACCCTCACTTGTGGAGGCATTCCCTATGGTTCCCCAGGCTACTTCATTTCCGTTTTCAGAAAAATTGTCCGAAGGAATCTCCTTGAGGTTCCTGTATATTTTGGAGGCCTGTGCCAGTCCAAGCAGACGCGGCATCTGCCCGGCGGTAGGGGAGATGTCCGGGCTGCTGTTGGGTTGGGAGGTCAGATCTTTCCAGCTACCGTCATTATTAAGACTATGGGTTCCGAAATGCCCGCCCATTTGCCTTCCGGCACTCATAGGTTCCTTTTTCAGGTCAGTGGTAGCATAGAGCCCGTGAAAAAATGCCTTAGGCGTCAAAAGGTCCAGGGCCATCATAAAGGTTTGATCCCGGTAATACCCGCTTCGAAAATCTCCATTCCGGAAGGCCCGGGCCATGGCGAGCTGCGGAAGTTCCTTTCCGTCACCGAAAATTCCAAACTTAGCCTTACCCGTAAGTACCTCCCTTCGTCCGAGCAAACTGCATTCCCTGCTGGTTACAGCTATACGGTAATCTTCAAGGATTTGTTCTTTAAAATCTTTAAAAGAGAGGTCTTTTTCGGGATCCAGCTGAACTTTCATAGGCGCCAAAGGGGTTTCTGCAAAAATACCAAACCACACTGATTTTTACAATCAGATATTCACAATTTTATTAACGATTATTCAATAAAATTGTTATGAATTGATGTAATATTACAAAACCCATAAAATATGGGGGTTTTATTGGGAATATGTCAATTAAAACCACTTCCTGGTAAACAAGCCGATAAGGGTACGCGGGCTCAGGGTTATCACGAAACGAATCCGTTGATCGTAATTCGGGCCGGCGACTTCCCACCCATTGTTGGAATACATCGGAAAATACAATTCGAAATAATCCGTGACCAGGTTCAGACGTATTCCGCTGTCATAGACGAAACGGGCAGGAAGTCCTTTGTTTTTCAGAAACCCGATGTCCCCGTAGACTTCGATCCACCTCCAGATCCCGACACTGGCATTCCCGGTGACAAGCCATTGATTGGCAAAGGGGTTTTCCAGAATGGACTTAAACCCACCCTCGGCAATGATGATCTGCTGGCTGGCCAGCCCGGAATCCTCCGACCGGCCGATGTAATTGAAATCAAAAAGGTAATCCGTGGGCCTGTCCAGGGCAAAGCTGAAATAATCCGAATTCGTGTCGTTGCGGAGGAAGACCCCGCCAAAAAACCTCAGGTTGATTTGCTGGTTGTTGATCATCAGGCGGCGATAGTCGACATTGAGGGCAAGCTTTGTAAAATCCGCCGAATGCTGGGCATCTGCAAACCATGAGAAGTAATTGATGATATTGTTGCTCAGGTAGGCGTAACGCGCATTGAAAACGCTGTAATCAGGCTCTGTCTCCAGGTCGCCCAGGCTTGGGTCAATCGTCCGGAACACGTTTACATACCGGAAGAGCAGGGAACTCCGTACATTGGGGATCAGGTCAGCCGGCCGCCATCCAAAGCTCACAGAAGGCGTAAAGGTGGAATAGCGGGAATTGGTCTGAAAATGGAAGGAGGATCCCCGGATAGCGTAATTTGTCACATAAAACCCGCTTTTTCCATGATAGTGGCGGTAATTCAGGGAACCGTATCCAACCAGGGCTTTTTCCCGAAGCGCATACTGGGGGGCCACGTCAAACAGGAAAGGCCGTTGCAAAAGGGTTTTGTTGGTAAGCCGTAAGCCAGGGGTAAGCCCGTCGTATATGTTAAAGTTTACGACAGGCATGTAAAAAATCTGGTTGTAGTAAGGGTTTTCAGAATCCCTGAAGAACTGGAATTTTAGTTTTTTATTGCTGGAAAAGAAGCCTCCCAGGGATTTCCAGTTGTCCCGCTGGTTGAATTCCGGGATTTTCTGGTCGTAGTTGAGAACGAGTCGCTTTTCCCCATTGTCGGGTATCTGGAAGGTCTGGCTCTCCTGGAACCCCTGAAACCAGTATTTCGACACCACAGTGTCTTCCCGGACCCCAAACAGGGAAATGGGGACCCGGGTCCCGGTTTTGTTTCGGATGGTCACCTGTACGGAATCCCGGACTTTTTCAGTATCCGTGATTTTATAGTCAATCTGATTGCTTGTGGTCACATAAGTTTCAAAAAACCAGTCAATATCCCTGGGGGAAAATTTTTTCAGCGATCTTTCGAAATCGGCAGGGCTGACCTTTCGGAGTTTGTAATTCTCGAAGAAGTCACCGATGGCCCGGTCCACGGCTTCCTGTCCTGCAAATTCCCCAAGGTAGGCAAGGCCAAGGCCTGCCTTATAAGTATTGGCGATCTTCTGGTTGAACTTGATCAGGGAGTCGTTCGGGGTTGAAAGGGACTGATCGAGGTTTCTGCGGGCCATGAGCATGTAGAGAAACGAGTACTGGTCGTTGAAGTCCATCTGACCCAGGTGCGTACCGCGGATCAGCCAGTTATCGGAGAGCTTCCCCAGGAGTTTCTGGTCCGGGTAAAAGGTTTCCACAAAACGGATCATGAGGTAATTGACAATGGCATCGGCTATCCATTTGTCCTTTCGCGGATTCAGAAAGATGGATTCCCGGATATAACTGATCAGGGCCGTCTTCAGAAATTTCATTTCAAACTGAAATTGTTCGTTGTAGGGCCTGATAAAAGACGGGAGTTGGTTCAGTCCGTACAGCGGGTTTTTGTCAAAGTCAATCTCGCTGACCAGCAATTGTTCGTATGGGAAATCCCCCAGGTTTTCGTGGATAAAGCGGATGATACGATCGATGGAAATTCCCTGACGGATCTCGTCGTATTTACGGGATTGTATATCGGTAACGATAAACAGGAAAGGTGTGATGTGCTTTTTAAAGGGACGGTAGGAGTTCAGGATGATATCACAGCTTTTTCGACGGGTTCCCCTGAGGGTGGCAAATTGTTTGCCGGGAAAACTACTCAGGCTAAGGTCTACGAAATTGGTACCGAGATACAGGGAATCGGGAAAAATGAAGTTGATGGTGGTATTGGTAATATCCGTGTAGAGGTCCTCCAGGTTCTTGTTCGAATAGAGGTTCCAGGTGGAATCGTACACGGCAGGAGTGAGATACCAGTCCTTCATGTAGTAACTCCCGTCTGAGCTGTAGCCGTAGGGGGTGTACTTGTTAGGCGGCAGTTTTACGGCATAGGTGATATTCAAGCGGGTGGAATCTCCGGGTAAAAGGGGCTCGTTGAGGTCAAAACGAATCAGGTCCTTGCCCGCAAGCCGCTCCCAGGAAACATTCCGGTAATTCCCGTCTGCCACCCCCAGAATATCCGTAAACCCCCGATCTTCCTCCTTTGCCAGATGCAGGGACTTGCGAAACTCCTCTGCGAAGCGCTTTGCAAGGGCCGTGGTTTTATCGGAATAGGCGTTTGCCCAGTCGTTGAAAAAAAGTTCGGAAAGCGCATCCGGAGAATCGTTGACGTAGGTGAATTCCTGCTGTATCTGCACCACATTGGTTTCCTCTTCAAGGGTGGCCGTCATCTTATTGACATGCTGCGCATAAAGGCCTTCCGCCAGTCCGAGGAAGCCGTATAGAACGACCAGGGCGAAGCGCGCTCTGCGAAGTATGTCAGAACCCCCCATAAGATCAGAAGTTAGGCGTAAGCATGTGCCCCTTGTAAAAGGAATTGATCAGGGCAACGACTTCTTCGGCAGTATCTACAAGCCTGAGCAGCTTCAGGTCCTCTGCTTTTATGTTGCCGGCCTGCAGCATTTGAGATTTGATCCAGTCCAGCAAACCCTCCCAGTAGTCAGAACCAACCAGGATGATCGGGAATTGTCCTATTTTTTCGGTCTGTATGAGCGTAAGCGCCTCAAAAAGTTCGTCAAGGGTGCCGAAACCTCCGGGCAGGACCACAAATCCCTGGGCATACTTCACAAACATTACTTTTCGGACAAAGAAATAATCGAAATCAAGGCTTTTGTCCTCATCGATATAGGGATTGTTATTCTGTTCAAAGGGAAGGTCGATATTCAGGCCTACGGAGGTGCCTCCTGCCTGGTTTGCCCCCCGGTTGCCCGCTTCCATTATCCCGGGTCCGCCCCCGGTGATAATTCCGTAGCCGGATTTTGACAGCTCTTCGCAAATTTCGACGGCGAGTTTATAGTACGGATTGTCTGGCTTGGTCCGGGCAGAGCCGAAAATACTGACACACGGACCTATAAGGCTCATTTTCTCAAAACCGTTGACGAATTCGCCCATGATTTTAAAGATGGCCCAGGAATCATTGATCTTGATTTCATTCCAGCCTTTGTGGTTTTTTTCCTTTCTCATTGTGCAATATTAACGGGAAATGATGCCAAAACGTACGCTGACCCTTAAGAATCCACCGCGATCTGCTCACCCGGGTGTAATTCCTTTTTCAAAAACCGGGCTGTATGACTTTTTAAATCGGTTGCAACCTCTTCTGGGGTGCCCTCACAGACGATGTGGCCACCGCCACGACCGCCTTCGTACCCGATATCGATGATATGGTCCATCATTTTGATGACGTCCATATTATGCTCTATCACCAGGACGGTATTTCCCTTGTCCACGAGCTTGTTCAACACCTCCATCAGTACGCGGATATCCTCAAAATGCAGGCCGGTGGTGGGTTCGTCCAGGATATAGAAGGTGTTTCCCGTATCCCGCTTGCTGAGTTCTGTGGCGAGCTTTACCCTTTGGGCTTCCCCCCCTGAGAGCGTGGTGCTTTGCTGGCCCAGGGTGATATACCCGAGTCCCACGTCCTGAATGGTCTTGAGCTTGCGGTAGATCTTTGGAATGTGTTCAAAGAACTCCACGGCCTCGTCCACGGTCATCTCCAGGACATCCGCGATGGATTTTCCCTTATACCGGATCTCCAGGGTTTCCCGGTTGAACCGTTTACCATTGCAGGTTTCACATTCCACATAGACATCTGGCAGGAAATTCATTTCGATAACCCGCAATCCGCCTCCCTTACAGGTTTCACATCGCCCCCCTTTGACATTGAAACTGAACCGGCCCGGTTTGTAACCTCGTATGGCAGCCTCAGTCGTTTTGGCAAAAAGGGATCGGATTTCACTGAATACCCCGGTGTAAGTAGCCGGGTTGGATCGGGGGGTCCTTCCAATTGGCGCCTGGTTGATGTCAATGACCTTATCGATGTGTTCCAGCCCTCGAATCTTTTTGTAGGGCATCGGCTTTTTGACCCCGTTGAAGTAGTGGGCATTCATGATAGGGTAGAGGGTTTCATTGACCAGGGTGGATTTGCCACTCCCGGAAACCCCTGTAACCCCGATCATCTTGCCCAGAGGGAAAACCGCCGTAACATTTTTCAGGTTATGCCCCGTACACCCCTCAAGCACAATCTCATGTCCATTTCCGTCCCGTCTTTTTTCGGGAACGGCGATTAATTTGCGCCCGCTCAGATAGGCTGCGGTAAGGGTATCGTGTTCCATCAGGGTATCAGGAGGGCCTTCTGAAATGATCTGCCCCCCATGTTTTCCGGCCCTGGGACCGATATCGATCACGTAGTCGGATTGTTCGATCATGTCCCGGTCGTGTTCCACCACGATCACTGAGTTCCCGAGATCCCTTAAGGCTTTCAGGGAACGGATCAACCTGTTGTTGTCCCGCTGGTGCAGGCCGATGCTCGGTTCGTCGAGGATATACAAGACCCCGACCAATTGGGAACCGATCTGGGTTGCCAGCCGGATTCGCTGGGCCTCGCCCCCGGAAAGGGTCCTGGAGCCCCGGTCCAGAGAAAGGTAGTCGAGGCCGACATCCAGCAAAAATTTTAGGCGGGTTCTGATTTCCTTCAGGATCTCCTCGGCAATGACTTTCTGATCCCCCGACAGCCTGCCGCTCAGGTTCTCAAAAAATTCCGCCAGTTCCCCGATATCCATTGCGGCGAGGTCTGCGATGCTTTTTTCCTCAATCCGGAAATACAGGGACTCTTTTTTAAGGCGGCTTCCCCCGCATTCCGGACAGGGGATTTTATCCATGTATTCTTTTGCCCAGCGCTTGATGCTGGCTGAATTGCTCTCGCGGAATTGATTTTTGAGAAAGGCGGCGATGCCTTCGTAATCGATTCGGTACTGACGGCGGACCCCCAGGGATTTGGAATCCACTTCAAAGCGTTCATCCCCCCCGTAAAGTATTATCTGCATCGCTTCTTCCGGGATCTTTCCAATGGGGTCAGAAAGGTCAAAATCATACCGAAGGGCAATCGTTTCCAATTGGCGGAAGGCCCAGGACTTTTTATAGGGTCCGAGCGGGGCCAGTCCTCCGGACTTTATCGACTGCTTCGGATCTGGAACGATCTTATGGGTATTCACCTGGTGCACATGTCCAAGTCCATTACATTCCGGGCACATGCCTTTGGGGGAATTAAAGGAGAAGGTGTTGGGTTCGGGGACCGGATAGGAGATTCCGGTTTCAGGGCACATCAGATCCCGGCTGAAATACCGGGGGGTGTCCACGCCTTCCTCAAGGATCATCAACACATCATCTCCTGCATACATGGCGGTTCGGATACTTTCATCCAGCCTTTTCAGGGTCTCTTCCTGATGGTTCGACTGCATCCGGTCGATCACAATTTCTATATCGTGCGTCTTGTAACGGTCTACTTTCATCCCTTTTTCCAGGTCACGGATCTGCCCGTCAACCCGGACCTTCACGAATCCCTGTTTGGCTATTTGCTCAAAGAGTTCCCGGTAATGCCCCTTTCGGGACTTGATTACAGGGGCTAAAATGCTAATTCGTTTCCCGTCGTAGTCCGAAGCGATCAGGTCCCGGATCTGCCGGTCCGTGTAACTGACCATCTTCTTGCCCGTATTGTAGCTGTAGGCATCTGCTGCCCGGGCAAACAGTAGTCTGAGAAAGTCATATACTTCGGTTATGGTCCCTACCGTGGAGCGGGGGGATCGGGAAGTCGTTTTTTGTTCAATGGCAATTACAGGAGAAAGCCCATCAATTTTATCGACATCCGGTCTTTCCAGGCTGCCCAGGAACTGCCTTACATAGGCGGAAAACGTTTCGATATACCTGCGCTGACCCTCGGCGTAGATGGTGTCAAATGCCAGGGAGGATTTTCCGCTGCCGGACAACCCGGTGATAACCACGAGTTTTTCCCTGGGTATCCGGACATCGATATCCCGCAGGTTATGTACCCGCGCCCCCTGGACTTCAATCATATGTGATTCAGAAGAATTCTTCATCTCAGCAAGTCGCGAAATTACGATTTTGAGGTGTAAATAGGAAGCAGGCCCAACGGAAGTTGGTTATTCCGCTCACCCGTCTTAACTTAGGCGAACAAAACCAGAAATATGAAGCTATTGGGTATCGGATCCCGGATTGAACACCCCGAACTGGGAAAAGGGGTTGTGGTTAATGTAAGTACGCAACACTACTGGGTTTCTTTTATGGATTCCGGAATCGAAACGATCGATCTGGATGGGGATTTCGAGGTGATCGAGGCGCTGCACGATGAAGTGGATACCGTTAGTTTTTCCGAGGTGGAAACTTCCCTGATAGAAATCCTGCGCAAGTGGAGCGATGTAACGAGCCTGGTTCCCCTTGCGGACAAATGGAAGGGAGGTACTTTATTACTTCAACCGGGGGATTCCAATCTGACTCCCAAAGAGATTCCGATCAACACTTTTTTTCACAAAATTGTGATGGTTCGGGATCGTTTGCGTGTTATGGAGCAAAAAATTAACGGCAGTAATCAACTGAGTGATCAGGAAAAGGTGGACCTGCAGCAATATATTACCCGGATTTATGGCAGTCTTACCACCTTCAATGTCCTTTTTAAAAGCAAGAGCGACCAGTTTGTCGGGGAGCGTACCAAAAACAGTTGATTGAAAGCCTGAAAATCCATTTTCCTGAGCCCATGTGACGTTCTTCAGCAAACGTTAAACCGCCGCCTGCAACGGATGCCTGCCCCGGGGGGAGAACCCCGGTTCCCTTTCCCCGAGGCTTTTATCTGCAGACCTTTCGGAACTATCCAAAGAATCCACACCAGGAAGGAAATATTCTACCCCTGCAGCACTTTTACGAAGCCCATATTTTCTTTTGGTATCGATTAGCATCCAGGGAGCTGACCCGAAACGATCCCGGCAATACCGGGTCAGAAGGGGCAGGATATTGTGAACCGGGCTGAGTCGCCAGCACATGAGTTCCTCCTGCCGGGGCTGGAACCGCAAAGCAGCCTCCATCTTTCTCTTTTCATTTTCAACCCGCTGCGCCCAGGGAGATAACCTGGCTCTCAATTCCTGTAATTTTTCGGGAGAATCGGAATGCCCCGCCGAGAACAAAAGAGAAATGTATTCATAAATAGGAAGCAGCAGTTCCTCATTTTCACTTAAAAAGGCAAAATAAACGAGTCGCAGGTTGGCGGTGCCCTTTTTATTAAGGGCATCCCAGACCCGCCGGGCCTTTTCCCTGTGTGCAGGAATGTACCGGACCTCATTGAAAAGAAGGGCATTGCTCTTCTTAGCCGAACGCAGCTCTGTTACATCTAGTTTTTCAGACAGGGCCGTATAGATGGCCGAAAGGTATCCTTCGAACGTGTGTTCAAAAGAGAGGGTGGAAGTTGCGTTGTTCATACATTTTGGATATACGCCAAATATATGGATATATTCCTAATTATGGAAATATTCCTTAATAATTATGGATTTAATCCAAATTTGGTATCTTTGATCATACCGGAGAGGGTTTAAATCCGAAATAAAAGCCGATATGGAAAACGAACTCACTATAAAACGATTTACGGAAGTCCGCAGGGAACTGGGGTACACACAGGCAGAGTTTGCAAAATTATTGGGGATTCCCAGCACAACAGCCGATATAGAACGCGGGAGAACCCGGCTAACAGGCAGGGTAGTGGCTGAATTGCTGCGGCAATTCAAAATCAATCCGCTCTGGTTATACGGAGAGAGTAACCGCCAGCATCTGGAACCTTCCACTGTGAGCGTGATGCCAAAGATGGTTACTGTGGATTCGTCTGAAAAGGAAAATATTGTCCTTGTAAACGCCAGGGCAGCAGCAGGATACCCCCAAAACATCCATGACACGAGTTGGTATCGGCAGTTGCCTGCCTTCGACCTTCCATTGCCTCAGTTCCGAAATGCATCCTACCGCGGTTTTCAGGTCGAAGGAGACAGTATGCTTCCAAACCTGAAACCCGGAGACTGGGTCCTGGCCAGGGGAGTGGATAACTGGGAGGATTTAAGTGCAAACCGAATGTATGTGGTCGTCCTGCAGGATGCGGTGGTGGTAAAGAAAATACAAAAGCTACCAGGCGGTGAACAGCTCCGCCTAATATCCCTGAATGAAACGTACCCGCCTTATGAGATTGACACCTCCCAGGTACAGGAAATCTGGCTGGTGAGCAGCAAGATCACCTTCGGACTGGATGCTACTACAGAAAAAGGCCTGTTACGGCAGTTGCAGCAATCCATGGAGGAACTTAAGGAAAAGCTCGGGAAGACCACCTAATCGGTTTGTTACGAAAATTGGGACCCGTACCATCCGCACCGGAGAAGGTAGCGGAACCAAAAAAACCCTTTGACAACAGAGCCATTTAACAGATAAAAATTTCCGTTTTGTCCTATCCTAGAAGCCAACTGCTCTGTCATCTCCCCTCGGGTCTGCACCACCTTCCAGTCGCCCGTCTTTCAAAACCCTAATAGCGTCCACTTTGCCGATTATTGGCGTTCGATCTTCATTGATATGATATCCTTTTTCCCTCAGCCGGGATTTAAGCGTATCTGAAAAGCCTTCTGGTTCAAAAGTGATCATATCCGGGAGCCATTGGTGGTGAAATCTCGGGGCATTGACTGCCTGCTGCATGGAAAGGCCGAATTCGTATACGTTCAGGATGGTCTGGGCTACGGCCGTGATAATCGTTGAACCCCCGGGGGTGCCAACAACCATCCACAGGTTCCCGTCCCGCTCCACGATGGTAGGGGTCATGCTGCTGAGCATCCGTTTTTCAGGGGCTATGCTGTTAGCCTCCGCTCCAATAAGCCCAAACATGTTAGGCGTTCCCGGTTTGGAGCTGAAATCATCCATTTCATTGTTAAGAAAAAACCCGAGTTCGTCGCAATAGAGCTTCGAGCCATAGGCCCCATTGAGGGTTGTGGTTACCGATACGGCATTCCCCGCTTCATCAACGATGGAGTAATGTGTGGTTTCATCGCTTTCATAAACTGAGACGTCTCCATGTGCTACTTCTGAGGAGGGTGTGGCCTTTTCGAAACTGAATCCGGCCATGCGATCTTTCAGATAGGTATCGCTCAGGAGCACATCGAGGGGAATCTCCACAAAATCAGGATCTCCGAGAAAATAATTGCGGTCTGCATAGGCGCGTCTGGCAGCCTCAGTAAAGAGCTGAATGCTTTTTTCGGAGTTATGGCCGAATACCTTCAGGTCGAAAGGCTCCATCATTTTCAGGATCTGGTTCATTGTCACCCCCCCACTACTTGGAGGGCTCATGGAGATGATCCGAAGGCCTTTGTATTTAAAGACAACAGGATCCCGCCATTTGGCCTCGTAACGAGCGAGGTCCTCCTCGGTAACGAAGCCCCCCTTCTCCTGAATAAACCTGGCCAGGATTCTGGCGGTTTCCCCTTTGTAGAATTCATCCCGACCGTTTTCCATGATGCGGCGAAGGGTGGTTCCAAGGGCGGGGTATTGTAAGGTATCACCAGGAGCACAATGATTGTAAAACAACGTGTTATCGCCACTTATCTCAATTATTTGTTCCCGAAAATACTCCAGTCTTTTGGATTGCTTTTCAGTCACTTCCACCCCAGTTTCCACCAGTTCAATCACCGGGCCGATTATCTCCTCGATCGGCAGGGTGCCAAACCGCTCATGCACCGCGAAGATTCCAGCTACCGTACCGGGTACCCCGACCCCCGTGGCCCCTTTCGTACTCATCCCGGGGATTACATTCCCCAGAGAATCCAGATACATGTCTTTATGGGCGGAAAGGGGGGCTTTCTCCCGGTAATCCAGGCTCCCGACTTCCCCATCGCTTTTCCGATATACCATGAAGCCACCCCCACCCAGATTCCCGGCAAAAGGGTAGGCCACGGCAAGGGCGAGTTCAGTGCCCACCATAGCATCAAAGGCATTGCCCCCTTTCTTTAGAATATCGACCCCGATCTGAGATGCCTCATAACGGGCGGACACAACCATGGCCTTTTCTGCGACAACTCCGGTGGGAATGGCATCGGCAGTTTGCCGGCATTGTATGAAAGTAAGTGAGAAGAACCCCGTCAGGAGGAAAAACAGGGGGGCTTTTAGGGAACGTTTCAGGGGACGCATAGGCTTTAAAGTGTTGCTATTTTTTGTCGGGAAAAGATAATCAATTCATCAAAAAAGGCGGTGAATTCAGCTTCAAATTCCCCGTAAAACCCTTCAAGTTCCTCCACGGCCTGGTCCATTCCGCTCTTATGACCCGTTCTTCGGTTCAGGCCCTTCAAAACCCGGTCGATCCCCTCCAGCTCCCGGTAGCTCAGCAACCAGTCGTCGGTGATCATGTAGGGGGCCATGTGCTGCACCGTTTCCGGCATGAGGTCCAGGTTTTTCTCGAGGAGTTTATAGAAATCAGCAGTAAATTCCTGCAGGGGGATCCCGGAATAGGAATCCCAGTTTCGGGCGAGGAAGTGATCGTAGTAAATATCGACAATCACCATGCTGTAATGCCTGTATCTGCCATGAAGACGTTTACTGCTCTTCCTGGCGATGGGATGTGTATCTGTAAAGGTATCTATGGCCCGGTGCAGCAGCACCCCTTTCTGGATCCGTTCCGGATATTGCAGATAATCCCGGCCACGGATACTGTCGGCCATAAAGTTTCCAAGGGTAATATGGGGATCGCCAAAGGAGAGATAGATATGTGCCAGAAAGTTCACCGCCGTAAAAATAGGCAGATTAAAGAACTAATTGGCATGAATAAGGGGTAGGGAAGTATATTTGCCTAACCTAAAACACCATTTTATGACGTTGATCAAATCCATTTCCGGAATCAGGGGGACTATCGGGGGTCCGCCTTCTGAAAACCTCACCCCACTGGATGCCGTTAAATTTGCGGCAGCTTACGGGACCTGGTTAAAGAAATACCGGGATTCGGATAACCTCAGGGTTGTTATTGGCCGGGATGCGCGTCTGTCCGGCCCGATGATTCAGCAGCTGGTCTCGGCAACCCTTACCGGTCTGGGGGTTGATGTAGTGGATCTTGGATTGTCCACCACCCCTACAGTAGAAATTGCCGTGCCTGGGGAAAAAGCAGATGGCGGGATCATCCTGACCGCCAGTCATAACCCAAAGCAGTGGAATGCCCTTAAACTACTGAATGAAAGGGGGGAATTCCTCGATGCAGCCCAGGGGCAGGCCATCCTTGAGATCGCCGATTCGGAAGGGTTTGATTTTGCCCCTGTTGATGACCTTGGGAAAGTAAGCCATAAGGATACCTATCTGGACACTCACGTAGAGCAGGTATTACAGTTGCCACTGGTGGATGCTGAAAAAATCCGTTCCAAAGGATTCAGGGTTGTGGTTGACGGGGTGAATTCTTCAGGGGGAATTGCCATTCCGAAGCTTCTGAAAGCCCTTGGGGTGACAGTGGTCGAACTCTTTTGCGAGCCCACCGGGCGTTTCCCACATAATCCGGAGCCGTTAAAAGAACACCTGGGGGCCATATGCGAGAAGGTGGTGGCGGAAAAAGCTGATTTTGGGATTGTCGTAGATCCGGACGTGGACCGGTTGGCCTTTATCACCGAAAAAGGCGAGATGTTCGGGGAAGAATATACGCTGGTTGCCTGTGCGGACTACGTACTCGGCAAAACCCCGGGAAACACCGTATCCAATCTTTCTTCAACGCGGGCCCTGAGAGATGTAACCGAAAAGCACGGAGGCACCTATACCGCCGCAGCCGTGGGGGAGGTGAACGTGGTTACCGCCATGAAATCCAACAACGCGGTTATCGGGGGGGAAGGCAATGGCGGAATTATTTATCCCGAAAGTCATTACGGCAGGGACGCCCTGGTGGGGACGGCATTGTTTTTAATGCTCCTGGCCGAAAAGGATATCCCTGTCAGTGCCCTGAAAGCGACCTACCCCGAATACCATATGAGTAAAAAGAAAATCCAGCTTACACCCGATTTGGACGTCGATGCCCTGCTGAAAAAGATGGCGGACCGGTATCGGGACGAAGGGCTTTCCGAAGTGGATGGGGTGAAAATCGATTTTGAAGAGGGGTGGGTGCATATGCGCAAATCCAACACAGAACCCATCATACGGATTTATACGGAAGCCTCGACTGCAGAGGCGGCAAATGCCCTGGCGGATCGTTTTATCGAAGCATTAAAGGATCTGGCAGGCCTGTAAAACAGACCTCCGACGGACAGGGTATCCAAAATAACTTCCCTTTAGTCCCGGGGATCCGGTGAGAAGGCAGCTGGCACCTTATCGCGGTGTTTCCACCGCTTATGCGTCCAAAAATAATATTCGGGAGCCTCCCGGATTGAATTCTCGACTTCACGGAAAAAGGCATCCGTAATTCCGAAATCGGGAATTTCGGTAGGGTTTTCGGCCAGCACCTTAAAGCTGGCCTGGTAATACCCTCTTCGAACTTTGCTAACTTTCATATAGATGGCGGGGATATCCTGCTTTTTGCACAGACTTTCTGCTCCCGTATGCATCGGGACCGTTATTCCCATGAAAGGACCCCAGTACTTTGCCCTTTGTATCATGGGCGACTGGTCACTCAACATGCCGTAAAAGGAAAGCTTCCCCCTCGCCTTGTTCTTAGCAATTAACTCACGGGTTTCCCTGGTACTGATAAGCGTTGTGCCAAATTTTTTTCGAACCCGCCGCACCCATCGATCGAAATACTCATTATTCAGCGGCTGGTAAACTGCAAAAGCCTCCCCCTTTACGTATAGGTCCAGGACAAAGGCCCATTCCCAACTTGCATAATGCGGCGCGAGGAGCATAATACTTTTGTTTTGGGCTTCAAGTCCGTGGATTACTTCGAGATTGGAGAAAGTAAACCGCTTTTGCAGTTCCTTTTCACTGATGCCAAATGTTTTTACCATTTCAAGGAACATGTCGCAGAGGTGGCTGTAAAACCTTCTTTCAATCACATGGCGCTCCTCCTCTGACTTGTCGGGAAAGACCAGCAGCAGGTTTTGGCGGACAACCTTCCTGCGGTACCTTATCAGCTTATAGACCAGATAGAAGACCCCGTCGGAGAGAAGATAAAGCATTGGAAAGGGCAACCTGGATATGAGCCACAAAAACGGATATGCCAGAAGGAATGAGAGTCTTTGCATGGGCAGAATTCTTGGCAAATATAGCTATATTTGGCCCTATTCAAGGCGCTCAGCATGAATTTACACATTGCCACCATCGCCGTGATTGCGGCCAATATCCTGGTGTCCCTGAAGGGTTTTAACGACTACTCTTTTTTCGAACGCTACAAATTCAATATCGG
The DNA here is from genome assembly GCA_037382325.1 of Robiginitalea sp. Taxonomy (GTDB): domain Bacteria; phylum Bacteroidota; class Bacteroidia; order Flavobacteriales; family Flavobacteriaceae; genus Robiginitalea. The sequence continues at coordinate 21,410 of JARRQA010000001.1, forward strand.
AGCTATCCGGGGAGGACAGAAAGACCGGATGCTTACCTCCGGATTCCTGCATGTTGACGGGGGACATTTATTGCTCAACATGTTTACGCTTTATTTTTTCGCCGATGTGGTCATCCGCTGGTTTGGGCCCGGTAAGTTTCTGATCATTTACCTTATCAGCCTTGTGGCGGGCAGTTTGCTGGCCCTGTCTTTCCATCGGAAGGAACTTTATTACAGTGCGGTGGGCGCCAGTGGGGCGGTTACCGGCATCCTGTACGCAGCCATCCTGTTGCAACCGGATATGCGCCTGGCCCTTATGTTTATTCCTATCCCTCTGCCCGCTTACATGCTTGGGATAGCGTACTTGCTTTATTCGATTTACGGGATGAAGAAAAGACTGGGTAACATCGGGCATACCGCCCACTTCGGAGGAGCCGTGGGCGGGTACCTCACTACCCTGATCTTCATGCCCTCCATCATAACCACACACCCCTTGATGGTGGTGCTTCTGGCCCTGCCCATTGTACTGCTTCTTATCCTCGAAAAAACAGGGAAATTATAGGTTCAGGTTTCGGGCGACAATCCTTTAGAAGGGATAAAGAACCGCTGCCACCCTTCAAAATCCTTCCGGAACTATAACAAATCGGGATCTGTATCGTTAAAGTGTTAGCCAAATCCGATAATCGGCAACCTTATGAAGCGATGCAAAGAGTTATTTCTGCCCTTACTCCTGGTTATCCTGATGGGGTGCAGCGATGAAACCACGGTTTACAGGGACAGCCTTCACGAAGATGTATTGCTGGAAAACGGCAGTGCGCTTGTCTCCTCCGTCAATTTCACCGCAGCCGGTGTTCTGGAGATCTACGAGGAAGAAAACAATCTTGCCGGCAAGGCTACCGATCAGGCCGGCGACTATCCCCTTACCCTGATCGCAAGTGTTTCCCCGCCATCCTACCAGGCCGGTGACCAGCTGACCGCCTCCCATGTGGACGTGGAAGGAGATTACGCCTACGTGGGATACAATACCGTTGGCGCCGCCTTTTACGGTGCTATTGATGTGGTGGATATTTCGGACCCCCACAACCCCCGGGTCACCTCCCGCCTGTTTTACCTGAACGCAGATATAAATTCACTGGAATACGATAATGGCTTCCTGTATGCCGTAGGGGGAATGAATTCGGAGACTTCCCTGTTGGCCACTTCCAATTCATTTGTGGCGCGCATCCCGGTCTGGGGTGGCAGCCTGAGTTCTGAAAGCATCCTGTACGGGTTTCAACAGGGTAACAACGCCACCGACGTGGTCGTGAAGGCAGACCGGGTTTTGGTGAGCAGTGGAAAAGAAGGCAGTATTACGGCCTATAATAAATCAGACCTGACGATCCTTTCGGAAGCTTACATGGCCGATGCCCGGGCCCTTGAAGGCACAAATACTGGAATAGCCGTCCTGGATGCCGGGACCGGGGTACGGTTACTCAATGCAGATTTTGAGGAGAGCGCACTAATTCCAGTGAACACGAATTTGGGCGATGCCTCCAAGAAAACCCTGGATTTGTGGTCCGAACAGATAGTCGTTGCCGAGGCGGATCAAGGGGCTGGTATTTATCCGGCAACGGGGGGCAGCGTTTTACAGTACCTGCCCATTCCCATCCATCCGGAAGGTGTTGATAGTGGCGATATCGTCACCAATGCCGTAACGGTAAACGAAAGCATCCTTTTCATGGCTAACGGTGGGGCCGGCCTTTCCCTGGCAGAACAAGAGGAACGGGCCGCCCGTACGGTTGGAATTATCGAATTGGACGGGTCCATCAACTATGTGGTTTCCCAGGGGGACTATGCCTTTGCCGCCTCGGGCCTCAACGGACTGCAAATCATAAAATTGAACCGCTCATCTGCCAGCCTCAGAGGGTTGTGTGCAGATCTGCCGATCTACGACGGCACCTCCAAACTCAACGTTCAGGCGGGAGAATCTGCCGCTTACAGCGGTGAAAAGCGATTCAACAATATCAACGTGATGGGTTCCTTGTTGCTTTGCGGGTCCTGGACAGTTGTCAATCACGTGGATGTGAAGACCGACGCGACCTTCCAGCTTTTCGGCAGGATGGCCGTAGGGCGCAACAATCAGCGGAGGAATCTCAAAGTAGGGGAGAACGGCCTTCTCCAGATTGAAGGGGACGTAACGGTATACGGGGATGTCATCCTTATGGAGGGAGCCACCCTGGAATTCCTTGGAACCGATTCCGTGATCGATGTTTTCGGAGAGGTAAAATACGAGGGGCAGGCCACCGTAAAAGGGACCTTCCGGGACGTGCGCGAAAAATTCTGATCAAAAAAGGCTTCCACAGGGGAGCCTTTTCGTAAACCCTTCCAGCTCAGGGATCAGGGCAGAAGTTCAGCTATTTTAGCTTCCAGGGCCGCGCCCCTCAGGTTCTTTGCCACGATCACCCCGTTTTCATCCAGAATAAAACTCGCGGGAATCCCCGATACGTTGTAGAGCTCTGCAATCTCCCCGAAGTACTGCAGTTTGGAAACATGATTCCATTCCAGGCCATCCTCCTCAATGGCCCTCTTCCAGTCCGCTTCCGTCCTGTCCAGAGAGACCCCCAGGATACTCAGGCCCTTGTCCTTGTATTTTTGATAGACCCTTACAATGTTTGGGTTTTCAGCCCTGCAGGGACGGCACCAGGCAGCCCAGAAATCAACCAGGGTCACCTTTCCCAAAACCTCGTTAAGGGAAAGCGTTTCCCCCGAAGGCGTCGGGGCGCTGAAATCAGGTGCTTTTGAGCCGATGGCCGTGCGTTTTAGCGCATCCAGCTTTTCCTGTATCCCGGAACCCACTTCCGTTTTCTGCAGTCTTTCTGACAGGCCATTAAACAGGGTTTGGACCTCTTCCAGGGGCACAGATTGCGATTGTACCATCCGGTTGACTATCAGGACAGAGATCATCGCGTCCGGATTTTCGGCCACGAACCCTTTTTCATATTCCTTTCCTGCCTCCTGAAGCTCAAAATATTCATCCCGAAGGGAGCTCATATTGGCCGTGTCCTGAGCCGCCATAGCTTCACGCATTTCGCTGTTGATAGAATTGCCGCGCCGCGCCAGTTCCCGGGAACCTTCCAGAAAACCACGGTAGGTCTCGTTCTGAGGCGTACCTCCTACAAAAGCGGCGTTCAGGCTGTCCACATGGGCCCTGATCTCCACTTCCCCCTCTTCCAGGATCATGGGTACGGCCCCTCTGGCACCTTCGACAAAAAGGTAATAAAGCCTTGGCTCGGTAATCTCACCGGAGAACTGAAAGCTGCCTCCTGTGACGGCAGTGCTATCGGTCTCCGCGGGCTGCAGGTTGGCATCACTTTTCCGAAGGTACACCTTAGTGGTATCGGCGAGATCCCCTTCCAGCGTTCCGGAAATCAAATATCCTCCCTGTTTTGAATCCTGGCAGGAGGCTAATAGCAGGAGCATTGCGATCAGTCCAAAAATATTCTTCATAAAAATGGATTTCTTCATTAGGCGACAAAGGTAGGGACCTGCTGCTGAATAAAAAAAGCCCTTAACAAAAGCTTTGGTCAAGGGCGTAGTGGGGGGGACGTGCTTTAGAACTGGTATCGTATCCCGAGGGCGACATCGAAATCAAAATTGTCTGAAAACCCGTCATAGCCGATAAGACCTAGTTCCGGCCTGAAATCCAGGGACAAGAGCAATGGAATGTCAAAATTGTATTCAATCCCCAGGTTTCCGGCGGCAAAAATAAAAAGGCCCCCGTCATCGTCAACGATGTAATCTTCATCAAAATCCACACTGCCAAGACCGCCACCGGCTCCGTAATACCAGTTGAAATTGCCATCCAGTTTGTGCACCCACTGGTAGAGCCCTCCGAGTTTGAAGGCGTCGAAATTACGGGAATCCCTCCATCCGAAATTGACTTCCAGGCGGTGATAGCGCCCGAGGGATTTTTGATAGGAAATTTCCGCACCGAAACCATCGCTGTTCCCCAGGCGCAAGCCCAGGGCATTATCCGCGATTTCCTGGGCACTTATTGCCGATGAGGCAAATAAAAACAATACTGCTACAAACTTTCCGATTTTCATATAAAGGCTATTTAATTCGAGTGTAAATTAAACCATCCTGCGAATGGTCTTCCGTTAATAAAAACTTAATTTAGACCCTTAAATTGTTTCCGGGTGGAAATAAAACTCCTCAAAGACCTTTCTGAAAAACTCTCGGGCAGTCTGCACTGGGATTCGCTCCATAAACATATCTATGCGACGGATGCCTCCGTTTACCGGATGCGTCCCGTTGCCGTCGCCTACCCCAAAACCGAGGAAGACCTGAAACACCTTATTGCATTTGCGGGTACCCATAAAATTGGGTTAATACCCCGTACCGCCGGAACCTCCCTCGCGGGACAGTGTGTGGGGGAGGGCATTACCGTTGATCTTTCCCGGCATTTTACCGAAATCCTGGAAATAGACCCTGCCAAACGGCAGGTACGGGTACAGCCAGGGGTGATCCGGGACGAACTCAACCAGTTTTTAAAACCGCATGGTCTTTATTTCGGCCCTAACACCTCCACTTCAAACCGATGTATGATCGGAGGAATGGTGGGTAATAATTCCAGCGGTACCACATCGATCCGGTATGGGGTTACCCGTGATAAGGTCATCTCCATGAAGGTGCTTCTTTCCGATGGATCAAAGGCAGATATAAAGGCGTTAAAGCCTTCGGAAGTTCGTGCCAAATCGAAGCATAAAAATCTTGAAGCATCAATTTACAAAACAATACTTAAAGAGTTATCTGACAATGAAATAAATGAATCTATAAAACAGGATTTTCCAAGACCCGAAATACATAGGCGCAACACGGGATATGCCGTGGATGCCCTACTTGAAAGCGAGGTCTTCACCCCGGGCGGGCAACCCTTCAATCTCTCCCAACTTCTGTGTGGCAGCGAGGGAACCCTTGCCCTGACCACAGAGATAACCCTGCAACTCGATCCGCTGCCCCCGGAAAAAGCTGCTATGATCGTTCCCCATTACCACAGTCTTGAAGAAAGCCTCTCAGACGTGGTTCCTGTCATGGAACACCCGCTCTACATGTGCGAGATGATGGACAAAGTCATCCTGGATTGCACCAAAAACAACCTGGAACAGCTCGAAAACCGGTTTTTTGTAAACGGGGACCCGGCGGCCCTGCTGATGCTGGAAGTGAGGGAAACCTCTGCAGAACGCCTGGAGGCATCCGTAAAAAGGGTACTTCAAACCCTTAAAGAAAGTGGGAAATGCTACGCGGCACCCGTCCTGAGGGGTACGGACATTTCCAGGGCCATTACCCTGAGAAAAGCCGGTCTTGGGTTGCTGGGAAATATGGTGGGGGACCGCAAAGCGGTGGCCTGTATAGAAGATACAGCAGTGGCCCTCCCGGACCTCAGGGATTTTATCGCGGAGTTTACCGCCATTATGAAGCACCATGGGCAGGAGGCCGTCTATTATGCCCATGCGGGTGCCGGGGAACTGCACCTCAGGCCAATCCTGAATTTGAAACGGTCCGGGGATGTACAATTATTCCGGCAGATTACCACTGAAGTTGCAGCACTAACCAAAAAGTACCGCGGGTCGTTCAGCGGGGAGCACGGGGATGGGATTGTGCGGGCCGAATTTATCCCCGGGATGATCGGCGAAAAGAATTATGCCCTGCTCAAAAGGATTAAGACCTGTTTCGATCCCAAGGGGATTTTTAATCCGGGGAAGATCGTCGATGCCTATCCGATGGACAAAGCGCTAAGGTATGTCCCGGGCCGATCGGAGCCAGACATCAATACCCTGCTCGACTTTACCGACAGCCAGGGTATTCTGAGGGCCGCTGAAAAATGCAATGGCAGCGGAGATTGCAGAAAGACCCACCATACACCGGGAGCCATGTGCCCGAGTTATCAGGCAACCCGGGATGAAAAGGATACGACCCGGGCAAGGGCCAATGCGCTGAGGGAAATGCTTACCGAATCTTCCGGGAACAACCCATATGACAAAACAGCCCTTAAGGAAGTATTCGATCTCTGCCTGAGTTGTAAGGCATGTGCCCGGGAATGCCCCAGCAATGTGGATGTGGCTGCCCTGAAGGCAGAATTTTCCTATCAGTACCAGGAAGCAAACGGGTATCCCCTGCGCAGCAAGCTTTTCGCCTATAATGCCCGTATAAGCCGCCTGCAAAGTCAGGTAGCCCCCTTATCAAACCTGCTGACGCAAAAAGGATGGGGGAGCCGGCTGATCAAGCGTATGTTCGGAATTGCCCCTGAAAGGTCCCTGCCGGGGGTTCAGCGTGTAAATTTTGACGCCGTGTTGAAAAAAGCGAGGGAAAAGAATAAAAAACACCATAAAACCGTTGCCCTGTACCTCGATGAGTTCACCTGCTATCTGGACACGGACCTGGGGATTCACGCCATAGAATTGCTGGAAGGTCTGGGGTATGACATCCTGCTTTTCAAGGGTGAGAGCGGGCGTAGTTTTCTTTCCAAGGGATTCCTGAAGCAAGCCCGGAACCTGGCAATTAAGAACGCCCCGGCCTTGCTCGAACTTGCCGAACGGGGAATTCCCGTTCTGGGCCTGGAACCTTCGGCAATACTGACCTTTCGGGATGAGTATAAAAGGTTTGGCCTTCCTTCCGGACAGGCTTCTGCCATCGCCTCGAACGCATTTTTACTGGAAGAATTCCTTTCGCAGGAAATTTCCGAAGGACGAATCCGGGCAGATCAGTTTACCAAAAAGGCGCGAAGGGTAAAAATCCACCTGCACTGCCACCAGAAAGCCCTTGGGGATCAGAAATCTACTTTTGACGTCCTCAACCTGCCTGAAAATTACACCGCCACCCTCATCCCAGCCGGATGTTGCGGGATGGCTGGTTCCTTCGGGTATGAAAAGGAACACTACGAGGTAAGCATGAAGATCGGAGGGTTGAAGTTGTTCCCCTCCATCCTGAAAACCGACCCCGGGGTCATTATTGCCGCCAATGGCACCAGTTGCAGGCATCAGATCCTCGATGGGACCGGTAGGAGTGCCGTACACCCCGTTACCATTCTCCGGGATGCATTACTCCCCTGAGGGCTTTTCCTTTTGTCGTTCTTCACGCACCTCCTTCCTGGCCACAATAGAAGCGATCAGGTCGTTGATATCCATTTCCTTCAAATCCTCATCCGCAAAAAAAGGAGAGAGCTTGTCTTCATCATACCGGTAGAGTTTCCAGCGTTTGAAATTGTACTCCAGGGCCGTCAGGTTTTCCACCCAGTCACCTGAATTGAGGTAAAGTGTCTTTCCGGCAGGAGTTTCCATCCATTCTTTTGCGGCTATGTGGAGGTGGCCACAGATGATATAGTCGAAACCGTTTAGAATGGCCAGGTCTGAAATGGTTTTCTGAAATCGACGTATAATCCGAGCTGATTTTTCGGGATTTTTTCTCAGCCTGGAGGCCTGGGATATCGGCTCCTTACCCAATTTTACCCGAATCCAGTTCACCCCCCGGGTCATTCCCAGAAGAAATCCATATCCGGAAGTGCCGATTCGGGCTAGCCTTTTGCCCGCTCCGGGCATCAGGTCAAATGCATCCCCGTGGAAAATCCAGGCCTGCTTCCCATCCAGGTTCAACTGCAGTTTGTTTCTGACGTGAAATGTACGCAGCCTGTATCCTGAGAATTTCCGCAGCATCGCATCGTGGTTCCCGCATAAATAGTATACCTCCGTACCCCCGGCAGCCATGCTGAATATCTTTTTGAGTACTTTGAAGTGAGCCTCGGGAAAATAAGACTGTACGGTGCGGCCCCCGTCGATAATATCGCCGTTCAGAATCAGTTTTTTGGGTCTGATACTGCTTAGGTAAGCCAGTAGCTCTTCAGCATGGCACTGGTAGCTTCCCAGGTGCACATCGGAAATGACCGCTATTTCAATACGCCTTTTTTTCAATGCTTCCAGTAAATTAGGGCAAAAATAGAACGGTAGGTATAATACCCGATTCAGGCAATATCAAGATTTGAATACATTATGGTTAAAAGAAGTTTAAGCCCCTGCCGGCAATGTTAAATCAATATTATTAGCCCCCTTTTGGCCGGCAGGGACTTTAAGGCTACCTTTGAAAATATTGTCTGAATAGCTCTGGAGAAATATGGCTGGAAATTCGTTTGGAACCGTTCTGAAACTCACCACATTCGGGGAATCCCACGGGGAGGCGCTCGGCGGGATCCTGGAAGGATGCCCTGCCGGCCTTGAGTTGGATCTCGATGCCATCCAACGTGACCTCGACCGGCGCAAACCCGGACAATCTGCCATTGTTACCCAGCGTAAAGAAGCAGACCAGGTCGAATTTTATTCCGGAATTTTTGAAGGAAAAACGACCGGGACGCCTATTGGCTTCCTTATCCCGAACACCAACCAGAAGTCACGGGATTACACCCACATCAAGGAAACCTACAGGCCTTCTCATGCTGATTATGTCTATGATCAGAAATACGGGTTCAGAGATTATCGGGGCGGCGGACGAAGTTCTGCAAGGGAAACAGTGAGCCGCGTGGTCGCCGGAGGCATCGCCAAACAGCTATTGGGAAAGGTCGACATCCGGGCCTATGTTTCCCAGGTTGGTGACCTGAAACTCGAGAGGCCCTATACGGATCTGAATCTTTCTGAGGCCGAGAACAACCTGGTCCGCTGTCCGGACCCTGAAAAGGCTTCTGAAATGGAGGCTTACATCAGGCAAATCCGAAAGGAGGGTGACACCGTCGGTGGCGTTATCTCCTGTGTCATCAGGAAGGTTCCACCAGGCCTTGGTGAACCGGTTTTCGACAAGCTCCATGCGCGCCTGGGACAGGCTATGCTATCGATTAACGCTGTCAAGGGATTTGAATACGGCAGTGGTTTCGACGGGGTCCGCATGCGAGGGAGTGATCACAACGATGCCTTCAATCCGGATGGCAGTACCCGGACCAATTTTTCTGGTGGCATTCAGGGAGGGATCAGCAACGGCATGGACATTTACTTCAACGTTGCCTTCAAACCCGTGGCCACCCTTTTGCAGCAGTACGAAACCATCGACCGTGAAGGTAAGGTAGTTCAATTGCAGGGAAAAGGAAGACACGACCCCTGTGTTGTTCCCAGGGCCGTGCCGATTGTGGAAGCGATGGCTGCCCTGGTTTTGGCAGACTTGCAGTTGTTGTCCCGCCTGTCTAAAATGTAGGGAGCTTTGGAGGGGTTCCCTTAAAAATAGTATCTTCCCTCCTTAAATCCATACCCGCTTATGAGGAAGCTCGAACTGCACTGGCAGATCCTGATTGGAATGTTGCTTGGGATCGTTTTCGGATTCGCAATGACCTATCCGGATTGGGGTGCCGGTTTTGTACAGGACTGGATCAACCCTTTCGGGACTATTTTTGTAAAACTGCTCAAACTGATTGCCATACCCCTGATCCTCGCTTCTTTGATCAAGGGAATCTCCGACCTCAAGGACATCAGCAAGTTCAAGAACATTGGCCTTCGGACCATAGGCATCTACATCATTACCACCGTAGTCGCGATTAGTATCGGGCTGCTCCTGGTGAATCTGCTCAAACCGGGAAATGGAATATCAGAAGATACTATAGTACAGCTTACCGAAACCTATGCTTCAGACGCAGGTGTTACTTCAAAACTGGAGGAGGCCAGTCGTCAAAAGGACAGGGGACCGCTTCAATTCCTGGTGGACATGGTGCCGGATAATGCGTTCCGGGCAGTGAGCGATAACGGCCTGATGCTGCAGGTGATTTTCTTTACCATCTTCCTGGGGATTTCCATGCTTTTGATAGGGGAGAAGGCTGCAAGGCCTCTTAAAGAATTTTTTGATGCCCTGAATGATGTGGTCCTCAAGATGGTGGACCTTATCATGCTGACAGCCCCGGTGGCGGTGTTCGCCCTTCTCGCCAATGTGGTGGTTTCTTCCGGAGATCCCGACCTGTTGTATGCCCTGCTGAAGTATAGCGGAGTGGTCGTATTGGGGCTTGTCCTGATGATCATCTTTTACAGCCTGGTGGTTTCCATTTTCACCCGTTACAACCCGTTTCAGTTTCTCAGCCGGATCAGCCCGGCACAGTTGCTGGCCTTCTCCACGAGTTCCAGCGCAGCCACCCTCCCGGTGACCATGGAACGGGTGGAAGAACATATAGGGGTCGACAAGGAGGTATCCAGTTTTGTGCTTCCAGTGGGTGCCACCATTAATATGGATGGTACCAGCCTTTACCAGGGGGTGGCAGCCGTGTTTATTTCCCAGGCGCTCGGTTTTGACCTTAGCTTTACCGGCCAGCTCATGATCATCCTTACTGCCTTACTGGCTTCCATTGGTTCCGCGGCTGTGCCCGGAGCAGGGATGGTGATGCTGGTCATAGTCCTTGAATCCATCTCTTTTCCCTCTGACAAACTGGCCATCGGGCTTGCCCTGATTTTCGCCGTGGATAGACCCCTGGACATGCTGCGAACCGTCGTAAATGTCACTGGGGACGCTACCGTTTCGATGTTGGTGGCGAAATCGGTGGGAAAACTTGGGAAGCCCCATGTGCAGAACTGGGACGACCACCTGGATGAAGTGACTCACAGGGAAGACCGGAAAAAGAGGAAAAACCAAAAGGAATAATCCTGCTAAACCACCTCGCTTATTCCCAGCACCCGTAAATTAAAAGATTAATTGTTCTGCAGGAACCTGGATTGGAGTTCCGGGGTCGGAACCATGCACTGCGGCTTTTTGCCAAACATGCGATAGCGGTTGCGGGCCACCAGGTCGTAAATGCCATCTCGTATACTCTTAGGAAGCCATCCGATCAATACCGGCAATATACGGTACCCCTTTAAATCCCGGGCTATTTCCAGTGCCGCATCGGATTTGATATAGTAGGCGACCCCGGGATCAATCAGGATAATGGAATCGACCTGGTCGGTATCGATTTGTCGCGAACGGGTAAGTTCCCGTCCCACCTCACTTTGTAAGGGTGCAAACCGGAAGAGGTCCCTGCCATCATGCCGGATGATCCACTGAACCGCCCCGTTGCAGAGATTGCAGACCCCGTCAAAAAGGATGATTTTTTTACCTTTCATACGATCCATGCTGCAAAGGTAATGATCCGGCAGCAAGATCACGGGATCTTTTAAATTCCTAAATACAGCTAATTATGAAGCGTGTACGCCTTACAATAAACGGAAAAGTACAAGGGGTTTTTTATCGAAAAAGCGCCCATGCGAAAGCGACGGCTCTGGGACTTTCCGGATGGGTCAAAAACCTGGAAAACGGCAGGGTCATGGCAGAGGTGCAGGGAGAGCCTTATGGGGTGGAGCAATTTATCAAATGGTGCCATCAGGGGCCGGACCGTGCCCGGGTTACGGGGGTGGAAGCGGAAACCGTTCCTTCCCGCAGGGAACAGGGATTTCAGATCCTTTACTGACTTTATGCCTTTCGGTGCTCCAAAGGGCAATTGCAATGAAATTACAGGGTTTGTGCGTAGCTTGTAATCGGGGGAGGGAAGGGGGGTCCCCCTTTTATCAAATGTGGATTAAAGCTTTAAATAAAATTAGTTAAATAACTATTTTTTAAAAGCTTCCACAAGCTCCAATTTATCCAGACTTACATTGGTGGTAAACTGACCATAGTTGACGATTGCCTTGTTTTTTTCAATGCTGTCAATGCTCCCCACAGATTTGCTGTCTGCCAGCCGCACCCGGTCTCCGACACGCAATACGGGCCTTGGTTTTTGAGCGGCCTTTTTGGCCTCTTTCTTTTCTTTGCGTTCTTTTTCCTTTCGGATCCTGGCAACTTCCCGGATAGCTTCTTTACTCGCCTTTTCTTTTCTGGCCTTTTCTGATTTCCGTTCTCCCGCCTCCTTTTTCTTGCGCTTGCTGTTTTCAGTTTCCACAATCCGGAACAGTTCAGAGATCAAAGGCCGTTTTTTCTTGTTGCGGAAATACGTTTCGGCCGCTTTATCCACCTTGGTGCCGAGATGGATCATTCGCTGGTGGTAGTCGTACAATTCCTGATAACTGCTTAGCTTGTCCTGGAGCTTCACGTTAAGATGCTCCATCTTTTGGGCTTCTTCCCGGGCTTTGGTCTCCTCTTCCTGCAGGCGGTCTTCGGTCCGGGCCATCTTGCTGCGTTCCTTCTGAAGCTTTGCGATCGTTTTATCAAAGCGTAATTTCCCCCGGGCTACTTTTTTTCTTGCCTTGTTGATCAGGCTGTAAGGAATCCCGTTCTTCTGGGCGACTTCGAAGGTGAAGGAACTTCCGGGCTGCCCCATTTCCAACTGAAAGGTAGGTTCCAGGGTCTTGCTGTTAAACAACATATTGGCATTGGAAGTGTATGGCAGTTCGTCTGCCAGTGCCTTGAGGTTAGCGTAGTGCGTAGTGACCACCCCAAATGCCCCGCATTCATAAAAAGTCTCCAGGAAGGTTTCGGCGAGGGCCCCTCCCAGTTCCGGGTCACTGCCCGTTCCGAATTCATCGATCAGCAACAAGGTACCCTTACTGCATTTTCTCAGGAACCGATTCATGTTTTTAAGCCGGTAGGAATAGGTGCTCAAATGGTTCTCGATGGACTGGTTGTCCCCGATATCGGTCAAAATCTGGTCAAAGAGGCAACAGGAACTCCCCTCGTGCACAGGGATAAGCATGCCGCTCTGCAACATCAGCTGCAGAAGTCCGATGGTCTTCAGGGTAATACTCTTACCGCCGGCATTGGGCCCGGAGATTACCACAATCCGGTTTTCTTCGTGAAGTTCCAGGGTTTGCGGCCAGGTTTTCTCACCCCTTTTTTGATTATTCAGCAATAAAAGAGGATGGTAGGCGTCTTTGAGAAAAAGGTGTCTTTCCCGGTTGATTCCCGGAAGTACACCACCGAGGTCTTTTGCCAGATAGGCCTTTGCGGCGGTAAGGTCGATTTCTGCCATGACGCTTTGGTATTCCTCAAGATCAGGGATATAAGGTCGGATTTCTGCACCAAGGCGCCGCAGGATACGTTCCAGCTCTTCCTTTTCCTCAAGATGCAGCAGTTGCAATTCGCGGGAATGAGCCATGACCGCATCCGGCTCGATATAGACAATGCTCCCCGTCCTGGAAGTCCCCAGGACACTTCCTTTTACCTTTCTTCTATACATGGCTTTTACGGCCAGCACCCGTCGGTTCTCCAAAACAGATTCCCGGATATCATCCAGAAATTCCGCCTGCAGATAGCGGGAAAGGGCTGCGTTGAAACTCTGATTGATCTTGCCTTGAAGCACACGCACCTGTTTTCGAATTTCAGCAAGCCGCGGAGAAGCATCATCCCTGATTTCACCATGACGGTCTATGACCGCATCCACTGCCTGGGGGATTTCTTCTCTGAAAACGACCTGTTGTACCCAGGCCTCAAGGAAGGGGAAGTACTCGGAAAACTTCTTAAAAAATTGCTGGTGTGTCTTTATCAGGATACTGAGAGAGGAAATCCTTCGGAACGCCGCTACCGTCAGCAGGCTGTTCTCCGGGCGTAGCACCTGAAGGTCTGCGTCCACTGCCTCGAATCCGTGGTTTGGGATCCGATTTTCATTTTGGAAGGAATCCAGATACTCCTGAGTGCGACCTAAAGACTCCTTTAAGGGTCCCTCCTTAAGAAAAGGGTATACCTTTTGGGCATTTTCCCTGCCGGGTTCTGTCACACAGCGTTCCGCTATTAAGTCGACCACCTGCGGGAATTCAAGGTCTTCCAGTGTTTTTTTGGAGACTTTTTTCATACTGGCAAAAAATCCATGCAAAGGTACACAATGGCTTTCAGACTCTTATCATAACCATGAGAACGGGAGGTGGAGTTTACTTTAAAAGACCCCGGTATTTTCGTAACTTACCATATGAAAAAGCTTTTATAAAATGAAGCCACAGGAGAAATATGAGGGTAAGATTTGGGTGAAAATCCGCCGGTTGCCATATCTCGTCGCCATGTGTATGGAAGGTGCTGCGAAAAGTGGTATTGGGGGATCCGCCAGAGAACGCCAGGCCATGATGGAAAGTCTGATCGAAGGCGGGAAAACGTATCCGGAAAACGAAATCATACAGGCCATTGTGCCCAAGGCTGATAATCATATGTCTATCCTGGAAAAAGCAGCAGAACAACACGATGAACTCCTGAATTGCCTGGATTACCACGATATACAGGACAATAAGGGCCTGCAGAAACACATCCTCAATGTCCTGGTGATTGTGCTGGGAGTCCTCAACTCCAGGGAGCAACCGGAAACAGTGGCAGATTACAAGGAATGGCTCCTTGAAATTGCTAAAAGTGTGGCTTATGCGGCTAAGGAAGGTGATTTTTTAGGATTGGGCGGCCAGCGTTTCAGCCCGGCAGAAAAGGAGTTTTACGCCGCCCTGGAGGCAAAACTCAAGTAGCCACTGCCGAAGAAAAAGTCTCTCCACCCGATGAATGTCCGTATAGATGCCAGCTGGAAACCCCTTATAGGCGCAGAATTCGACAAGCCCTATTTTGAAAAACTCGCCGGTTACGTCCGGAAAGAATATGAAAAATACCGGTGCTACCCGAGGGGCAGTGAAATTTTTGCCGCTTTTTCAGAATGCCCCCTGGAACGCGTTAAAGTCGTAATCCTTGGCCAGGACCCCTATCACGGCCCCAACCAGGCCAACGGCCTTTGCTTCTCAGTACATGATGGGATTACCCACCCGCCATCCCTGGTGAATATTTTCCGTGAAATCCAACAGGATCTGGGGGCACCTTATCCAAAAAGCGGGGACCTCAGGAGATGGGCACAGCAGGGGGTGTTATTGCTCAATGCGGTGTTGACGGTACGCGCAGCGCAGGCAGGAAGCCATCAAAATCAGGGCTGGGAAGAATTTACCAATGCGGTTATAAGCAAGCTTTCTTCGGAAAAGGAGGGCCTGGTGTTCCTGCTGTGGGGTGGTTTTGCCAAAAAGAAGGCCACCCTTATCGACCCGGAAAAACATCACATCCTGACTTCTGGCCATCCATCACCCCTAAGTGCCAACCGCGGTTATTGGTTTGGCAACAAGCATTTCAGCCGGACCAACCAGTTGCTGAAACAACAGGGCAGGGAACCCATTCAGTGGTAGGGGAATCAGGGAATCCAGAGTAATTCAGCCTCCTCAAGTTGATTAGACAATAGATTAAGGTTATCCAGTGTGTTTATCACCTTATTGAGGTTTTCACCGCTGATTTGCTTCTGGCTCCAGCGGGTGAGCGACAACCATTCCCTAATCGCAACTAATTCCTGATTATACCGATTTGCAAGGGTGCGGTCTATGCTTGGAATTTGGGTGAATTCCGAGGTATAGACATTGATGATTTCCAAAATATCCTTTAAAACCCCGGGATGATTGTCAGCAAAACCCTTCGTGCAGCCGACCACAAAGCACGGCCATGGGGTCGGGCATACACCCACCCTCCGGAAAACCCCCTGATCCACCAGGGGCTGGGTAGTGAATTTCTCCCACATAAAGTAGTCTGC
>JARRQA010000002.1:0-25848 GCA_037382325.1 Robiginitalea sp.
TGAAACTAAGCAGGGTGTCTCTAGGCTCCAGATTCATTTGGTGCAGGGTGAAATTTCCCAGTTCAAACTCTCCCAGCGCCAGTTCCTTTATGCCGGGAAGCCGGATACCCTCAAGGGAGAATCCCGCGGGCATAGATTCTTTTGCTGCCTTCTTCTCTTCGCGCCCTGAGAGAAGCAGGTCCAGGGTTACCGAGTCGATTCGTATCGCACTGACGTTGATAGCCTTGTCCCACAGGAAGTTCATCAGGCCAACTCCTTCAATGGTAATTTCAGAGATGCGCAGCTCCTTAATGGATTTCACCCCGGTGTTTTCCCTTAAAAAGGCCTTTACGAACTCCTGCCGCGGTTTCATCGTAAAATTATGCAGGGTAATTTTCTCTTGCATCAAATCCAGGTCCAGGTCCACGTAGTCGAAGCGGTAGTCGGGAGTTTGTTGTATGAATTTGATCTTTTCTCGGGCATACCGGTCCAGGGATTTTTCGAGGATGGGGTTCAGGAACCAGGTGCTGCCTGCTGCGAGGAGTAGCAGTAGTAGAGCAACCAGAGCCAGAATTACAATTTTTTTGCGCTTCATGTGCGGGATGAGAACGCTTAAAGATACACCTAAATCTTCTACGGTTGCGGCTATATAAAGCTGCGGTAAGGGCGTTTAGTTTGTAACCAAATCTCCGGGGAATGGGGGGATGAGTGATTTGTAATGAGCATAGCGCTCGAAAATTTGCCTTACATAGCGATAAGGTTCGACCCCTCGGAGGTATCCGTACTCCACTACGTCGTTGTAGTAATTCTTCGGATAGCTCAGCGCCAGGATCATCTGATCCACATTCCCGTCCCAGCAATTCGCGTCCAGCCCCCGGAGCTCCGCAAGTCTGCGCGCATCCTGAACGTGGCCCAGTCCGCAGTTGTAGGCTGCCAGGGTAAACTTGATCTGCTGAAGGGAATCCGGCACGGATTCAAAGTTGCTCCTAAGTTGCCTCAGGTACCGTACTCCGCCCTTCAGGCTTTCTGCGGGCAGGGACGGGTCGGAAATTCCGAGTTCTTCGGCCGTGGAGGGCATCAGCTGCATCAGCCCCCGGGCGCTGGTCCAGGCAGTGGCATTTGGGTCGAACCGCGACTCCTGGTAAACCTGTGAGGCAAGCAGCCGCCAGTCCCATCCGAGGTCTGCTGCATTTGCCTTGATCAGACTGTCATAGGGGCTGATCCGCCCTTCGGACAGGCTGTAGAATTCGCTTCGGATACGCCGGTTGAAGCTGCGGCGGTTTTCAAAATATTTGTTGTAGATATAGTAGAACTCGTCCGACTTTTTTTCCTGTTCAATCCACTGGTCCAGCGCCTTTTGCAGGGCCTGGGCATTCTTTCGGACTGCCCATCCGATGCGCTGGGAGAAACTCACCGGCACACTTACATCCAGGATCGGGTAGCTGGAGGCGTTGATATGGGCCAGGTTCCGGTCGGCCACCGTAAACTTGATGCGCTTGTCCACCACCATCTTAATGATTTCATCCGTGGACAGGTTGCCTTCCAGGGTGTCGATGACGATGGGTCCCCTCCAGTTGGCGGGTTTTCGCTGCACCAGGACCTGTTTGGTAAGGTATAGGTAATTCGTGAAGGCCACCTCCTCTTTGCGTTCCCGGGTGATTGCCAACCCATGGGCCACCAGGTCAACCTGTCCGTTTTGCAGGATTTCCAGCATCTGGTCCAGATCCCGCACCACCCGTACTTCAAGTTCCAGCCCGAGGTGGTCGGCGAGTCTCCTGAGAAGCTCGTATTCATACCCCATGGGCTGCCCCTTGTAGAGGAAGTATCCGGTGGCGCTATAAGCTATCAGGGCGCGAAGTTTGCCCTCGGACCGGATTTCCTCCAGGTCTCTTTTGATCTCGGGGACCCTTTTATCAAGGTTTTCCCCGGCCAGACTCCACTGGCAGGACCACAGTATTATACCTGCCAGGAAGGCCAAACCGATACGTATCAGATTGGATTTCAAAGTACCGAAATATATGAAAAAGACAGGACACCCTGTGACGGGGCGTCTGGCAGCCCTTTTTGGATCCCTGAACAAATCTTATTTTCCGGCCAGGGAGGAAGAAACCACTTCCAGGGAACTAGCCAGTTCCCGTTCCATATCGGCAAACCAGTAGGAAGAAATATTATCTGCGATCAGGACCAGCAGTCCCGTAATCAGTAGCAGGCCGGCAACCGTGATCAACCGGGCCCATTGAAGTTTTTCAGCCGAATTCATCAGTTACTAATTGGTTGGTGTTATGGCCTAAATTACAAAATTTTGGAATTATTAACAAATATTTAAGATTTCCGGTTCTTCATTTCTTTTGCTCGCCCAAATGCGAAGCATTCATGAGCACCTTTAAAAAGCAATAGAAAACCTGGCGAATAAAAGAAACGAAGCAAAGAAAATGAACAAGAAAGTAAGGCGAACAAAGTCAATCGCCTCCCTGCACCAATCCCTTTTTTATCGTAACTTAAGGATGCCATGAAGAAGGAACCGGCCGTCGTACTGTCTTCGCGCATCAAAAGGATTTTCTCTCACGACATCTCCCTTGGGATCATCCTTTTGGGAATGGTCGTAATTGCTATGGTGTGGGCAAATTCTCCCTGGGCAGATACCTACCATCAACTTTGGAAAACCAAATTGACAATTGGTTTTGAATCCTTCCAGATTACGGAATCCCTGCACCGCTGGATCAACGATGGCCTGATGGCCTATTTTTTCTTTTTGATCGGCCTTGAGGTGAAACGGGAAGTGATCAGCGGGGCCCTCTCCACACCCAGGAAGGCGGCATTGCCCATTATTTCCGCCCTTGGAGGAATGATCTTCCCGGCCACCCTCTACCTGGCCTTTAACTGGAACGGCCCAGGAGCTCCCGGATGGGGTATTCCCATGGCTACCGACATCGCTTTTGCCGTGGGCCTGCTGACCCTGGCAGGCGCTTACGTTAAACAGTCTTCGAGAACTTTCTTAAAGGCCGTAGCCACTGTGGATGACATTGCCGCCATCCTGATCATTGCCTTCTTCCTGAGCTCCGGTACCGACCCCACTGATCTGATAGCAGCCGCCGTCTTTTTTGGAATTATGGTGGCTGGAAATCTACTGGGCATTCGCAGCTTCTGGTTTTACCTGATCCTGGGTGTCCTGGGTCTCTGGGTTGCACTGCTGCTTTCCGGAATTCATGCAACCCTGGCCGGCTTTTTGACAGCCCTGATTATTCCCGCCACTACCCGCCTTACCGAACACGATTTCAGGAAACGCCTGCAACAAAACACGGCTGCCTTTGACGAAACCCGGTTTACAGGGGGGCCGCTGCTGACACCACAGCAGGTAAAGCTGATACAGGATATCATAACAGACAGTAAAATGGCTCTGACGCCCCTGCAGCGGGTGGAGGACAACATTGCTCCCTTCGTACATTTTCTCGTGGTACCCCTTTTTGCCCTGTCCAATGCAGGGGTTACCCTGGAGGGGAATCTATTGGAGATGCTTACCCACCCGGTCGCCCTGGGGATCATTGCCGGACTCTTTCTTGGAAAGTTCGGGGGAGTTTATATTTTTGGAAGAGTCCTTGTGAAATCGGGCTTTGGGGTCCTGCCCGAAGGGGGTTCCTGGCGGCAGATAGGGGGCCTGGGGTTTATGGCAGGCATCGGGTTTACGATGTCCCTGTTCATCGCCGAACTGGCCCTTGAAGACCCTTACCTGCTCCGGATTGCTAAAATCGGGGTGTTGACCGGGTCGTTGATTTCCGGAATTTCGGGTATCCTTTGGCTTCGGGCACAAAAGGGAGTAAGCAGTTCGCAGTCGCAGTAGGCAGTATGCATGAAGCGACCTCTCTAAACTCCTTTATTCTTTTTATTTATTTTTCTTCCTGTCCCTCAGGTACCGAAAAAGCAATCGAATCCCCAGCCTGGCAAACAGGATGATGGCAACCAGGGTGATGAGATCAATGGTATCCAATGAAAGTCGGTGTCTTTTGGCGGGAGGTTAACCGGTAACCCCATCTCCGTCGATGTCCCGGGACAGGTGTTGTTCCAGAGCTACCAGGGTTTTTTTGAGCAGGCTTCTGGTAGTTTCAAGGTCGGCTTCCAGTTGTTCGACCCGCTCTTCCAGGTTTTTAGCTTTCTTTTCCTGTTTGTCCAGTTCGTCCTGTTGCATGATGTCCCAGAAGATGCCCATGGTCCTGATTTTAGAGGTGATATGATCTATAAAGTTTCCCGGAGGTCAGAAGTACTGAGATAGAATGCGGCCCCGGTTGGTATAAGATAGGGAATTTTGGCTGAATACAGGCAAAAAGAACCCGGAGGTTTCCAAAAATCCGGTTAACGACCCGGTCGTTTTCCAGAGAGGAAATAGGTGGCTGCCCCAATAGCCAGGATCAAAAGTCCTGTCAGGCTTTCCCGGGGCTGGTCTGCCAGCAGGTATCCGAGGATCCAGAGGCTGAGCAGCACAAATACCAGGGGAAGGACCGGATACCAGGGAGATCTGAACCGGTCCTGCCCTATGTTTTTATTCCTCAGCACAAATACACCGGCCACCGCCAGGGCTGCGCTCAACTGGAGAATGAACCCGCAGTACAATAGCACACTTTCGAAGGTTCCCGTGATAACATAGACCATACTGATGGCCGTCTGGAACCAAATGGCCGTAACGGGGATGCCATGCCGGTTCTTGCGTTTGAGAAACCCCCAGAGGCGATAATCGGCCCCCATGGCCATGGAAACCCTGGGGCCCACCCAGACCATCGCGCTAATGCTGGAGATCAGGAAAAAAGCGATCAGAAGGTTAATCAGGGAAGCCCCCCCGGGCCCGAACACATTTTCTGCAAAGACATGGCCTACATCCAGCACGCCTGCCAGGGAATCCAGGGACCCGTGTTTGAGGAAGACCAGTTGTAGGAGCACATAGAGCAAGGTTACCAGCAGGGTTCCCTGTACCAGGGCTTTGGGCAGATTGACTTTAGGCTGGTCCACTTCTTCAATGATGTAGGCCGCGGCATTCCATCCGGTATAGGAATAGCTTACATATACAAAGGCGATAGCAAACGAGGGCGTAAGCACCTCTGAAGTCCAGGCAGCGGAGAAATCCAGGGCCGTGGTTTCCCGGCCAAGGAGCATTCCGGCCCCTATCAGGAAGCCAATCAGCAGTACCTTGAACCAGGTGGCCCAGGACTGAAACCGGCTGCTGGCCCGCAGCGTAAAAGAGTGGATGGCGGCAACGATGAGCAGGATGCCCAGCGCCAGGTATTTGGGTCGGACAGCAACTACATTGGATCCGTAAGCCCCCATTGCCATGGCAGCCAGGGCTACAGGGGCGGCAAACCCCACAAAAAGAGATACCCAGCCAGCCAGATAACCCATAAAAGGGTGGTACAGCCTGGAGAGAAACACGTATTCTCCTCCTGATTTCGGAAAGGCACTTCCCACCTCGGCATAGCAAAGTGCCCCGATCAGCGCCATGACTCCCCCGAGAATCCAGAGTAGGGCGATCGACCAGGAATTCTGTATGTCCACCAACTGAAAGCCCAGGCTGGTAAACACCCCGGTGCCGATCATATTGGCGATGACCAGGGCGGCTGCCACTTTCCAACCGATCTTTGAGGGTTTTGTTCCCATTCTTTGGTTCGGGTCGTATTAGGGGTTATTCCAGATTTTCCAGCTCCTGCTCAATTAATTTGGCCAAACGTTCAGCTCTGGGGACGATCAGATTTTCCTTATAAGCGATTTCCATATCCGTATGGTAGAGGATGTGTTTCAGGTTCTGGATAAAAGCTAGGTTTTTCGAGAGGGTTTTCAGATCAATTTTTTGGGTCCTGTATGATTCCGGCGCTGGTGTGAAGAGGTTGGAAGGCTCCGGAGGCACTTCAAAATGTCCTATGGCGGTCCGTTCCGCTTCTTTAAGCCCGTCTTCATAAGCCGCTTCGATTCGGCGGTTATCCTCCACCTGCGACTGGTAATCAGCCAGAGCTTTCTTGAGTTCTTCAGAGCGGATCAGCGACAACTTTCCCGAATTGAGAATTTCCTTATAAGTGGCAAAAGTTGGGGTATAGTTGAGGATCCAGCCCACGCGTATGAGCGCTAAAGTTAAGGCAGTTGTATCCCCAATGTAATCTGGTGTTTCCATGGCCTCCAGAATGAATTGTGCATTTTGTTTGCGCCCCTCCAGCAAGCGTTCCAGACCTTCAAGGTTTTCCAAATCCTCTTTTACATCCAATTTTAGGTTTTCTAACAGGGATTTCGTGATTTCCTGTTCCTTCCGTTCTTCATTCCAATTATTTACCTGTAAGGCTATCAAAATTCCGAGGACCACCAGTACAATTTCTCCAATGGCATAGAAAAAATACCGGGTGAAAGGGCTTCCCGACAATAAGCGCAGCCTTAAACTTCGAAAGACTCTGATCATTGCTTTTTATTGCTGCCAAAGGATTTATCCGGATAGGGCGGAGGCGGAGGCACCTTTCGGGGATCTTTCCTTATTTCTTCCTTCAGGAACTGTATGGCCCGTTCCAGCTGGGCGTCCTTCCCGTTGAAGGTTGCATGGGGGAGGTTGTCCACCACAATATCCGGTTCGAATCCATGGCCTTCTATCAGCCACGTTCCATTTTCGCCATACACCCCCATCATGGGAGCGCGGGCCAGACCGCCGTCGCTGAGCCGATTGACACTGCTGAGCCAGATCTCCCCACCCCAGGTACGTACCCCGATGGTGGTGCCCAACCCCAGTTTCTTAAACCCGTCTGCAAACGCTTCCCCGTCTGAATAGGTGTTCTCGTTCACGAGTACCACGATGTGCCCGCGAAAGGCGTATTGCATGTTCCAGTACGGTTTCCCACTGCGGGTAGCCCAGTACATCCAGGCCTTTCGAAGGAGCTTTTCCAGGATAAAGCTGTCGATGTTGCCCCCAAAATTATACCGAACGTCTATTATGAGGCCCGGCCGGTCAAAAACCGGATAAAACTCCCGGTAGAACTGACTTATATCCCCTGCACCCATCGCCCGGAGGTGCAGATATCCAACCTGGTTTTCAGTGGCCTCCTCAACTATCAACCGATTGGTATATTCCCAATCCCGGTAACGTAGGTTATAAGCATTTCCTATTGGACTTACAATTATATCCCGAGTGGTATCATCTTGTTTAAGGGTCAGTCGCACCTGTTTTCCCTCCTGGTTCCGGATCAGCTCGCCAATCCCCAGGGCCTGCAGGGCTGGTTTACCGTTGACATGGGTGATAACATCTCCCTCCCTGACATTCAGGTAAGGGTCATCCAGGGGGGATTTTTCATGGGGGTAATCCGGGTCTGCCCGGTAGATCTTATCAATGCGGAACCCATTCCTGTCCCGGCTGAAAATGGCCCCCAGGCTGGCCACCGATATGTTTTTATCATCATTCCGCAAATCCCCTCCCCGAACGCTGGTGTGCAGGGCGGAGAGTTCCCCGACAAACCGTCCGATCAAATCGGAGAGTTCTTCCCGGGTGGTCACCCGGTCCACCAGGGGCAGGTATTTGGCGTACATGGCATCCCAGTCCACTCCATGCATGTTCTCGTCGTAAAAATAATCCCGCTCCATGCGCCAGGCATCCGTGTACAGCTGCCGCCATTCCTCCCTCGGAATAATGGGGAATTTCCAGCCCTTAAGGGAAATTTGGCCCTCACTCAGGTCCTTCACCTCCGAGGTGCCGGCATCCAGCATGTAAAAATTGTTTTGCCTGCGTACCAGTAGCTTTTTCCCATTCCCGCTAAGGGCATAACTCCTTATGTTCTCGACGATGGTTTTCAGTTCGACCTCCTCGTTCCCGATTATGATGCCTTTCAGGTGGGTTTTGGCCCCCAGTCCTGTTTCCCGTTCGGTCAGGTAAAGGGCTTTCTCCGATACGCTCAGGTTACGGTAGTTCCCAGCTGGTACCGGGACCTCCGCCAGGCGCTGCTGGATCCCTTCCAAATCGATACTGACGGAGACCTCCGTGGATCCTTCTTTACCGGAGTCGTTCCCCGGCTCCTCATACAACTCGTCCGGTGCCCGAAAAGGGGAACGCGAATCCTTCTGGAGGGCGATATGGTAGACTTTGAACCTGGCGTCGAAGTACGGTTCCGGTTGGCGGGGTCCCCAGGGGGAGCCTACCAGGGAGGTAAAACTCCGGTCGGAGAGGAAATAAATGAACGTTCCGTCCCGGCTCCATTGAGGACTAACCGAATTGGCCCGGTCGGTAGTCAGGTAATGCCGCTGCCCGCTGGAGAGCTCATAGAGGACTATCCGGGTCATCATATTGTCGGCTGTTTCTTCAAAGGCGAGCCATTTCCCGTCCGGGGACCAGGCCGGATTCCCGACATTGTTGTCCAGGGTGGAAATTTGGGTGCTTTTTCCGGTTTTCAGGTCCAGGATATAGAGGCGTTCCAGCAGGTCTTTATAAGCCAGCCCTTTGCCATCCGGCGAGGGGGTGCCCCCAAATCGGAGTACTTCCCCGTCACGGGTGAGCACCTTCTCCTGTCCAATGCCGTTGGCTGGCAGGGAGATGAATTCAAACTCCCCGCTTTCGTCTGAAAGGGCATAGAGGTGTTTCCCGTCATGGGAAAAAACCGCATCCCGGTACCGGACCCCGCTTTTTTCGGTAAAATCGATAAAGCGGCCGCTTTTGGCAGGGGCCACGAATACCCGGCCCCTTGCAGTCAGCACGATGTTCTCCCCTTTCGGGTCCGGGCTTACCCCGGTGAGGTACTGTGCCGGGTTTTCCTCCCATTTTTCCCGAAGCTGGTCCAGGTCGGAAGTCAGGCGGATATCCAGTTGTTGATTGGATTCCGAGGAAATGTCGTACAGCCAGAGATCGGCGCCTCGCTGGTAGACGATCTTTCCTTTTGAAAGCCGGGCATAGCGCACATCGAATTCCGCATGGTTGGTGTGTTGCTTCAGATCCTTACCGGTCTCATCCATCGACCAGAGGTTCATCGTCCCGTCCCGGTCCGTGATGAAATACACCCGATTCTCATACCACATGGGGTGATGACTGCCCCCCTCATAATCCTTTGTAAGCCTTACGGCCTCGGGGGCTCCCCGGGTATATTTCCAGATCTGCCGGGCTGTACCTCCTTTATAGCGCTTGGTGACGTTTCGGTGGTAGGCGGGCCGGACAAAATAAACGGTCTCTCCCGTGTCATTATAGGAGGCTTCACTCGCCTGGCTCAGGGGGACCACTTCTTTGGTCTTTTTCTCAGGATCTATAACGACCACCTGGTAATCGGGTACGCGGGAATACGCCCGGGTCTGGTAGGCGATCTTCCCATCCGGGGTCCAGGCATTCACGAAGGAGGCGTCCCGTTCATAGGTCCAGCGGGTAGGCAGGCCCCCCGCAGCCGGCATGGTATAGACCTCCGTCGGGCCTTCGTAACTCGCGGAGAAGGCAATGGTGGTTCCATCCGGGGAGAAAACGGCGTGGGTTTCTTCTTCCGGATGGCTGGTGAGGCGCCGGGCCAGTCCGCCTGATGTGGAAACCCCCCAGAGGTCCCCTTCTGCGGTAAAGACAATCTGGTTTCCGTGGATGTCCGGATAGCGATAATATCCTTTAAATCCCTGGGCGGTAAGTGGGGAAGCGGTCAGGAATGCGACGGAACATAAAAGCAGGAGCAGGCCCTGCAGGTTTCGGGATGCTGGCATGTGCGAAAGTTTTATCGGTGAACCACCGGGTTTTATCATGGAATAAAGTACTAAAAAATCACCACCCGGTCCGAAAAGTCGGGGCAGTGGGGGTTAATAACAAAACAGCCCCGGAAGTTCCGGGGCTGTTTTAGCCTGAGGAGTTATGCGATTAAACGCCTCCCTTGAGGACTTCCTGCCATTTGGCCAGTTCTTCCCATTCGCCGTGGTCGGCCAGGTTGGCCTGAGCAGGCCAGGTACCTGTCATACCGCGGTGGGTGGCAAAATTAGGCCCGGCATCCTCGACCATCTTCTCAAGGAAGCTGACAGAGGTATTGGACAGCTGGCGGTAGCTGATGATCCCTTTCTTGTTGAGTAGTCCTTCGATTTTGGGGCCAAGTCCCTCAACCTTGGTCAGATCCTGTTTCACAGCAGGTTCATCGGCTGCAGCAGCACCCCCGCCAAAGATCTGACGGAGCAGCCAGCCAAGCAAAAGCCCAAGGATAAAAGCCCCGAGGAGCCAAAGGAACCAGGGCCAGAAAACATCGGACCCGTCACATGCCATCGTATTTATTTGAAGTAATCTCATGATCTTAATTTTTTCGATTAAAAGTTAGTTATTCTATAATTTGAATGGTTACGCGGCGATTCCGCTGTTTGTTTTCAGGTGAGTCGTTGGGGACCCAGGGATCGGATTCCCCTTTGGAAATCACATCGATCTGGGATTCATCCACCCCGAGTTCCATCAGGTGCGCCTTGTACTCTTCGGCGCGCTTCATCCCGAGTTCTATATTATACTCTTCTTCCCCGTCTGAATCCGTATGCCCGGTAAGGCGTATCCGGTCTCCGGTCTCCAGCAGGAATTCAGCCACTTCCCTTGAAAAGGCTTCTACGGCTGGTGTGACGATCTCAATATCGGAATCGTACCGGTAAAGGATGGCCGTACGGTCATAGTATTCGATGACGTCATCATTCCGGGTGACCCATTTGTAGCGGAGTTCATGCAACATGTTGGATTTGGTTGCCTCGCAATCACCCCCGGGGCGTGCTTCGGCGAGGAGGTCCTCTGCCGGGATTTCCGGGAACAGGGCTTTCACTTTCTCGGCGCGGGCCATTCCCATACTTCGGTCTTCATCTCCGAAATAGGGGGCTACGAGCAGGAGTTTTTTCCCGGCTACCCGTGCAGCCATGATTTCCTGTTTTTTGTCGGGCCATAAGTCGTTGGTTATAACCCCGTCAGTGGCACAGTCAAAGATCAAAGGACCATACTGTACTTCGGCGACTGGCTCTTCACAACATGCCACGGTATCCTTGTACCAGCCCCAGGCCAGCCACACCAGTAGCAGAAAGAGAAGAAACAGTAAAAATGCTAGTGCTTTTTTCATTCTGTCAGTTTTTGTTAAAGGAAGGCAGAAGATATGTTAAAATGACAGAATTTCAAAGAAGAATAAGCAGTATTTGACTAATGGTTTTTTGACCACCCAAAAAACGGAAAACACCTTCCTGAAAGGGGTTTGGACCACTCACCGCCTGTGTAACCAAAGTCACAAATTGCTAGATTGCCATACCTTAATTTTGTATCTTGAATTTGGAATTATGATTGCAAAAGGCTCAAAACTCTACAGCATATTGTTCCTCAAGTGTCCGCGCTGCCACGAAGGTCCTTTTCTGCAAAACCATCCCTATAATCTGAGCAGCATGAACAAGGTACGGGAAATGTGCCCTAAATGTGGCTTAAAATACAAGATTGAACCGAGCTTCTATTACGGTTCCATGTACGTGTCCTATGCTGTAGGAGTAGCCGTAGCGGTAGCTGTATACGTCCTGATCCTGATTTTTGGGCTGGACCTTGGCGTGGCCGGGATATTTGGCTCCATTGTAGCGGCCCTGGTTTTGCTGATGCCGTATATAGGGGCCGTCTCCAAATCCATTTGGGCGAACTTCTTTTTTAAATACGACAAAACGGTCGCCCAAAAAGTCAACCAGCGCACATGATACAGGAATTAAAAGCCAGCTATGGCCACCAGTTTGAAGAAGCTCTGATCAATGAGATTGCCCAGTGCGGCACTTTCAAAGAAGTGCCTGCAGGGCATAAGCTCATGGAGATCGGGGAATATATAAAAGGGATGCCCCTGTTGATATCAGGGGTTATAAAGGTATTGCGTGAGGATCCGGAAGGGGATGAACTCCTGTTGTATTACCTGGAACGGGGAGATACCTGTTCGATGACCATGAGCTGCTGCATGGGGCAGTCCCAGAGTGAAATCAGGGCGATTGCCGAGACCGATGCCAAAGTCATCATGATCCCGATCCGCAAGATGGAGGAGTGGACCGCCAAATACAGGTCCTGGCGGAATTTTGTCTTTGAAAGCTACAACAACCGGCTCAATGAGATGTTGCAGACCATTGACAACATCGCCTTCCTCAATATGGATGAACGCCTGGTAAACTATCTCAGGGAAAAATCCCGTGTAAATGAAGATTCCATTATCCGGAACACCCACCAGGAAATCGCCTATGACCTCCATAGTTCCAGGGTGGTGATTTCCCGTTTGTTGAAAAAACTGGAGCAGATGGGGAAGATCGAGATCCATCGAAACTACCTGAAGATTCTCGACCTGTAAAGGTTTCCAGGGCCCCGGGGGGCTCATAAAGTAATTGTAAGACTATGCTGAAGCGTTTTTTTCCCATACTCGAATGGATGCCCGCCTATAAAAAACAATGGCTTCCGGGGGACCTTTCCGCCGGGCTCACCGTGGGTATCATGCTCATCCCGCAGGGGATGGCCTATGCGATGATTGCCGGATTACCTCCGGTATTCGGCCTCTACGCGGCCCTGATCCCCCAGGTGGTTTACGCCCTGATGGGGACCTCCCGCCAGCTTGCGGTAGGGCCGGTTGCCATGGATTCCCTCCTGGTGGCCTCAGGTTTGGGTGCGCTCTCCCTTTCCGGCATAGATGAATACATTTCCATGGCCATCTTTCTGGCCCTTTTCATGGGGACCCTGCAATTGGTTTTCGGACTGCTCCGCATGGGTTTTCTGGTGAATTTCCTGTCCAAGCCCGTGATCAGCGGATTTACCTCCGCTGCGGCCATCATTATCGGTCTGAGCCAGTTGAAACACCTCCTGGGCACCGATATTGAGGGTAGCAACCAGATCCATATCCTGCTTGCCAATGCAGCAGTTACCCTCGGAGACACCAACCTTATCACGCTGGGGATCGGCCTGGGTGCCATTGTGCTGATCAAGAGCCTTAAAAAGTTCAACCCCAAGATCCCTGGGGCCCTGGTAGCTGTGATTATCGGGGTTGTGGTGGTGTATTTCCTCGGTCTTTTCAACAGCGGGGTGCGCATCGTGGGGGATGTGCCCAGCGGACTGCCGGCACCAAGCCTTCCGACCCTGGAGGTTTCCCGTATTTCCGAATTGTTCCCCATAGCCCTGACCCTTGCCCTCATCGCCTTTATGGAGGCCATTTCAGTGGCTAAGGCGGTTGAGGAAAAAAGAGGGGAGAACCGGGTAAATGCCAACCAGGAACTGGTGGCCTTAGGGGCTTCCAATATCGTGGGGTCCCTGTTTCAGTCCTATCCGACCACGGGCGGGTTTTCCCGTACTGCAGTCAACGATCAGGCGGGAGCTCATTCCGGGGCGGCAGCCCTGGTGAGCAGTGCGGTGGTTGGCCTTACGCTCCTTTTTCTGACCCCGGCCTTTTATTACCTGCCCAATGCCGTGCTCGCCTCGATCATTATGGTGGCCGTTTTTGGCCTTATCGACCTGAAATACCCGAGACAGCTCTGGAAAAATCGAAAAGATGAATTCGTGTTGCTGGTGGTCACCTTTTTGCTCACCCTCGGACTGGGTATCAAAGAAGGGATCCTGCTGGGGGTGCTGCTGTCGCTTCTCTTGCTCGTCTACCGGATTTCCAAACCCCATATCGCCATCCTTGGAAAAATCAAGGGAACCAACTATTTCCGAAACCTGGATCGATTCGCAGAAGACGCGGAGGACTCCGACCAGTTCCTGATCCTGCGATTTGACGGACAACTGTTTTTCGGGAACAAGGACTATTTCAGGGAGCAGCTTCAGAAACAGGTCCTCAAAAAAGGGGACTCCCTAAAATTCATCATCCTGAATGCGGAGGCAATCAACTATATAGACAGTTCTGCAGTGTTCATGCTTCGGGCCCTCATTGAGGAACTCCAGAAGGAAGGGATCCGTTTTGTGGTGGCCGGAGCTATCGGGCCTGCCCGTGATATCTTCTTCCACAGCAAGCTGATCGAAGAGATCGGCCCGGGGAACTTTTTTGCAGATACCTACCAGGCCTACACACATTGCAGGGCGGAAGGCTCCAGGTCCGAGATGGAAGCCCGGATTGCGACCCAGGCTGCAGGGCGCATTATGTAACCTAAGTCACTGAAGGAGTGGAGGCTCCTCTTTATTTTAGCTGGAAGTAATCTAATCAATAATAATTGGAGTGATATGAAAGTTGAACAAATTTATACAGGATGTCTGGCCCATGCTGCGTACTATATCGAGAGCAACGGGGAGGCAGCGGTATTCGACCCCCTTCGGGAAGTACAGCCCTACATCGACCGGGCCCAGATAGACAATGCCGAAATCAAATACGTTTTTGAAACCCACTTCCACGCGGACTTTGTCAGCGGGCACCTGGATTTGCAAAAGAAAACAGGGGCGGAGATCGTATTCGGACCGGGCGCCAAGCCCGCCTATGACGCCCTCATTGCCAGGGACGGACAGGTGTTTAAGGTTGGGGATTACAAGGTAAAGGTGATCCATACCCCGGGGCATACCATGGAGAGTACGACCTACCTGCTGATCGACGAGAAGGACGAGATGCACGGGATTATTACGGGGGACACCCTTTTCATAGGAGATGTGGGACGTCCGGACCTGGCCCAGCACGTGGTTTCCGACCTCACAGAGGAGAAACTGGCAGGCCACCTTTATGATTCCCTCCGCAACAAGATAATGCCCCTGCCGGATCATCTCATCGTCTATCCCAACCACGGAGCGGGTTCTGCCTGTGGTAAAATGATGAGCGATGAGACAACCGACACCCTCGGGCACCAGAAAGAGGTCAATTATGCCCTTCGTGCAGATATGACCAAGGAAGAATTCATCAAAGAATTGCTGACGGGGCTTACCGCGCCCCCCGGCTATTTCCCCCAAAACGTCCTGTTGAACATCAAGGGATACGAATCCCTGGACAATATCATGGAACGCGGGACCCAGCCATTAACCCCGGAAGCCTTTGAGGCCGCAGCTAATGAAACAGGCGCCCTGGTGCTGGATACCCGGGATGCGGATGACTTTGCCAAAGGGTTTATCCCCAACAGCATTAACATAGGTCTGGACGGAAATTTTGCCCAGTGGGTCGGTGAAATGATCCCTGATGTGAAGCAGGCTATTTTACTGGTCACTTACAAAGACCAGGAAGAAGAGGCCGTAACCCGGCTCTCCAGGGTAGGATACGACAATACCCTGGGATTCCTCAGGGGAGGCTTTGACTCCTGGAAGGAATCCGGCAAGGACGTGGAGACCGCCAATCGGGTGACCGTGGAGGAAGTTGTCAACCAGTATAAAAAGAATCAACTTCCCCTGATTATCGATGTTCGCAAGAAAAGCGAATTCGATTCCGAGCACCTGATCGATGCGGTGAATATCCCGCTGAACGAAATCAACAGGCACCTGGCTGAAATCCCGAAAGACAAGCCCTTCCTGTTGCACTGTGCCGGAGGATACCGAAGCATGATTGCCTCTTCCATCCTGAAACAGCGCGGTTGGAACAACTTTGCGGACATCACCGGAGGATTTGACGAGTTGAAGGAGACTTCCCTTCCGAAGTCGGAATACGTCTGTCCTACCACGCTACTGTAGAGCACAGGATATCAAATGAAAAGCCCGGCCCTTAAAAACCGGGCTTTTTTTCTTTTGTAACTTCAGTTACTGTAGAGGAGGGTGCGGAGAATTATTTTTGTTTCACATTAATCCAAGGAATTAAGCTATGACAATTGAACAAATTTATACAGGCTGCCTGGCTCAGGGCGCTTATTATATAGAGAGCAAAGGTGAAGCGGCTATTATCGATCCCCTGAGGGAGGTTGGGCCTTATATTAAGCGCGCCCGTCAGGACGATGCAGAGATCAAATATATTTTTGAAACCCACTTTCACGCCGACTTCGTCAGCGGACACGTTACCCTTTCCAGGAAGACCGGGGCCCCTATTGTTTACGGCCCCCTGGCTAACCCCAGCTTTGACGCCATCATTGCCAAAGACGGACAGGAATTCAAGGTAGGGGATCTGACCATAGTGGTCCTGCACACACCCGGACACACCATGGAAAGTACTACCTATCTGTTGCGGGACGCCGAAGGGAAAGACCATGCCATTTTTAGCGGGGACACTTTGTTCCTGGGGGATGTGGGACGTCCTGATCTGGCTCAGAAAGCGGCAGACATGACACAGGAGCAACTCGCTTCCACCCTCTTCGACAGCTTGAGGGAAAAGATCATGCCCTTGTCGGATGAGGTGATTGTCTACCCCGCTCACGGAGCAGGTTCGGCCTGTGGCAAGAACATGTCCAAGGAAACAGTGGATACGCTGGGGAACCAGAAAGAGACTAACTATGCCCTCAGGGCCGACATGACGCGCGAAGAATTCGTCCGTGAAGTAACGGAAGGACTTTTGCCCCCTCCCCAGTACTTCCCCCTCAACGTGAAGATGAACAAGGAGGGCTATGAGGACATAGACATCGTACTGGAGCGTGGAACCCGCGCCCTTAGCCCGGATGCTTTTGAGGTGGCAGCAAATGAAACGGGTGCCATTGTCCTGGATGTAAGGCATCAGAAGGATTTCGCCAAAGGACATATTCCACGGTCTATTTTCATCGGCCTGGATGGCAGTTTTGCCCCCTGGGTGGGTGCACTGGTGGCTGATGTGGCCCAACCCATCCTGCTCGTGGCAGATGAGGACCGCATAGAGGAGGCGGTAACCCGTCTTTCCCGGGTGGGATTTGACAATACCCTGGGCTACCTTGAAGGAGGCTTTGAAGCCTGGAAAAAGGCCTCCAAGGAATACGATACGGTGAGCCCGATCAGTGTTGAAGAGTTGCAGACCCTGATGGAGTCCGAAGACGGTGTACGGGTCTTTGACGTCCGCAAGGAAAGCGAATACCTTTCGGAACACCTGGTGGATGCGGAAAACACCCCCCTGGATTACTTAAATAACTACCTGAGTACGTTCCCGAGGGAAGAGGTTTTCTACCTGCATTGCGCCAGCGGATACCGCAGTATGGTAGCTTCCTCCATCCTGAAAAGCCGTGGCATCCACAACCTCGTGGATATTACTGGTGGCTTTGAAGCTATTAAGGAAGGCGGGTTGCCTGTTACGGACTACGTTTGCCCGAGTACCCTCTGACACGGGTCCGGGGGCAGGTAAAAAAATCTTCGGGTTTGTAACCAAAGTTACTGTAGCCCCTTTAAGATTGACCTATTTTAGTGTTGTGGTTGTAACAGACCCGTTTTAGATTGAATTACAACAGGCCTTTCAAAGGCAGTTGGAACATATTTAAATGGTTGAGTTGATTGTTTTTAGTGAGGGAAGCGGCCTGGTTTAGCGGGCCGCTTTCTTTTTTTGTACCTTTTTCTTGATTAAGCCAAACCGGAAACTTGTGAAAAAGCAGCTTGTACTTTTCGTAGCGCCTTTTGTGTTTTTCGCCTGTAAGGGGGATGGGGCCCGTAAAGCGCAGGGAGTTACCGAACCGGATACGCAGACAGAAATAGGGGAGGGTCAACTCCATTCCGCAGATGCCTACCGGGAGAAAGGTATGGAGTACGCCATGGCGGTACAGGCCGCCCTGGGCAAGACCCTGCAGCGGAAAATAAAAGAGGAGGGCACCCAGGGCGCCATAGAATTCTGCAACCTGAAGGCCCTTGCCATCACAGACAGCCTTTCACAGGAACTGGGGGCCAACATCAGCAGGATCACCGACCGCCCCCGTAACCCGCAGAACAGGGCTGCCGCTGAAGAAATGAAGTTTATTTCAAACTTCAGGAGTGAATTGTCTACCAGGCAGACCCCGGAAGCCCTGATCGTGCGGCAGGAGAACCGGACAAACTTTTACTACCCTATCGTGACCAACCAGCTGTGTCTCCAATGCCACGGTACCCGTGAAAACAAGATTACCCCCGAAGTGTATTCGAAACTGCAGGAACTCTACCCGGAGGATCAGGCAGTGGGCTATTCGTCTGATCAACTCCGGGGCCTCTGGAAGGTTTCCTTTCCGGAAGAACAACCTTAAAAACAGCGACTATGAGAACTCTGGGCTTGATTGGCGGTACTTCCTGGCATTCCACAGTGGCCTATTATAAACTCATCAACCAGGGTGTTGGGGAACATATCGGCACCCGGGGGAATCCCGAACTGATCCTTTACAGCATCAATATCGAAATCATGCGGGAACAGGACCGGGACCAGATTAACGCCAAATACCTGGATGTTTCCGGAAAACTCATCGGGGCAGGGGCAGCCGCAATCCTTATTTGCGCCAATACGCCCCATATGGTTTATGATTTCGTACAGCCCAAAATAGAGGTCCCCATCCTTCACATTGCAGAGGCCACAGGAAAGGAAGCCACTCGTCTGGGCCTGAAGAAACTGGGCCTGCTGGGCAACCGCCCCACCATGACCGGGGACTTTATCCCGGAGGTGCTGAAACGGAAATACGGCATTGAGACCATCATCCCGCAGGATCACGCTGTTTCCCAGTCGCATCGATATGTTTCCGTGGAACTGACCCGTGGGAAATTCACGGATGCGGCCCGGAACTTTTACATGGAGCAGATCGAACAGCTAAAGGCACGGGGCGCCGAGGGTGTCATCCTCGGATGTACCGAACTACCCCTTTTGATCAAGGCTGAAGACGTGTCACTTCCAACCCTGGCCACCACCGACCTGCACGCCCAAATGGCGGTTGACTTTATACTGGGTCAGGACGACTGAAAGGCTCAGTGTCTTTTGGCTTTTTTCTTCCGAAACCGTAGATGTTCTGGTGGATAAAATCCTTGGGAAAATCCTCATCCCCCGGAAACCCAAGCTCAATGGTGCCGCTGTCTTCCGGGATGTAATTGGTTTTGAAGAGGTAATCCCAGAGGCTCAAACTGATCCCGAAATTTACCCCGTAAGAACCTTCAGGCAGGGTATATGCATGGTGGTACAGGTGCATGACGGGGTTGTTGAAGATGTACTTCAGGGGTCCCCAGGTAAGTTTGATGTTCGCATGGTTCAGGTGCCCGATGGCAATAGCTGCAAAGTGTACGATATAGGCTTGTGCAGGTTCAAAGCCGCCGAGGATCATCACTCCAAAAACCTTCAGCGGCTTGTAGAGGACATTTTCCATCCAGTGGTACCGAAGGTGGGCTGCAAATCCCATCTCCTTCACGCTGTGATGTACCTTGTGGAAATTCCAGAGCACCGGGTATTTATGGAGCAAGATGTGGGTGAACCACTGTACAAAGTCCAGGACTATAAAAAAGACCAGCAGCTGAAGCCACATGGGCCAGCCATTCCAGTCGATGATGGCCAGGCTCTGGGCGGTAATCCCGACATCTTCAAAGAAGACCTCCAAAATCTTATAGACTCCGCTGATGACGATGGCAAAAATGAAGAAGTTGAAAAACATGTAGAAAGCATCCAGCCAGAAGTCCTGCCGGAAGATAGACTGGTTTTTCCGCCACGGGAAAAGGATTTCCAACAACCATACCACCAGTGAAATGGCAATCAATCCCCAGAAGTAATTCGTGTACCACGGAACTTCAAAAATTATCGATTTCCAGGTCCAGTCCAGGGTGCCCATAAAGGCTTTTCCAAATGCATTAAAGTATTTTTCCATAGCTATTTTAAAATTGATGTGACACTATCTTTCTCAATCGGAGCCCCGTCTGAGGAACTCCATTCCAACCAGGATCCGTCATAGTTGTGTACCTGGTTGTAACCCAGCAGCTGGGTCAAAACAAAACTCGTATGCGCCGATCGTACTCCGGAGTGGCAATAGGCGATGATCGGTTGGTCCGGGTCCTCCGGAAGCCGATTGTATTTTTTTCTCAGGTCTTTTACAGTCCTGAAAGTCATGTCCCCGTTGTAGTGGATTGCCTCAGCCCAGTCGATGTTAATGCTGCCGGGGATCCTCCCGGCCGCACGAGCACCGTCTTTTTGCCTTTTCCCACTGTATTCATCGGTGGTCCGCGTATCGATAAGGGTCCAGCCCGGATGATCCAAAAGGGCCAGTACACTGTCCCTTCCGATCCTCAGGTCGGGTTTTCCGGGACCTTCAAACCTGAAAGTCTGAGGGGGTAAAACGGAATATTCAGAACTCAAAGGGCCCTGATGGCTTTCCCAATTCTGAAACCCGCCGTTGAGCAAACGCGTTTTGTCAAAGCCGTAAACCTGTAAAACCCACCAAAGCCTGGCGGCGTCCACCTCCCCGCGGTCATCGTAAATAACCAGGGTGTCCTGGCTGGTGATCCCGAGCTTCGATAAAAGGGACTCCATTGCTTCCCTGGGGGCCATCAGGCCGCGTACCGTAGCCTCCTGGTCTTCGATGTCTGTGCGCCACATCGGGATAGCCCCGGGGATATGGCCTTTGTCGAAATCCTCACGCTTCCTGAAATCGATGACCTTTATATGTTTCTTTTCCGACATTTTCATGAGGTCGGATACCTCAATCAGGGCCAGCGGGTTGGAATACCCTTCATCTGCCGAAGGGGCTTCCACCACTACAGGAGCCTCTTTTTTCTCTTTGCAGGAGGCCAGAAGAAAAAAGAACACCAAAATACTACTCTTCCAGTACATACCATTCAATGTTTGTCAGGTTTTGTCGCCGTCCTTTTTTCTCAGGGGCGTAATAGGTAGCCAGGTATTTTACAATGATGTCCTCATTTTTTCCGAGGTCCCAGAGGTTTTGGGTTTCCTGCATCCATTTTATAGTGGACCTCCACCCGTCTTCGCTCATCCGGTTTTGGGTGACCAGCTTCGCTGAGTGGCAATTGGTACAGTTGTTCACAACCGTCATCAACCCCTCTCCCTCTACAAATCCCGTCCTGACGTGGACGCCGTTCTCGATCTTGTCAAAATCGTCCTCCCCGGGGATGGTTGCCACGGCAGCCACCTCGGGGGCCGGGCGAAAAGCGGAAAAGGTCGGGTCTATCATCATATACACCAAAAAGCCCCCCACCACCATAAACATGGCAAAGATGATCCCCATCATCCGCGAGATCTCCCGGGCGCTTTTTTCAAATTTTTCAGTCGGCTCCATCAAACAACCTTTACAGCAATTCGGTGACAGGCATTGTTGAGATAGCCTTTTGGATTCCAGCCGGGCAGGACCATCGGCTGGGCATTTCCGCGACTGTCAGTGGCCCTTGCCCAGAGTTCGTAATAACCCTTCTTGGGAAAGGTTGTTTCCCCTGAGAAATGTTGCCAGGCCAGTCGGTTTGCGGGGGTTTCCAGGGCGCACTCCTTCCAGGTACTTCCGAAATCGATGGAATACTCCATTGTAACCACTTCCAGTTCTCCTGCCCAGGCATGGCCGCGGAAGGCAATGCTTTTTCCGAGAGAAATGGTCGCCCCCGTTTTTGGATGGGTAATCAGGGATTTGACCGGCTTGGATTCTATAATGCACATGTCCTCATCCGCCACCTTGGTTCCTGGAGCTACGGGGTTGCAGGGAACACGGTAGGAAGTACCGACCATCTTGGCGCCGTCGTGTACCTGGTCCCTGACGCTGATCCCGGTCAGCCATTTTCCCGAGGCAGAGGCAGGCCAGCCGCCCGCTACCAGCCGCAGCGGATGGCCATGGGCCAGGGGGATATCTTTCCCATTCATCTGGAAGGCTACCAGGGTTTCGTCCAGCATGGCTTTTTCAATCGGAAAACCCCTTGAGATGGGTTCCTTGTCCGGATCTCCGCTGAGGTGGGTGTCGGCCGCATGGTATCCTATGTAAACCGCATTGGATTTGATACCCACGTCGTCCAGGAGGTCCCTTAGGCGAACCCCGGTCCATTCCGCAGAAGAAACAGCCCCGACGCTCCATTGGTTCCCTTTGGCCGGAGGGTCAAACTCGCTGCGGCCATTCCCGCCACATTCCAGAGTAAGCTGGTAGGTGTGATGGGGGAAACGGGATTTCAGTTCCGAGAGGCTGTATGTTTTTTCACTCCGTACCGATTCGCCATTAAAGCTAAGGGTCCAGGTGGAGGGATCCACACTTTCGGGAATCCTTCCGTTGTTCCTAATAAACATGGCCCGGTTTGGCGTCACCCGGTCGTCCAGGAGGTGTGCCAGGGACTCAATGTTCCAGGGCTTGTCATTGAGAACTACCATTTGCGGATCCTTGTCAAACATCTTGAATGGATCCGGATCCTGAAGGCCCAGCGGGAGATACCCTTTAGGCATGGCGTTGCCAAATACAATCTCTGCGCCCAGCAGTGCGCCGAGGGCCGTCAGCCCTGAATTCTGAACAAATTTCCTGCGGTTCATACAAGTACACTTATGAAGGATCGCTAAACATAAGTCATTTTCAAAAACTGCTCTGTAACAAATGTTACAATTGCGCTGCGGGTATTAGCATCGGGTTCTTTTGGGTGTAAACTTCTTCAAGGGGCAAATAGTTCATAATCCCCCATAAATTCTGGTATATTCATAGTAATTGTAACTTTAGTTACAATTATAAGAAGGGGAAAGCACTACCTTTATTTCCTGTTTAAAAACAACCTTTACTTATGGAATCACATTATGAAATTCTCGTAATTGGAGGAGGTACAGGAGGCATCATGGTTGCCTCCAGACTCCTGAAAGAAAATAAAAACCTCAAAGTCGGCATCATAGAGCCCGCAGACACACACTACTACCAGCCGGCCTGGACCCTGGTGGGGGCAGGAACCTATGATTATGAAAAAACCGCCCGCCCCATGAGCTCGGTAATGCCAAAGAAGGCTACCTGGATCAAGGACAAGGCAACTGGCTTCAAACCCGGGGAGAACACAGTTCAGACAGCCTCCAGCGGGGACATCACCGATGACTACCTTGTTGTGTCCCCGGGTCTTGTCTATGACTGGAGCCTGGTTCCCGGACTTGGGGACGCCATGGACAAGGGAGTGGTCTGCAGCAACTATACGGACCCGAGACACACCTGGGATGTATTGAAGAACTTCAAGGGGGGCACGGCTTTGTTTACCCAGCCTGCCACGCCCATTAAATGTGGCGGGGCTCCGCAAAAAATCATGTACCTGTCGGAAAGCCATTTCCGGAAAGCAGGGGTCCGGGATAAGACTACCGTAGTCTTCGCCACTCCCGGTACCACCATTTTCGGAGTTCCCGAGGTAAAAAAGACCCTTCTGGAAATCGTGGACAGGAAAGACATCAACCTGAGGTTCGGGTACAAACTGGAAAAGGTGGACGGACCGAACCAAATCGCCTGGTACTCCTTTTTGGAGCACGAAGACGAATACAACCACAAAGATGTCAAGACCGAAAAAGACGGAAAACTCACTGGCATCCATTTCGATATGATGCATACGGCACCCCCTTCTGCGGCGCCCAAATTCATTCAGAATTCCTCCCTGGCGAACGAGGCCGGATGGCTGGATATAGATCAGTACACCTTACAGCACAAAAAGTATCCAAATGTATTTGGCCTGGGTGATGTAGCGGGTATCCCGGCGGCTAAAACCGGGGCTGCCATCCGCAAGCAGGTTCCTGTGGTGATCCAGAACATCAATATGCTGAAGTCCAGGAATGTCCTGGGAAACAAGACCTACAACGGGTATTCTTCCTGCCCCATCGTGACTGATTATGGGAAAATGGTGTTGGCAGAGTTTGATTACGACAACAATTTCACTCCGGACCCAAAGCTCAAAATGATGCTGATCGGGGACTCTTCCAAGGAACACTGGAGGCTCTGGATGCTGAAGAAATACGGATTGCCCTATCTCTACTGGAACAAGATGATGAAGGGCCAGGATGTTTAAGGGGAGCTTTGTAACCTGGGTTACCATTTATGCCCTTTGAATTTTCTTGTTTTGCCAATAATTATACCTGAATAAAATCAATATTATGGATTGGATTATGCAAACCTGGCCCTGGTATGTATCCGGGGCGGCAATAGCAATTGTTATGCTCTTGCTCTTACTGGTTGGAAGGAACTTTGGGATGTCCTCCAACCTGCGGACCTTTTGTACTATTTGCGGGGCCGGCAAAAACACTGAATTTTTCCGCTTTGACTGGAAAGCCCAGCGATGGAACCTGGTAGTGGTACTCGGAGCGATCATAGGGGGGTATATTGCCGCCCACTATATGACGCCAGACCCTGCTGTGAATATCAACCCGGATACAGTGACTGAACTGAAGACTCTCGGCTTTGAGAGTGCGGGGACCGAATACCTCCCGGAGGAACTTTATGGCGGAGGAGTCTGGACGGACCCGAAAGCGCTGTCGCTTCTTTTGCTGGGAGGCCTTTTCGTCGGGTTTGGTGCCAGGTATGCAGGGGGTTGCACCTCCGGGCACGCCATCTCTGGTCTCAGCAACCTGCAGTGGCCCTCACTGGTAGCCGTCATTGGCTTTTTCGCCGGCGGCATGGTCATGATTTATTTCTTATTCCCCTTAATATTTGGATGATGCGAAGCATAAGTTATCTGTTGATAGGAATCTTTTTCGGGATTACCATGTTTAAATCTGAAGCTGCGAGCTGGTTTCGGATCTATGAAATGTTCAAGTTTGACGCCTTCCACATGTACGGGATCATCGGCACGGCCGTAATCCTGGGCGTAATCATCGTACAGGTGATCAAGCGATTCGGTGTAAAATCCTTTTACGGGGACCCCATTGAATTTACCCCCAAGGACAAGAGTATCCCGCGCTACCTGATCGGAGGGTTTATCTTCGGCCTGGGATGGGCCCTTGCCGGGGCATGCCCCGGACCTATGTTCACCCTGACCGGTGCCGGTTACCTGCCTGTATTGATTGTAATACTGGGGGCCGTGGTCGGAACCTGGATATACGGCTTGCTGCGGGATAAGCTACCGCACTAAAGGCTCAGCGGAGCATAAGGAGGATTGCCCCCACGGCCGTTAGCAATAGAATGAGTTTTCGGTAGAAGCCTTCCCGTATCCGCCTTACCAGTCGCACCCCAAGGAACAGGCCCAGCACGAGCCCGGGTAACAGCCATAAGTCGGTGAGCAGGACCTCTGTGTCAATAGTTTTCCAAAGGAAAATGTGCAGGGGGAGTTTTACCCAGTTGGTGATCAGGAACAACCAGGCGGCGGTGCCGATAAATTCGTTTTTCGGGAGCCTCATGGCGAGGAAATAGAGATTCGAAAAAGGGCCTGCCAGATTCCCGATCATGGTGGTAACTCCGGCTAGGATTCCCATGGACCCCGCAAAGGCCGGATGGGTGGGGACGTTTTTGGATTTGCGTAGGTCCCACCAGGACATAAGTAGCACGCTTCCCAGGATTATGCCTGCCATAGCCCATTTGAACACTTGTTCCGGAAGGTCTTTACCCACCCAGGCCCCGAGCAGGATCCCCAGGAGCATCCAGGGGAGAAACCTTTTTAGGTAATCCCAGCGGGCATGGCGGTTGTAATACAATACTGCAAAAAGATCGCCGCCCATGAGCAAGGGGATGAGTTGTCCGGTGGACTGCCTCGCGCCAAAGGCAAGGGCCATCAGGGTTACCGTGAACACCCCGATTCCCTTGAGCCCGGATTTGGAAAACCCAAGGATCAGCGCGGCGGTAAGGGCCAGCAGGTAGGAGGTCCAGGGAAGTTCAGCGATTGGGGATAAAGACATCATGCACAGGTGGGTCAGGGCCCAAAGGTATTTTAAAATAATATATCTTTAAGCGCTAACCGACGCCAGATTATGCAACTGACCACACTTGATTATGCCCTGATCCTGGGGTTTTTCACCCTTGTTCTGTTCATTGGGATTGCAGTTTCCCGAAAGTCCGGCAAGAATACTTCTGAATATTTCCTCTCCGGAAGGTCCATGCCCTGGTGGCTGCTGGGTTTTTCGATGGTGGCAACCACCTTTTCGACGGACACTCCCAATCTGGTCACTGATATTGTCCGCTCTAACGGGGTCTCCGGGAACTGGGTCTGGTGGGCCTTTCTGCTCACCGGTTTGCTCACTGTTTTCGTGTATGCGA
>JARRQA010000003.1:0-31143 GCA_037382325.1 Robiginitalea sp.
TATGGACTGGTGCGCCCGGTCGACCGTGTTATTGATGTCTGTAATGAATTCATGCTGTTGTTGCATATCGGCCACCGATACTTCTGCCCTCGGATCAGGCAGTATTTTAAAGGTCTGAGACTGGGTTTCCCCCTGGGCATTCAGGTGGACCTTATAAGATCCGGGGACCGCTTTCGGACCGTTGAGGTTGGCCCACCAAAGGATCATTCCCTTCAGTCTTTCGGCTCCTTTGCCACGAGTATCCCACACATGGGTATTCCCCCCTTTTTCCACCTTAAGTTTTTTATCCGGGTCTTTGGCATAGGAACTGTATGTTGCCAGGGTATCTCCGGCCAGAGTCGTATAGGTAAGGGCAACGCTGTCCTTTTCTGCAAAATCTTTCAGGTAGAAATGGGTTATCACTCCATTGGGATGGTTTTGCCCTGCCGTTTTGGAAGGGGTGCGCATGGTTCCGCCCTTGGTCCGATAGGAATCCTTGGGTTTAAAAAGGATTGCCCCGGCATCGCTTTGGGACTGCTCCAGCTGATGCAACACTGTAAGATCATCCAGGATCCAGAGGCTGCGTCCCTGGGTGGCGACAATCAGATTATCTTCCTTAATTGCCAGGTCGGTGATGGGTACGATGGGCAGGTTTAACTGGAAAGGTTTCCAGTTGCGGCCGTCGTCAAAGGATATATACATCCCTGTTTCTGTACCGGCGTACAAAAGACCTTTTCGTTTGGGGTCTTCCCTGAGTACGCGGGTAAAGTGTTCCGAAGCGATCCCATTGGTAATTTTCTGCCACGTTTTACCGTAATCACTGGTCTTGTAGAGATAGGGTTTGAAATCCCCCAGCTTGTAGCGCGTGGCTGCCACATAGCAGGTCCCTTCATCAAAGGCAGAGGGTTCAATGCTATTTACCATACTCCACTCCGGCATGTCCGCAGGGGTCACATCTTCCCAGTTTTGCCCACCGTCCCGGGTCAGATGGATCAGGCCGTCATCGGACCCTACCCACAGAAGCCCTTCCTTTAAAGGACTTTCGTTGGCTGCAAAAATGGTGCAGTAATATTCAACCCCTGTATTGTCCTGGGTAATGGGCCCCCCGCTGGACACGAGTTTGTCCGGGTCGTTACGGGTCAGGTCCGGACTCAGGAGTTCCCAGCTTTGTCCCTCATCCGTACTCATATGCACATGGTTGGAGAAGGTGTAAAGTTTGTTGGGGTCATGACGGCTGAAAAGGATGGGGAAGTTCCACTGGAAACGGTATTTCATTCCTTCTGCCCCGTATCCCATGGGGTTGTCGGGCCATACGTTCACGGCCCTCACGGTTCTGGTGTCGTGGTTGACCCGTGTCAGGAAGCCACCGTAACTGCCTCCGTAAACTATGTCGTTGTTCTCCGGATCTACTGCGATATGGGCACTTTCACCCCCGGCCGTTTCCTCCCAGTCATCTTCCGAAATGCTCCGCCCATCCGAGCGGTGACGGATGCGAATCGTGGAATTGTCCTGCTGGGCGGCGTAGATCCGATAGGGAAAAGCATTGTCCGTGGTTACCCTGTAAAACTGAGCAGTAGGCTGGTTGTAGTAGGTGCTCCAGGTGGTTCCCCCATCATAGGAGATCTGAGCTCCTCCGTCATCCCCGATGATCATCCGGGAAGGGTCTTCCGGGGCAATCCACAGGTCGTGGTGGTCCCCGTGGGGAGCGTTAAAGGTGTTAAATGTCTTGCCTCCGTCCGTGGACTTATGGTAGCGTACGTTCAGGACGTATACCACATCCTCATCATGGGTGTCTGCGTATACCCGGGTGTAGTACCAGGCACGCTGGCGCAGTTTGCGTTCGCTGTTGACCTGGTTCCAGGTCTTGCCTCCGTCTTCCGAACGGTAAAGGCCTCCCTTGTCTTTGTGCTCCACTATGGCCCATACCCGTTGGGAATTCACAGGAGAGACGGTAATCCCCATAATTCCAAGGGTCCCTTCCGGGAATCCCTCATTATCGGAGATTTTCTCCCAGGTCTCACCGCTATCGGTCGACTTCCAGAGCGCAGAGCCATCTCCCCCGCTGCTCAGGGAATACGGTGTCCTTTGAACCCTCCAGGTGCTGGCGTACAGAATCCGCGGGTTGTTGGGGTCAAAAGTCAGGTCGACGGCACCGGCCTGTTCGTCTGAAAAGAGCACCTTTCGCCAGGTGCTCCCGCCATCGGTACTTTTATAGATACCTCGTTCTTCCGAGGGTTTGTAAATGTTCCCGAGGACTGCGGCAAAAACGACATCCGGATTGTCCGGATGTACGCGAAGCCTGGGGATATGACGACTTTTTTCCAGTCCGGCCTGTTTCCAGGTTTTCCCGGCATCCACACTTTTCCATACCCCGTAGCCGGAGGATACATTCCCCCTGACCGTTTTTTCACCTCCACCGACATAGATCACGTTGGGATCGCTCTGGGCCACCTCGACCGCTCCGATACTGCCGCCGAAATACCCGTCGGAGATGTTTTCCCAACTCCTGCCTCCGTCCATGGTGCGCCAGACCCCCCCTCCGGTGGCCCCGAAGTAAAAGAGGTTTGGCTTGCCGGGAACCCCGGTGACTGCGGCAGAACGCCCGCCCCGGAAAGGGCCGACCAACCGGTACTCCATCGAGGAGTACAACTGCTCCGGATAGGGATCTGTGTCATTTGATTTTTTTCTTCTTTGGCCCTCTGCGCTTAGGGGCATCAGGGACAGGGCTAACAGGAATAGGCCTGCCTTCAGGAGAGATTTTTTCATCTTGGTAGTCTTCGAATTAGTCAGCCTTAAATGTACCAAAAATGATGTGAACTGGAAACCTGCAGAACCCTTCATTTTCTTAACTGTGAATTGGAAAACAGGAAAGGACCTTTCCCTGTCTTTCTAAAACCTTCCCTGTTAATAAAATTCGTAATTTTCAATTTGATCAAACCAACTTCGATGAGAACACCGATCCCCTCGTCTTTATGGATTACCTTCCTTTTAATGGCATTCCTATTTTCCTGCAAAGAGGAAGCGCCCCATAATGATGACACCAGATTATTCAAGAAAACATTCATCGACACCCATAACGGGTATTCGGAGGCTGTGGTGGTACTATCAGGTGACCTGAAGACCGTTTATGTTTCCGGACAGGTGGGGGAAG
Source organism: Robiginitalea sp. (assembly GCA_037382325.1). Taxonomy (GTDB): domain Bacteria; phylum Bacteroidota; class Bacteroidia; order Flavobacteriales; family Flavobacteriaceae; genus Robiginitalea. The sequence goes on from JARRQA010000003.1 coordinate 3,131, forward strand.
GACCGGATTTGGATTCCCAAATGCGTTCAGCACTATCCCGCCTTAAGGCCGTCCTGGGAAAAGCGGGCGCATCCATGGGAGACGTGGTAAAAATGAACACTTATATCGTTGACTATGGCCCGCAGTCCCTCGAAACCTTTCGGGGGGTGCGAAGGGAGTTGCTCGGGGACTCAGATATGCCTGCCAGTACGTTGGTGGGGGTCGAATCTCTCGCACTGCCCGAATGGCTTATAGAAATTGAGGCAGTGGCTGTGGTGCCAGTTCGCGAATAAGCTGGTTGGCGAATATTGAATATGGAAGTGGAACTCAGGAAAAAACGATGGTTACAGGCCGGATTTATTCTGGGGGTGGTCTTATTCCTGTTGGGCACGTTGGATCCCCTCGAAGGCAGTATCCTCATCCTGGCAGGGAGCATCCTGCTGGCGATCGTCAGTCATGTGTTCAGGGACCCGCAGCGTAAGTGGTACAGGATCGCGGCAAGTCTGATCCTTTTCGGAGTTTTGGCCCTATGGATCCTGTCGTCCTTTGGGGGCTTTGGCGGGGAGAGTGATCTGGCGTATGGCTGGGCTGTATTGATCCTCCCCTATCCCGCGGGGTGGTTGATGCTGCTGGTGTTGTTCTACCTCAGGCTTTTTGTGCAAAAAAATAAAGACTAGGCCACTCCTCCCCCTATCTTAAGGTAATGGGGAATGCCGCGACCTCCCGGCCGTTTTCTCCCCAACTTTTTGCTATCTTGGGAAAAGAAGCCCATGCCTATGCGTGCCTTTTACTTTCTTTTTCTCGTCAGTTTGATGATTATGCAGGAAGCCAGGAGCCAGAACAAAAGAATCCGTGAATACGGGATAGAACTGGGAGTCCTTTCCACAGGACCTGAAAACGCTATAACTGATGTTCCGGGAGTTCGGGTTGGGCATACGACGCTCATTCAGGGAGATTCTGTACGCACCGGCGTTACGGCTATTTTACCGCATTCCGGGAACCTGTTCCGGGAAAAGGTCCCCGCGGCTATTTACATCGGGAACGGATTCGGAAAACTGGCAGGCTACAGTCAGGTTGAGGAATTGGGAAATATTGAAACCCCAATTGTTTTGACCAACACCCTTAGCGTACCGGTCGCAATGGAGGCCCTTATCAGTTACACCCTTCTGCAGCCCGGCAATGAAGAAGTACGTTCCGTAAATGCTGTTGTTGGGGAGACTAACGATGGAAGACTGAACGATATAAGGGGCCGACATGTGGTGGAGGCAGATGTGCTGGAGGCTATTGAAAATGCCAAATCCGGGCGGGTGGACGAAGGGAACGTCGGGGCTGGTACCGGCACTGTCGCCTTTGGATATAAGGGGGGTATCGGTACTGCTTCCCGAATGGTTCCGGAGAAATCGGGAGGATTTACGGTAGGGGTACTGGTTCAGGCCAATTTCGGCGGAATCCTCACCCTGAATGGCTTTAACCTGGCGCGGGAATTGGGTCGTATCCCGGACAGCTATAAAAAAGACACGGACGGGTCCTGTATGATGGTGGTGATAACCAATGCACCCCTGAACCTCGGTCTGGCCCGGACAGGCGGGATTGCCTCCAACGGAAGCGGGGACTACGTAATTGCGGTCTCCACGGCCGGGAATAACCGGGTTAAATATACCCCGGAAGGACTGCTTTCCGGGGAGGCGAGCGTTCACAATGATTTTATGTCCCCGCTGTTCCTTGCAGCGGTGGAGGCAACTGAAGAAGCAATCTGGAATGCCCTCTTCGCAGCAGAGGAGATGCAGGGGTTTAAAGGCTACAGGGTTGAAGCACTTCCGGTCCCACGCGTAATCCAGGCCTTGGGCAAACAATAGAAATAACACCTTGATTCGGGAATGGCGAAATTCTTAGCCTCCGCTTTTTTGGGCCGGGGATTCTGTTAACTCCCTGTCGATTTCCTTCTTCAGATAAAACCCGGTTACCCCTGTGGACAGGACATCGGCAATGGCAAAGGAAATCCATACGCCCAATTCACCCATAAAATGGGGAAGTATGAGGATCAGGGGGATGAAAAAGAACCCCTGCCGGGTCAGGGTTAAAAGCAGCGCAGGTACGGCCTTTCCAATGGCCTGAAAATAGGCGGCCCCGATCAGTTGTATGGCAATGACAGGGGTTGCGGCAAAGACCCAGCGCATGGCGGAGGGAGAATGCTGCAGGACAAAAGCGTTGCTGGCGAGCTCTGCGGCACTCATATCGGGACGATTACTCAGAAATAGACCTGTAATTTCTGCCGGAAACACCATAAGGACTACAAATACCCCCGTAGCTACCAGAGCGGCGTATTTAATAGCTGTATAAATGGATTCCCGGACCCGATCGTATTTGTGAGCCCCATAATTGTAACCGGCAATGGGAAGAAACCCCTGCGTGACCCCTAACACCGGGAAGAGGGCAAACATCAGCATCCTGCCGATAATCGCGTAGACAGCGACCATGGATTCTCCCCCGAGGTCAAATAAAATGTTGTTCAACAGCAGGTAAGTGACCGAAGTGACGGCCTGCCTGGCAAGGGTTACAAATCCCAGAGCCCCGATCTCCCTGAGAAGGTAACGGTTTAAGCCGAAGTGGTGCCAGCTGATTTTTAATTCTGAATTCGGGGAAAGAAAAAACCAAAAAATATAAGCGAAACAGAGGAGGTAGCCACCGGTGGTCGCCCAGGCAGCTCCATGCATTCCCCAATCGAATATGTAAATGAATACATAGTCCATAAGCAGGTTTCCCACGGAGGGTATGATCATGGCAATCATGGCAAACCGGGGTTTCCCCTCTGCCCGGATCACCGTGTTTCCCATCATGCAGAGCGCGAGAAAGGGAACCCCATAAAGGACAATGGTATAATAAATTTTGGCCGGGTCGAAGATGGCGCCTTTTCCACCGAAGGCAGGGATAAGCGAGTCGACAAAGTACAATCCGAGGCCCACCATGGAACAGGTGACCAGAAGGGTCAGGGTGATCTGATTTCCAAAAGTCCGTAAGGCCTTTTCTTTTTTATCGGCTCCAAGGGCCCTGGAAACAATACTGCTCCCTCCGATTCCTATGGCCATGCCAAGGGCAGCAATAAAGAATGATACCGGGAGAACAATGTTGATAGCGGCAATCGCGATGGAGCCGATCCAGTTCCCGACAAAAATGGTATCCACCAGGATATTCAGACTCATCACCAGGATGCCGATGGAGGCGGGAACCGCCTGTTGTATCAGCAACTGGCCGATGGGTTGGGAGCCTAGCTGTTCTGAAGAAACTCTGGCCATAGGAAGGAAACTAGCCCTGCAAAGCTAGGGGCTTCTTTGGGATTTCAGAAATAGAAAGGGGGGAATTGAAAAAGAATTTTGGGGTTCGCAAGAATTGAGGATCGGCGGGCATGGAATTTGTTTGGCCCCACCCACCCTTAGTGTCAAGTTACCCGGAACCAGCGCAAAAACCAATCAGGAATACGGAACCAGAATCAAAAGAGATTCCCCGGCAGCACCTGCAATGCGGAAGGCCTAGTACCCTGCGGCCTGACCATCCTTCCGGCTTTCAGAGGCACCCCGGTAAGACCGGTTTTCCGAATCCCAGAGAATTGCCTGATAGCCTCCGTAGACCCCTCTCGCATAACGCACCTGATGTCCTCTGTCCATAAGGCCCCGGACCGTTTGATACGGGATGCCGGATTCGATGCGAACAGCACCGCTTCCTCTGTTTTGTCCTGTGGGTGTCGACCCCCCTGTATGATCCCATCTGGGAGCATCTCCGGCTTCCTGGAGGTTCATCCCGAAATCGATGAGGTTCATGACGATCTGAGTGTGGCCCTGGGGTTGAAAATCTCCCCCCATAACGCCAAAACTGACCCAGGGGGAACCATCTTTGGTGATAAAGGCAGGGATGATCGTATGGAAAGGCCTTTTCCCCGGCGCATAGGTGTTCGCCTGTCCCTTTTTCAGACTGAACAATTCTCCCCGGTCCTGAAGCATGAAGCCAAGTCCTGGAGGAACCATTCCTGAACCCATTCCCCGGTAATTGCTTTGTATTAAGGAGATCATGTTGCCAAATTGGTCCGCAACGGTCATATAAATGGTTTCCCCGGCACTGATCTCCCCTGCCTCGTATGCCCCTGCTGCCTCCCCAATCATAGACCGTCTTTTGGAGGCGTATTCATCCGACAGCAGGGTTTCCACCGGTATCTTGACAAAGTCAGGATCCGCATAATATTTGGCACGGTCTTCAAAGGCCAGTTTCTTTGCCTCCGTAAAAAGATGAAGATGCTCGGCACTTCCGAAAGGGATCTCTGAAAAATCATATCCTTCGAGAATCTGGAGCATCTGAAGTGCCGCAATGCCCTGTCCGTTTGGGGGTAATTCCCATACGTCGTATCCGCGGTAATTTACGGAGACAGGATCGACCCATTGCGAGTGGTGTGCCTCGAAATCCGAAAAGGATAGATACCCTCCCTGAGACTGGATAAAATCTGCAATCGTCCTGGCAATGTCCCCTTTATAAAAAGCATCCCGGCCCCCAGCTGCAATTTTACGATAGGTATTCGCCAGGAAAGGATTTTTATAGATCTCACCCTCCCCGGGGAGTTTTCCCCCATTTTGTTCGATATAGGTCTCCCGGATGTTCGGGAACCCGAGGCTTTCGTACCGGGGGACGGATTGCTCCATATACCAGGCGATTAACTGGGTTAGGGGAAAGCCTTTTTCCGCATAGCTGATCGCCGGGGCAAGCAGCTCCTTCATGGGCAGGGTGCCAAATTTGCCGTGGAGTTCGAACCATCCATCCACCGCACCAGGGACGCTCACCGGAAGGGGCCCCAGGGCAGGGATTTTATCAAGACCGCGTTTATTGAATTCCTCCAGGGTTAGTCCTTTGGGGGACCGGCCACTGGCATTCAACCCATAGAGTTTTTTCGTTTTTGCATCCCAGACAATAGCGAAGAGATCTCCGCCGACCCCACAACCCGTGGGTTCCATCAGGCCAAGGGCTGCATTTGCCGAGATAGCAGCGTCAATAGCAGTCCCCCCTTTTTTAAGAATATCTAACCCGATTTGTGTTGCCAGAGGATGGCTGGTAGCCACCATGCCATTCTGAGCCATAACCACAGAGCGTGTGGCGTGAGGGGCCCCCACAATCCGATCCTGGGCATACCCAGAAAGTACCGGGATCAAAAAAGCTAAAAAGCTGAAGAAATGTTTCATGGGATATCAAGTTGGTAAGGACTAAAAATAAGTATTTCAGGGGAGATGCTCTCCTGGCTGTAATAGATAGCAGCTGATCTAATGAGAGAACCTGGGGCTTACCCCCACCCCCCGGTTAACAAGTTCACCAAATCCCCTGCATTCAAAAAACAGAGGGCAAAAAAAGAAACATCAAACCGGAAGGGCGCCTTCCTTTTCCCAGTCTTCTATCCACCGGGCCATTAGAGCTACCCAGTCATCCCGGTCATTAAGGCATGGGATATGGATATAGTCTTTTCCGCCTGCCTCCAGAAATTCCTCTTTGCCTTCCATGGCGATTTCCTCCAGGGTCTCGAGACAGTCACTCACAAAAGCCGGGGTTATTACCGCCAGTCGGGTTTTTCCTTCTTTCGCCAGACGCTCAAACTCATAATCCGTATAGGGCTTCAGCCATGGGTCGCCTGCCAGCCGGCTCTGAAAGGAGGTGCTGGAGTTTTCTTCAGAGAGCCCAAGGGCATCCCGGACGAGATCTGTAGTGTCGTAGCACTGGTGCCGGTAGCAGGTATGATGGGCTACGGAATTAACCTTGCAGCACTGGCCGTCAATCTTGCAGTGGAAACGGGTAGGGTCTGATTTCCGGATGTGTCGTTCGGGGATCCCGTGATAGGAAAACAGCACATGGTCGTATTCAAATTCCGCGAGGTGTTCCCGGATAGATTGTGAAAGCACCCTGATGTATTCGGGGTTTTTATAGAATGCAGGCATGGTGGTCACCTGCATTTCAGGGAATTTCTCAGCCTGTACCTCAAGAGCCTTGACGACGACGGTCTCATAGGAACTCATGGCGTAATGAGGATAAAGCGGGACCAGTAAAATCTCTGTCACACCTTTGTCCTTGAGTTGTCTCATGCCTTCTTCGATAGACCCAGACCCATAACGCATTCCAAGGGCAACCGGCAAATGGGTTTTATCCTGGATTTTTTTCAAAAAGCGTTCTGAAATGACAATTAAGGGAGAACCTTCCTCCCACCAGATCTTCTGGTAGGCTTTGGCCGAGCGCTTCGGACGTGTTTGCAGAATGATTCCCCTGACCAGAATGGTCCTGAGCCATTTTGGGGCATCGATCACCCTTTCATCCATCAGGAATTCATCCAGATAGGGTTTGACATCTTTTGGGGTGGGACTGTCGGGAGAGCCCAGGTTTACCAGTAGTACACCTTTCATGAAAATGGATTGGTTGCGGTTAGGTCGCTTGTGGCTCCTGCAAAAATAAGCTTTCAAATGGAATCATCCTGAGGGGTATCCCCGGTTTCGGCTATTGGGGGATAAACAAAATTGATTTCAGTTGGCATCCCTGTTTATCTCCCCAGGAATTGTGTAATTTCAGGCCATGATCGAGAAATACCTGTCCGACCCTACCCAGCGTTCTATTTTCTACCTAAGTATGACCCTTTTGGTGATGCTCGGGATATACGTCGCCATTGCAGCCATCTTGCGAAAATTCGGAAAAAATCCCAGGTATATACTGCCTGCGAATACGGTGCGGAAAGTGGCTTTGCCTTTGTTGCTTATCCTGTTTTCGCTTTTGATCCGGGTACAGTCCTTAAGGAAACTACTCGGCATGGAGGAATTCTCGGATGTTTTCCGAAAAACCAGTACGCTCCTTTTCATATTCGCCTTTACATGGTTGATCATAAAGATCTTACGCCTGGTTAAAAAGTTGCTCCTGGCCCGTTATGATATTGGCGGGGCCGATAATCTGAAGGCGCGGAAAGTGTTCACTCAGTTTACGATCCTGGAACGGATCGTGATTTTTCTGGTGGTTGTGCTGGCTATCGGAGCGGCCCTGATGAGTTTTGAGAGCATCCGGGAAATCGGGGTCAGCTTATTCGCCTCTGCCGGGGTTGCCGGGATCATTATCGGATTTTCCGCCCAGAAATTGATAGCAACGGTCATTGCCGGGATACAAATCGCTCTGACGCAGCCCATCCGGCTGGATGATGTGGTGATCGTGGAAGGGGAATGGGGGCGGATTGAGGAGATCAGCCTCACCTATGTCATCGTGCGAATCTGGGACAAGAGGTGTCTTGTTCTGCCATCGACCTATTTCATTGAAAAGCCATTTCAGAACTGGACCCGTACCACGACGGAACTCTTGGGCACCGTATTCCTGTATACGGATTATACGGTTCCTTTTGATGCCCTGCGGGAAGAACTACAAAGGATTGTGAAGGATACCAAACAGTGGAACGGGGAGGTTGCTAATATACAGGTGACGGATTCAAAAGCAAACTATGTGGAGGTCCGGGCCACAGTAAGCGCTGATGATTCCGGTAGTGCGTGGGAGCTCAGGGTACATGTGCGGGAAAAGCTCATTTCCTTTCTGCAGGAAAACTATCCGGAGAGTATTGCACATACCCGTATTCTCATGAACCCGGAAGAAAAAAATACCTGAGACACCCGTGTTTTTAAAAAGGATGTACTTGAGAAAATTCTTGTTGCTGGGGATATTTCTATTCGTGTTCGCCTACGGGAAGTCCCAGGTCCCTCCTCTTTCCTGTAGCCCCGAAGACCGGGAGATCTTCAGGAATATGATGGGAGAACTGCAAGCCCTGTCAGGGGATGCTATGGGGGCAACTATGGTTGCGGTGGGGGCGAAATTTCTGGGCACACCTTATGTGGCCAGCACCCTGGAACTGGATGGACAGGAAAAGCTCGTAGTGAATTTTAGAGGGCTGGATTGCACTACGTTTGTGGAAAATGTCCTGGCGATTAGCCGCCTGAAACACGAGGGAAAAGCTGATTGGGAATCCTACCTGAACACCCTGGAGAAAATTCGTTACCGGCAGGGTACGCTACAGGGCTACCCTTCGCGTCTGCATTATTTTACGGACTGGATCCGGGACAACGAGCAAAAAGGACTGGTTAAGGACGTTACCCGGCAGATTGGAGGAGTTTCCGCAGAAAAGGAAATCAATTTTATGGGCACACATCCGGAACTATATCCCGCTCTTGGACGGGAAGGCAATCTGGAGCAGATCCGGCGTGTTGAAACCTCCTTATCCATAAATCCACTATTCGTATTGCCGGCAAAGGAAGTGGCAAAACAGGAGGAGTCGCTGCAGGATGGAGATATTATTGCCCTTGCCACTGAAATAAAAGGGTTGGATGTAACCCACACCGGAATCGCTGTCACTGGAAAGGATGGACGGATTCACTTACTGCATGCATCGACAGAGGGAGCTGTCATGATCACAAAAGCCCCCCTGTCAGAATATCTCAAAAAAATACATAAGAACACGGGCATTATCGTAGTGCGCCCAATGGCTCCGGGGCGGCAGGAACAGTAATCGCGACTGGAATGACTTTTTTTGAAGCTGCTTTTTCAGAAACGGACCCCTGGGTATTGCTCTGGCTGTTTTTGCTGGGGATCGTGGCTTTTGTCTTCTCAACGCTGGCGGGGGGAGGAGGGGCTTTGGTAATGGTCCCTCTTGTCAATTCGTTTTTGGGAGCCCAATATACCGCCCCGGTGGTGAATTTGGGGAATTTTATCGGCAGACCCTCCAGGCTTATCCTCTACTGGAAGCACATCCACTGGAAACTTTGTGCCTATTATGCATTGCCGGCCATGCTCGGTTCCTGGCTGGGTGCATGGCTGTTTGGAAGCCTGAGACTTTCAGTCTTGCAGCTCCTCATAGGATGTTTCCTGGTCAGCACCCTCTTTCAGTTCAGGTTTGGAAAACGGGAGCGATCTTTTGAAATGCCTGTAATCTGGTTTGCTCCTTTAGGGTTCGTTGTCTCATTTCTCGGGACCCTGGTGGGTGCCATGGGCCCTGTAATGAACCCTTTCTATTTGAATGCCGGACTCCAGAAGGAATCCCTGATTGCCACAAAAACAGCGAATTCCTTTTTTATGGGATTGGCACAACTGGGAGGGTATGCTTTTTTTGGGTTGCTGATGGGGAAATATTGGGGCTATGGGATTGCCCTGGGACTGGGGGCCATTCTCGGGAATATTGTCGGTAAAAAGTTGCTCGGTCAGATTTCTGCCGGGGGGTTCCGGATGCTCTTGCTTTTATTTATGATGCTTTCAGGGCTTATGTTGATTTACACTGCCCTTAAAAGCTTTTGACCGGATTCTCATTGGATTCCAAGACAGTACCGCAAGCCACCTGACAGGTGTTTTCTGAAGGTCGGGTCGTCAAAAGCTGCTTCCGTATGCCCCATTCCCGTGTAAAACGCCCTGCCGCCCCCAAAGGAATGATACCAGGCTATCGGGTGGGATTTCCCGTTACTGCCCCCCTGGTAACTGCTTTCATCCAGGTTGATAAGCACTTTTATGCCCGCCTGGAAATCCCTGAAATTATACCACTCATCAAAATGGGACCAGCGCTGAGGCAGGTGTCGGGTGGAAGGGTGTTGCCAGTCTACTACTTCAAGGGTAGCCTGCTGTTGCTCCGGGTGGCTTTCAAAATAGGCCCCGACCAGCTCCCCGTACCAGGGCCAGTCGTATTCAGTGTCGGTGGCGGCATGAATACCCATAAAACTGCCCCCACGGGCAATGAAATCCCTGAATGCCGCTTCCTGTGCCGGCCCCAAAACATCCCCGGTGGTACTCAGAAAGACCACCAGCTGGTAGTTTGAAAGGTTTTTGGGGTTGAACTGAAGGGAATCCTCGGTATGGTCAAGGGCAATTCCCGCCTCCAGGGAAAGCTCCCTAAGCGCAGCAACCCCCTTTTCTATCGATTGATGCCGATACCCGTTGGTCTTGGTAAAGACCAGGACACGCAGTTCTTCCCGGGGGTATTCTCCCTCCTGGGCATCACATGGCTCCAATAGAAACAGGATACAGACTAGTGCCGGCAGCAGACAGGAAAGCTTTGTCATTACAAGGTTCTTTTCAGGGGTGCTTTTCAAATTTAGGATGATTTAACGAATCAACTCCGCTGTTGGGCCAGGGAAAGCAGGTATTGCTTTGGGGTGGTGTCGTATTTCTTTTTGAATGCTGCGATGAAATGACTGGCAGTACTGTAGCCTACCTTTAACCCTACCTCATTGACATTGTATTTGCCCGTTTCCAGTAGCTTACGGGCCATTTCCATTTTGTAGTCGAAGAGGAAACTGAAAACCGAATCTCCGTAGATTTGTTTGAACCCCTCTTTGAGCTTTTTAAGGCTGAGCCCGATTTCAGAAGCCAGTTCCGGCAGGGTAGGGGGCTCTGCCATTCGCTCGATGACAATTTCCTTCGCCTTTCGGATTCGCTGAACATTTTCTTCATCGACAAGGAAGGGGCATTGCTCTGCCTGGGTATCCGGGGTCCTGTTGAAATACAGTGAAAGCAGCTCATATATTTTCCCTTTACAGTAAAGGGTGCGGACGGTGGGATATATCTGTTCGTTCCAAAGCTGGCTCAGGATGATTGAAAGCGTTGGGGTCAGCGGGTTTTGCTGGTAATATTTCTTATCCCTGTTTTCCGGACTTAGAAATGGGATGTACGAAGCTTCCGTGGTAAACAGGGAATGAAACTTCCGTATGCTCATCAGTACCGACAGCATACGCGTATCCGGGCTGAGCACCACTTGCAAAGGAAGTTCGGTTTCAGGGTTGTAAAGAAGGAGTGACATGTCTCTGGGAAGGTCGATTACATAATGCCCTCCGTGGTAGACAAACTGCACCTGACCTTTAAGACAAAAGTGAAACTGCAGGAATCGCCGGTGGGCGGGGCGCTCTATACGCACAGGGTGTTGCGAGGCTGAAGAAGCCTTGAGGAGGATGAACTCCGACTCAATCGGCAATTCCTCGAAGGAACCTTCAGCGACATTTTTTCCAAAATCATCCATGGTGGATTATATCCTTTTATTTAGAATTATTCTAAATTGTTTAATGTGAAAATCCTATTTCTGCGACAAAAATAGGGATTTTGTCCAGGTAAGGAGCCCGGACGCTGCTGTTTTCTCCCATAGCGGTATTTTAAGACCTTACAGCGTTATTTTTGCCAAAACATTCCTTATATTTTTGCCCCGCGGCTTCGGGCTTATGAAGAAATACCATATTTCAAAACATCATCGCTTTATTACAGTCGGCCTCAGTTACCAGAAGGCGGATGCCCAGCTCAGGGGCAAATTTGCCCTGGAAAAAGGGGCAATCGACGCCCTTCTGGATCAGGCGCGTGAAGAAGGTATTGATGGCCTGTTGGTGACCAGTACCTGTAACCGGACGGAACTACACGGTTTTGCTTCAGCTCCGCAGCATTTGATTCGCTTGTTATGTTTTCATACCCAGGGAAGCGAAAAAGAATTCGAGGCTGTGGGGTATGTCTACCAGAATCAGGATGCCATTGCCCATCTCTTCCGGGTAGGGGCTGGCCTGGACAGCCAGATTCTGGGAGATTTTGAAATCATCAGCCAGTTGAAATCTGCCTTCTACCAGTCCCGGGAAAAAGGCCTGGTCAACGCCTTTCTGGAGCGGCTGGTCAATTCGGTGATCCAGGCGAGCAAACGGATCAAGAATGAAACCGGGATTTCTTCAGGGGCAACGTCAGTGGCCTTTGCGGCCGTGCAGTATCTGCTGGCGAGGGTGCCGGAAATTGAAAAACGTCGGATTTTACTCTACGGTACCGGAAAGATCGGACGAAATACCTGTGAAAACCTTGTTAAGCACACTCAAAACCCCCAGATTACACTCATTAACCGCACCCTGGATAAGGCAGAAGCCATTGGCGGGAAATTTCAATTGAAGGTCCGGCCGTATGAAGAACTACAACAGACCATTGAGCAGTCCGATATCCTGATTGTTGCAACCGGGGGCATCCAACCCACGGTTAAGGCAGAAATGATCCGTCCCGGTCTGGACCGCTGGATCCTGGATTTGTCCATTCCCATGAACGTGGCTCCGGGAGTCGCAAACCTGCCGGGGGTAACTCTTGTTCACCTGGATCAGCTTTCGAAGATTACCGACAGCACCCTGGAAGCGCGCAGGCAATACCTGCCACAGGCGGAAGCCATCCTCGGGGAAGTCCATTCGGATTTTAACCAGTGGCTGGAGAGTCGGCGATTCGCTCCTGTGATCAGGGCGCTGAAGCAGAAACTGGAAACCATGAAAGAAGAAGAACTGGATTTTCAGTCCCGCAAAATAGACGGCTTTGATAAGGATCAGGCGGATAAGGTTTCAGACCGCATAATCCATAAGATCACCCGACAGTTTGCAAATCACCTCAAAGATTCTGAGATTGACCCGGAAGAAAGCCTGGAACTGATTAGCAAAGTATTCCAGCTAGAAATCAAGACTCCATGAACAAACGGCTCCGAATAGGAACCCGGGACAGTGAATTGGCACTGTGGCAGGCCCGAACCGTTAAGGATCATTTGTCCAAAAAAGGGAATGAGGCAGAACTCGTTCCGGTTAAATCCACCGGGGACCTGGTTTTGGACAAGCCGCTCTACGAACTCGGTATTACCGGGATCTTCACGAAAACCCTGGATGTTGCGCTCCTGAAGGGAACGATTGACCTGGCTGTACATTCCATGAAGGATGTGCCTACGGCCCTGCCCAAGGGAATTGTACAGGCGGCAGTTTTAACCCGCGCCAACCCGCTGGATGTCCTGGTCCACAAAGGGCTGGATTTTCTGAATGAGGAAGGGGTGGTAGCCACAGGGAGCCTTCGCAGAAAAGCTCAGTGGCTGAGCCGTTATCCCCTTCACGAGATCGTGGATCTCAGGGGAAATGTAAATACCAGGATGCAGAAGCTTCGGGAAAACTCCTGGAATGCAGCGATTTTCGCCTCGGCCGGCCTGGACCGGATTGGCCTTTTGCCAGAAGGACACACTCCCCTACAATGGATGCTCCCGGCCCCGGCCCAGGGTGCCATGTTGGTGGTTTGCCGGGAGTCCGATACGGAAACGCGAAAGCGAATTTCAGCATTGAACCATTCAGAGAGCGAGTTGTGTACCACTGTGGAACGTGAGTTCCTAAGGGAACTGGAAGGAGGTTGCACGGCCCCGATCGGGGCACTTGCCACCACAGGGGAATCCGTCATCCGGTTCCGTGCAGGGGTCTTTTCCCTGGACGGCAGCAAACAAGTACAGATAGACCGGGAAATCGAACGGGATAAGGCATCCGGTTTCGGGACCTACTGTGCCAGGGAGGTCCTCGAATCAGGCGGAGCGGAAATCATGGAGGAGATCCGAAAAACGCAATCCGGATGAAGCGATTGTTATCCACCAAAGTACTCCCGGAACCCCTTCAGGCGCAAATACGATCTTCGGGTTGGGCGCTTACTCAATACGACGCCATTTCGGTGGAACTACTACCGGTGGAGTTCAAACCTCTGGAAAGCATTGCTGTTTTCACCAGCAAGCATGCGGTTCGGGCCTGCATGTCAGGAAATCCTGACAGAAAGCTATCCGGGGTGTCCTGTCTTTGTGTAGGACATACCACCGCTTCGCTCGTGCGGGAGCATGGCGGTGAGGTACTGGAATCTGCAGCCTCTGCCACAGCGCTGGCCGATTGTATTTCAAAAAAATATACTGATAAGTCTTTTGTCTACTATTGTGGTAACCGTCGTCTTGAAATCATACCCCGGGCACTTGATAAACTTGGGCTTAAATGGGAGGAGGTAATCGCCTACCGCACCAAAACCATTGCGAAAACATTTGACCATGGCTTTGATGGGATCCTGTTTTTCAGTCCCAGCGGGGTCAGAAGCTTTACCCGTTCCAACGCCATAGGAGACGCAACCGCCTTTTGCATCGGGCCTACCACGGCCGGGGAAGCAAGCAAGCATACCAATAAGTATAAAATCGCCAATTCCCCTGGGGTTCAGGCCCTGGTAACCCTGGTTACCCAACCCGCCAACCCAGTGTAAAACTAAATAATGATGGCACCACCAGTAAAAAATAATCTTTTCCTGAAGGCCCTCCGCGGCGAAACCGTTTCCAGGCCGCCTGTATGGATGATGCGACAGGCTGGTCGCTATCTGCCTGAGTTTATGGCCATACGGGAGAAATATGATTTCTTCACGCGATGTCAAACCCCGGAGCTGGCTTCTGAAATTACGGTGCAGCCTATCCGGCGTTATGGGATGGATGCAGCCATCCTGTTCAGTGACATCCTGGTAGTTCCCCAGGCCATGGATATTCCCGTGGAGATGAAACCAGGGGTAGGGCCCTGGTTGCCGGAACCCGTACGATCCGCTGCAGACGTTGACCAGGCTGTAGTCCCGGACGTTCACGAGCGTCTTGGGTATGTTATGGAGGCCATCCGGATGACCAATGAAAAACTCGCAGGGGAGGTTCCGCTGATCGGTTTTGCAGGGTCTCCGTGGACCATATTCTGTTATTGCGTCCAGGGACAGGGAAGTAAGAATTTCGATTTAGCTAAATCTTTTTGTTTTACCGAACCTGCTGCTGCCCATGCGCTTCTTCAAAAAATAACGGACACGACAATTGCTTACCTGAAGGCAAAAGTGGAAGCAGGGGTACACGCCGTACAACTTTTCGATTCCTGGGGAGGGATGCTCTCCCCTTCGGATTATCAGGAGTTTTCCTGGCAATACCTTCAACAGATCGTCAATGCGCTTAAGCCGCTGGCTCCTGTGATTGTTTTTGGCAAGGGATGCTGGTTTGCCCTGGGCGAAATGGCGCAGAGCGGGGCATCTGCCCTCGGAGTGGACTGGACCTGCACCCCAGAGGTGGCCCGCAAATTAAGCGGGGGGAAGATTACCCTGCAGGGAAATTTTGATCCGGCCAGGCTGTTGTCCCCTCCTGAGACGATCCGCAGGATGGTTCATGACATGATCCGGGCTTTTGGTAAAGACCGCTATATTGTAAATCTTGGGCACGGTATTCTCCCCACGGTTCCTGTTGAACATGCCGGGGCATTCATTCAGGCAGTAAAGGAATATCATGAAGGATAAATTTTATACGTATATACAGAAGTTACAGGACCGCATAACCAATGCCCTGGAAGCTGAGGACGGCAAAGCCCGTTTTCGGGAGGATCTCTGGGAACGGCCGGAAGGGGGAGGCGGCCGTACGCGCGTCATTGAAAACGGAGCTGTTTTTGAAAAGGGAGGTGTAAATATTTCTGCTGTGCACGGACCCCTGCCTGAAAGTATGCAAAAATATTTCGGAGTGGGAAAAGTGGATTTCTTTGCCTGTGGCCTGAGCCTTGTCATCCATCCCAAAAGCCCAATGGTCCCGACAGTACACGCCAACTGGCGCTACTTTGAAATGTATAACAAGGAAGGCGAGGTAGTGGACCAGTGGTTCGGGGGTGGTCAGGACCTCACCCCCTATTACCTGTTCGATGAGGATGCCCGGCATTTTCACAGGACCTGCAAAGAGGCCTGTGATGCCCATGACCCGGCAGTTTACCCCGAATTCAAAGAAAAATGTGACACCTCTTTCTGGAACCATCACCGGGGGGAAGCCCGTGGAGTGGGCGGATTGTTTTTTGACTACCTCAGGGCGGACGATTCCCATTCTATCGAAGACTGGTACGCATTTGTGACTGAAGTTGGCGATTCCTTTCTGCAGGCCTATCTCCCGATTGTGCAGCGGCACAAAAACGACCCCTATGAGCCACCTCATCGGGAATGGCAGGAAATACGCAGGGGACGGTATGTCGAATTTAACCTGGTACATGACAAGGGGACTTTGTTCGGCTTAAGGACCAATGGCCGAATTGAGAGTATCCTCATGAGCCTGCCGCCGAAGGTTCAGTGGCGATATGACCACCACCCCAAACCGGGTTCAGAGGAATCCCGTCTTCTGGAAGTTCTAAAAGAACCGGTAGTATGGGTCTGAGGAAGGGGGTATTCCTGTCTGTTTTATTCAGGATGCTCCTGTTATCCGGACAATCCGTACCTGCTGAACCGGATACCCTACCATTATAACTGGGTTCTGCATCCCAAAATCATGGTATCAGTTGGAAATACTACGGGAGTTGGGATAAATTTCCTGAATGATGCAGGTGAAAGTTCTGCCTCCCTTTTGTGGGAAAGCATTTTTAGGGGAAGATTGAGTTACAACGCTAGCCGGTTTTTCGGAGGGGTCGACTTCAGCTATGCTTTTTTTGGGCACAGCCGGGTCAGAGAAGTGCGCGTGGATGACCGTATCTATTTTGCTACGCTGTACATCGGATAATGGATAAAGGGACCCAGGAAATTACTGGCGGCTGCTGAAGATGTAAATCGTAAATTTGGGTTGAATTGAGATAATACAATGAAAACACAAGAGCTTTACCAGGTCGATGCATTTTCCTCAGAATTGTTTTCGGGGAATCCGGCCGCGGTTTGTGTGCTTGAAACGTGGTTGCCCGAGAATATCATGCAGTCGGTGGCTGCTGAGAACAACCTGGCTGAAACGGCCTTTGCTGTCCCAGCCGATGACGGCTATGAGATACGTTGGTTTACCCCAGAGACTGAAGTGGCCCTGTGCGGGCACGCAACCCTGGCCACTGCCCATGTGCTCTTTGCTACCAGGGATCGGGAATTAGATTGTATCCGGTTTCAGAGCAGGGAACGGGGGAGTCTGGAAGTTTCAAAAGCCGATGACTTACTCGTCCTTGATTTCCCGGCAGACCCCATAGAAGAGTCCGAGATGCCTCAGGGGATGGCCGAGGCCCTAGGGGGTACTCCAAAAGGCTGCTGGAAAGGCCTTACGGATTATATGGTAGTCTACGGTACGGAGGAAGAAATACGGGCACTGGATCCTAACTTTCATTTGCTGAATCAGATTCCGGTACGGGGAGTCATTGTAACGTCCCCCGGAAAGGACCATGACTTTGTCTCCAGGTTCTTTGCTCCCCGTTGCGGGGTGCCTGAGGATCCGGTGACAGGTTCTGCCCATACCACCCTTACCCCGTACTGGGTGAAGGTATTTGGGAAGACAAGGCTGAATGCAGCTCAGTTATCCTCCCGCGGGGGAACCCTCCGCTGTGAATTAGTAGGGGATCGTGTTAAAATAGCCGGCAGGGCCATCACGTACCTGAAGGGGGTCATCCACCTGCCGGAATAATAAATTGTCAATTATGTATCCACTTAGAAGAAACAGGCGCCTGCGGGTTTCCGCTCCCATCAGGGACCTGGTGAGAGAAACGAGCCTGGCTCCGGAGGATTTTCTCGTTCCGGTATTTGTAGTTGAAGGGGTCTCGGTCCGGGAAGAAATTTCCTCTATGCCCGGGTATTATCGCCTTAGCCTGGACAACCTCAAAAAGGAAGCAAAGGAACTTTGGAACCTGGGGCTCAGGGCTGTCCTCCTATTTGTTAAAGTGCCGGATTCGCTTAAAGACAACAAAGGCAGGGAGGCTCTTAACCCGGACGGACTTATGCAGCGGGCTGTCAAGGCCGTCAAGGAAGCTTGCCCTGACATGTGGGTGATGACCGATGTCGCCCTGGATCCGTATTCCAGCTTCGGTCACGATGGGATCGTTGAGAATGGGGTAATTCTCAATGATGCTACCGCGGAGGTCCTGGGAGCGATGAGTGCCTCCCATGCCAGGGCGGGGGCAGACATGGTTGCCCCGAGCGATATGATGGACGGACGGATTCTCCGGATCCGTGAGGCCCTGGACGCAGAAGGATTTGAGAATACGGGGATTATGAGCTACAGCGCCAAGTATGCCAGCGCCTTTTACGGACCTTTCAGGGATGCCCTGGATTCGGCACCCGTCGACTCCACAGAAGTTCCTTCGGATAAAAAGACCTACCAGATGGACCCGGGCAACCGCCGGGAGGCTCTGATGGAAACGGAGGCGGATATTGCAGAGGGGGCTGACATTGTGATGGTAAAGCCCGGACTTTGCTATCTGGATATTGTAAGAGACCTTCGGGAGGCTTTTGAACTCCCCATCGCCGTGTACCAGGTCTCGGGAGAGTACGCCATGTTGAAGGCAGCTGCCGAAAAGGGCTGGCTGGACCACGATGCCGTGATGATGGAGCAGTTGTTGTCTATAAAACGGGCCGGGGCTGATTTGATTGCCACCTATTTTGCGAAAGAGGCCGTTGCACTCCTTTGATCCGGCCGTCTGGCAAAATACCAATTAGTATTTAACTGGAATTCGAGGTGTTTCCCGGGGAATGCGCCCATGGTTTATAGGGTGTTGAATTGAATCGCCCGGTAACAGGCCTTTAAATTTAATTGTATCTTAGTTGTCCTAAGACGCTGATATGGGGCTGTTGCTTTTCTATGCATTTTTGTCCATTTTCTTTTCCTTCCTCTGTTCCATCCTGGAAGCTGTCCTGCTAAGCGTTACCCCAACCTTTATCAATATCAAGAAAAAAGCAGGAAAAAAATTTGCGCAGGGCCTGGAGGAACTGAAGCGTGATGTGGACCAGCCTTTGATTGCCATTCTCACCCTGAATACCATCGCCCATACGGTAGGGGCGATTCTGGTCGGTGTGCAGGCCAAAGCCGCCTATTCAGAAATGTACGGACAGCAGCAGCACACGCTTTTTGGGATTCAGTTTACCGAAGACCTGATGGTTGGGATTGTTTCAACCCTGATGACAATACTTATCCTGGTCGCTTCCGAGATCATCCCGAAAACCATCGGCGCCACCTACTGGACGCAGCTGGCCCGTGTTGCCACTATCCTTTTGGAAGGCATGGTATGGCTTTTAAAGGTAACCGGGATTATGTGGCTTTTGCAGCTATTCACCAGGCTTGTTGGAAAAACGGAACACGGCAGTGTGCTGAGCCGGGAAGACTTTACCGCTATGGCGGATATCGCCCATGAGGAAGGCGTTTTTGAAGAATCGGAATCCAAAGTGATCAAAAACCTCCTGATGTTTGATGAGGTTCAGGTCAAGGATGTGATGACTCCCCGTACGGTGCTCAAGATCGCCCCGGAAAAGCAAACCATAGAAAGCTTTTTTCGTGAGAATCCCCGTCTTCGGTTTTCCAGAATCCCGGTATATGGGGAACGGGAGGACCTTATAACCGGGTTTGTACTAAAGGACAATGTACTGGAAGAAATGATCAACGAAAATGGGGAACTGCCCCTCTCGGAGATCAGGCGGGACCTGCTCGTTACCGAGCGGGATACTCCAATCCCCCATTTATTCGAAACCTTTATCCGGAAAAGGGAACACATTGCCCTTGTCGTGGATGAATACGGGACAGTAAGCGGCCTGGTTACCATGGAAGACGTTATCGAGACGCTGCTTGGACTGGAGATCATGGATGAAAGCGACAATGTGGAGGACCTTCAGCAACTTGCCCGTCGCAGGTGGAAGGAGCGGGCTAAGCGCAGCGGAATTAACGAATAAAATGGAGAGGGCATTTATACAAACCCCACTGGGGACTGCCACCATAGTTGGGACTGAAGCGGGGATTACACAACTGACCATCGGATCCGTTAGATCGGCTGTGAACATTCCGGTCCCGTCTTCTCTGGCCCCGGCCTGCAGGCAACTGCAAGCGTATTTTAATGGAGACCTGAGAGCATTTGACATACCGCTTCTCCCAGAAGGTACCGCCTTCCAGAAAAAGGTTTGGAACGCTTTGACTGAAATCCCTTTCGGGAGCACAATGTCCTATGGGGACCTCGCTTCAAGCCTCGGGAACGTAGGGGCGGTACGTGCCGTGGCCTCTGCAAATGCAAAAAACCCCATTTGGATCCTGATACCCTGTCACCGGGTGCTGGGTTCCGGCGGGGATTTAAGGGGGTATGCGGGAGGCCTTCACCGAAAGAAATGGCTTTTAGAGCATGAAAACGGGTCTGGCCAGTACTCCCTGTTCCCGGAGAAACAAACTTCCCGATCGGATTTTTGACACGATGTCGCCTGACTCAGCCAAAATCAAGGGAAATCGTTCGCGAACTGCCAGGTAGCTTCAGCAGAAACTTCGTATTTTTTCGAGAGAAAACCACGCTGATGATCAAAAAGGTCCGTCTTGAGAATATTCTGTTCCTGGATATTGAAACAGTGCCCGAAAAAGAAGCTTTTAACAAGCTCCCGGAAGAGGAACAGGAACTGTGGGCAGAGAAGACGGCCTACAGAAGGAAAGAGGAGTACACCCCGGAGGAATTTTATGAACGTGCGGGGATATGGGCAGAGTTCGGTAAGATCATATGTATTTCTGCCGGGTATTTTGAGAAATCACACGGGCTTACTTTCAGGGTCCGGAGCTATACAGGAGATGAAGAAGAGCTCCTTCAGGAATTCAAGGCCCTGCTGGAGACCTACTTCAACCTTCCGAAACATCTCCTCTGTGCGCATAACGGAAAGGAATTCGACTTTCCCTACATCGCAAGGCGGATGATCATTCATGGGATTCCCCTTCCCTCCAAGCTCTCCCTCTTCGGGAAAAAGCCCTGGGAGGTTCCCCACATAGACACCATGGAGCTTTGGAAATTCGGAGATTTTAAGCATTACACCTCCCTCAAACTACTGGCCCACGTACTGGGAGTACCCTCCCCCAAGGAAGATATTGACGGCAGCATGGTAAGGGATGTGTATTATGAGGAGAACGACCTGGAGCGCATTGTCAAATATTGCGAACGAGATGTCGTAACTGTAGCCCAGGTCTTTCTAAGGCTGCGTAACGAGGGGTTGTTGACAGACGATCAGATCGTTTATGTTTAGCTATTAAATTTACGCGGCATGTGATTTGATCTTGCGAGAAAAGCCTATAAAGAATGCTATCAAAACGCCTATGAACCTTAAAGCTCTTAGAGAACAAAAGCACCTAACACAGGAAGAGCTTTCAGAAGCCTCAGGGATTTCGATCAGGACAATCCAGCGAATAGAAGCAGGGCAATTACCAAAAGGTCATACGGCAAAAGCACTGGCAAAGGCGTTAGACATTGCATTAGATTCTTTGCAGAACACAGACCTGACCACCGAAGACAGGGATTATTCGTTGATTAAGATAATTAACCTGTCCTCCGCCTTTGTAACTTTTATTCCATTATTGAATATTATCCTGCCCCTTGCCATCATGCATTTTAGGAAGCAATACAATAGCATAACCAAACAAATCGTATCACTCCAAATATTATGGACTATTGTTTCAACCCTCATTTTCTTGCTAACAGGATTTCTTAAAATCAGTTTATCACTTTCTCGGTATATAACTATATGGGTCTTGATTGCCTTAATACTAATAAACCTTATCCTAATACTTGTAAATGCCGCCAGTATCGACAGGAATAAAGAGCTATACTTCAAGCTCAATTTCAAGTTCTTTTAGTAAGTTATTAATTGCTGATAGGTACTTGTCGTGTCATTGTCGCCTTATTGGCGGGCTTACTTTTTTCATAGGGCAATTGTCTTTTGAATTTTTGCAAAAAACAAAAAGATGAACAAAAGACAATTCCACATTATTTTATTCCTATTACTTATTCACGCCGGTTCAAATGCCCAGAATGACTACATGGCAGAAACATTGTACGCCAGAATAAACAACTATTTAGAGGACGGTTCTCAAAATGGATTTTCAGGGGCCATAGCAGTAGTTGAAAAAGGAAAAACGATTATCAATAAGGGCTATGGAATGGCCAATCAGGACACCAAAACGCATAACAACCCCAACACGGTCTTTGATATTGGGTCTAACACCAAACAATTCACAAGCACAGCTATTTTAAAACTGGTTGAATTGGGTAAATTAAAATTAAATGATCCTTTAAGTACGTTTTTTAAGCAACTGCCCAAGGACAAACAAAACATCACAATACATCAACTGCTAACACATACCTCCGGTTTTACTGAGGCCATTGGAAATGACTTTGAGGAGATCTCGACAAATCAATTTTTTGAAAAGCTTTTTGCGACCCAATTAATGTTTGAACCGGGAGAAAAGTATTCATACTCCAATGTTGGCTACAGTGTTTTGGGAAGGATTATAGAACTGGTTTCCGGGCAGTCCTATGAAGGTTTTTTAAACGAGCACCTATTTACCCCAGCTGGGATGAAACATACAGGATACCTTTTGCCGGAATGGGACGCGACCCAGTTATCCCGCAGTTACAACCGGGGAATTTTGGAGGGCAAATCCCCCGTATTGCGGTATCTGGAAAATGGCAGTATCAGTTGGCATTTAAAAGCCAACGGGGGCATTAACTCCACACAAAATGATATGCTGCTATGGCATAAAGCTTTAAAGACGAATAAAATCTTATCGAGTGAATCATTTAATAAGCTAACGACACCTTATGCAGATTATCCAAGCGGAACGTTGAGTTATGCCTATGGTTGGGCCGTTAGGACTCTCGAAAACAACGTTAAAAGAATTGCACATAACGGGTCGAATGGAGCATATGCACATTCGCTCATTTGGTTTCCGGAAGAAGACATATTTATAACTTATGCCACTAATGCGAACAGTGCAGAGGTGGAATTTCTTGCGTATGAAATAGCAAAGATCATCCTGGATAAAAACTATGTCCCAAAACCTGTAAAGGATAATGTATACTCCTTCGCATATCATTATATGAAAACCAATCAAACCGACTCTTCAAATGAATTAATCAACTTGCTTGAAGAATCCTATGCTGATGAGTTTTCAAGTTCAAGGCTTCTGAATTCAATGGGAAACCTCTTGTTAATGATGAATGAGAACAGGGATTGGGCTATAGAACTTTTTGAATTGAATGTGCAACAATACCCTGAAGATGGTAATCTTTGGGATTCCCTGGGCGATGGATATATGGCAGATAACAGGACAGAAGACGCCATCAAAAGTTACCAAAAAGCGATTAACCTGGGTTTCGATAGTTCGCAGGAAAAGTTAAATGCATTACTTAAAAACTGAGGATCCATTGTGAAGAATGGTAGCCCAAGAGAAGCTGTGTCCTAAGGAATAAATACTTAAATATCAAAAATTACAACTGTGGAAATTCGGGGATTTTAAGCATTACACCTCCCTGAAATTACTCGCCCATGTGCTGGGTATCCCCTCCCCCAAGGAAGATCTTGACGGGAGTATGGTACGGGAGGTGTATTATGAAGAAAATGACCTGGAGCGCATCGTCAAGTACTGCGAAAGGGATGTGGTCACCGTGGCGCAGGTCTTTCTAAGGCTGCGGAATGAGGGGTTGTTAACTGAGGACCAAATAGTTCACGTTTAAATGCAGGATTGCAACAACCTTAAATGTTGTGCTTAAATAACAAAGCATTGTCAGGTTTCAATGTAACAACAAGCCCTACATGTCGTCTTCCTGAAGGTAACTAACCAACAGATCTGAATGTTAGAAAGGGTAACAAAAGACAAAGTAACCTGGAATACAATACTCATATTTCTAGTACTTGTTTTTGCCCTTACTTCACCATTCCATTATGCCATTGTGAATTTATATCCTTCCCGGCTTTACGTCGGGGCAATCATGTGGTGTCCTGCTATTGCCGCAATACTTACATTAAGGATAAAGGGAGGCTCTGTTTCCTCGCTAAATTGGAAATGGCCAAGTTGGAAGTATATCCAATGGTCGTATTTGGTCCCTGCCCTCTATGCGACAATAACCTATGGATTTATCTGGATCCTTGGATTTGGCAGTTTAGCCAATGAAGAAACAGTTTTAGCATGGGCAGAAGAAATTGGGCTGATTGGGATAGGAACCTTGAGCCCTCCTGTTGCCGTGGTTGTAGGGGTACTATTGTTAGGCTCTATAGGGGTTATCAGGGCAATGGCAACCACTTTAGGGGAAGAAATCGGTTGGCGGGGCTTTTTTATTTACGAATTAAGGAAAGTTCTTTCATTTACTGGCGTGTCTATATTTAGTGGGCTTGTATGGGCTGTCTGGCATTGGCCTCTGCTTGTGTATTACAGTAATAATATACTGCTGGAATTTATAACCTTTTTTACGGTAATAGTTTTCATGTCGTTTATGATGACGTATTATACTTTTAAATCAAAAAGTTTATGGCCAGCAGTACTATTTCACGCCGTCAGCAATGTATATATCCAGAAAATCTTGCCTCCCTTGACAACAAAGGTAGCGGGAGCTGAACATTGGCTTGGCGAAAACGGAATTATGTTTGCCATCGTGACTTGTGTTTTTGGGATTTACTTTTGGAGAAAAGCAATTAAGGAAAAGTTGTAGCTGAAAAAAAGCGCTTAGTAAGGTGTATTATCAATTGTTTCGATATTAAAAATCAAACTTCTGGAAATTCGGGGACTTCAGGCATTACACCTCCCTGAAATTGCTGGCCCATATTCTGGGTATTCCTTCTCCCAAACAGGACCCGGATAGGATTCAAAAGCGATCGGTAGATTATGAAGAGTAAGACCTGGAAAGAATCATCCGCAATTGTAAGCTGGATGTGCTGACCACAGCCCAGATATTGCTCCGGTTCCGGAAAGATCCTTTGCTGACGGAATACCAATTTGTTCAGGTGTAGATCTGTGCTGTCAGCCATCCTGTGATTCCTTGTCCGGGGAGAATGCGTTTCGCATATCCCCATAATTAAAGGACATGAAAGGTAAATGGATTGGGCAAGTCTGTAACAATGCTCCCTGTTTTTCGTCAAATCGTGGCGTTAGTTTAGAATGGCCAGCAAATGGAGCATCAAAAAGCCCCATCCTGAATCAATGACGGATTCGAGAATCAACATCATAATCAAATAAATGAAAAGACAATTAGCAATATGTTTTGCGTTGGTCATGCTTGGGGCATGTAACCCCCCAACAAAATCCGGCATCACCCATCAACCCACTTTAGCCGATTATGAAGCTGGGGAAAAATGGGTCTGGAAGTATAAAGGTGTAACAACGGAAGGAGAAATACGTTCGCAAGGAGAAGATACAAGAAAGGTGGTTAGCGTTGAAGGAGAATTAGGTATGATAATAGGAACGGATACTATTCCCGTAGCTGATATTGTAAAGCCCGATGAAAGTGAAACTCCAAAATATGACTGGCCTCTGGAAGCGGGTAAAAAGTGGAAATATGAGAATAATTGGACAAGTCAGGATGGTACAACAGGAAAACAAAGTCAGGATGCTGAAGTTTTGTCCTTTAAAGAAGAGACAGTAGAAGCGGGTACATTTATGGCTTACACTATTCAATACAAAGGTAAAATCACGAATTCACGGGGATATAGCGCCGACGTGGATGAGGTTTGGCTATATGCGCCTGCAGTAAAAAACTTCATTAAGCTTATCCAAACTCAAGATGATTTTATGTACGTAGAGGAATTAATCGAATACTCAAACCCCAGGTAAATCACCCATAGCGAAAGTAGTTGCCGTATCCTCCCTAAAATCAGGTACTGCAAACAGGAGGTGATTACAGTAGAACCGCCAGTAATATGGCTACGGAATGAAGAGTTATTGACTGA
Source organism: Robiginitalea sp. (assembly GCA_037382325.1). Lineage (GTDB taxonomy): Bacteria > Bacteroidota > Bacteroidia > Flavobacteriales > Flavobacteriaceae > Robiginitalea. Next base: position 28,586 of record JARRQA010000003.1, read on the forward strand.
AGACCATATTGTATTTGTTTAGAACAAGTTGCCGCCAGCATGTAATTCGTATTTCAGGAAGAAGCTTTTTAGTGTCCTCATAGATCAGGGGATCTGGCATGTGAGGAATAGCGTGAGGTTGTAACAATACCCCCTTATGGGAGTCATATCTAAAGCCAATCAATTAAGACCAACAATAGTGAGTTCAAAAAAGACCGGCACTGAATCATTGCGCAATTACGAGATCAACATAAAACTCAAACTGGCGAGTCTTTGGACGGCTTTGATGTTTCTCTATATCTACGCCGATTATTTCAGGCTGATGCTTTTAATGCTGTTTTCTGTGATTTTGATCATCCCTGCCCTGATGATCTTTCTTTCTGTTTTCCTGAAACCTCCCATCAATAAGTGGTTAAACATTTTAACGGCATTCCTGTACGCCGGTATTTCGATCCTAATTATCTTTTCAGGCATTGGCGATGAATGGCAGGCATTTTTTGTGCTTTTCAACATTGTAGAACTACTGGTCCTGGTGATGATCTTATCCCAGGCATGGAAATGGCCGAGGGGGGAATAATCGCAAAAGCCGATAATATTGTATGTCTCAGGGTGGATTTTCTAGCCATATTTTGGTGCTTTCTCCTTCTGACACCTGACTTTTACGTACTCTAAAACTGATCGGCATATATTAGGAGGGGGGAGCCGGGGAAATCCTGACATCTTTTGATTGAAACACTGAATCGCCGAAGACTAATCCGCGATTGTGTAGTTTTGTAGAAGATTTGAATTCTATGCTGGAGCGACAAACCATATCCCATGAAAAAGCCGTCCTGGTGGGGGTCATCAACCGGGAACAACCGGAGGACAAGGTCCGTGAATACATGGATGAACTGGAATTTCTGACCTATACCGCCGGAGGGGAAGTTATTAAACGTTTTGTACAGCGGGTGGAGGTCCCCAACCCAAAAACCTTTATCGGTTCCGGCAAGCTACGGGAGGTTGAGGCCTTCGTAAAGGAACACAAGGTGGGTTCCGTGATCTTTGACGATGAATTGAGTCCGGTTCAGCAGCGGAATATTGAAAAACAACTGCGTTGCAAGATCCTGGACAGGACGGGCTTGATACTGGATATTTTTGCCCAGCGGGCATCTACCAGCTATGCCCGGACCCAGGTGGAACTGGCCCAGTATGAATACCTGCTTCCCAGGCTTACCGGGTTATGGACCCACCTCGAACGCCAGCGCGGGGGTATCGGGATGCGCGGTCCCGGGGAAACGGAAATCGAGACAGACCGGCGGATTGTGCGGGACCGGATTGCTCTGTTGAAGAAGAAACTCGAGAAGATTGACAAGCAGATGGAAACCCAGCGGGGTAACCGGGGTTCCCTTGTTCGGGTCGCACTGGTTGGGTATACCAATGTGGGCAAGTCCACCCTTATGAATGTAATCAGCAAAAGCGAGGTCTTTGCGGAAAACAAGCTCTTTGCCACCCTGGACACCACAGTGCGCAAGGTGGTACTTGGGAACCTGCCTTTCCTGCTTTCCGATACAGTGGGGTTTATCCGTAAGTTGCCCACCCAGTTGGTGGAAAGTTTCAAGAGCACCCTTGACGAGGTTCGGGAAGCGGACCTCCTGTTGCATGTCGTGGATATTTCGCACCCGAGTTTCGAGGACCACATCGATTCCGTAAATCAGATCCTTTCTGAAATCGACTGTGCGGACAAGGAGACCATCATGGTTTTTAACAAGATAGACCTCTACCGACCAGAGCAGCTGGATGAGGATGATCTCGTTACAGAACGCACTTCCAGGCATTACAGTATTGGGGAGTGGAAGACCACCTGGATGCAGCGCATGTCCGGGAATGCTGTTTTTATTTCAGCCCTGAACAGGGAGAACCTGGACGAATTTCGCAAAATGGTATACCGGGAAGTGCGCAAGATCCATATAAGCCGCTTTCCCTACAATAATTTCCTCTATCCTGAAAATCTGGATCAGTACAGCCAGGAGTCATGAACGGGTGTCCTTTCGCCGGTTTAAACGCCTTCTGAACGTGCTGACCACACATCAGCGGAACCTTGCAACAAAAAGTAAGGAATTCTAAGCGGCGCTTCTTATCTTTATAGGGTGTTTAAGTGAGAGTGTTTATCCCCAGATCAAATCTGATTGTTCTGATAACCAGATGTGATGGATTTACCCCAACAAAAAAGCCCGGAAATCAAAATCCGGGCTTTTTTCTTTTTGGTGTGCGGGATTTTCTAAAAATCGTAGCTCAGACCCAGAAGCCAGTAGGTTTGCAATTTGTTGTCGACATTATCGAATGTCGGGGTCGGCTCCCCTGAAGTGTCATCAAAATTGTCAAGGGCAAAATTTAAGGCCTCCTGCTTGTTGTCCCTCAGACCGAATTCGAACCCGAGACCGATACCCTTCCAGACCTTATAGGAAAAGACATTGGTCCAGGTCCAGTTAGAAAGGTTACTGCTCTTATAGCTCTGGAAGGCAGAAAAATTAGATTTGTAGTCGAGCCCGCCGATCTTGCGCTCATAGGTGGCCAGGATTTTGGCACCAAACGAGGAGTCA
>JARRQA010000004.1:0-21624 GCA_037382325.1 Robiginitalea sp.
CCACAACAGTGGCGCCCCAGAGGATGCGATGCAGGTTCAGACCTTTTACGAACAGGGGTTCCTGGAGCAGGGCAAGCCGATTACCTACCTAACATTCAGCCTGAATACCTGATGACCCACCTGCTGATCCTTTTCTTTGCCACCTTCTCCGCAGCTTTTATGGCTACCGTGCCCCCGGGGCTGCTCAATATGAATGCAGCCAAAACAAGTGTGGAAAAGGGCAAGTCGGATGGGATCATCTTCTGTGCAGGTGTCTCCACCACTATTATGATACAGGCATACGTGGCAGTACTGATTTCAAAGTACCTATATCGAAATCCGGAGATCATCGTCGGGCTGCAAAAGGCCGCGATAGTCGTCTTCGCTTTTTTTGCCCTGTATTTTTTCTTCATGGCCCGAAACAAAAAAGAAAAACCCATCACCGTTACCAGGGTGAGCCGGAAAAACAGTTTTTTTAAAGGGATTTTACTCGCTTCCCTGAATTTCCTGACCATCCCTTATTACGCCGCAGTGAATGCCATGTGGAACAGCTCTGGCTGGATACAATTCCAGCTCTGGGATATCGCCACCTTCGTTCTGGCGGCCGGTAGCGGCACGTTTACGGTGCTCTACCTGTACACGGTGTATTTCAACAAACTCGAAGCCAGGACCAGCGCATTTTCCAGGAATTCAAACTACGTGTTAAGCGTGCTGATGCTGATTCTGCTGGTGATTACCCTGATACGGATTTTTTATACCTGATCTCATGAAGAAGGACCGACAAGGCTTTTTTGAGCGTGTATACGAGGTAGTCCGGCAGGTGCCCTATGGAAGGGTTACCTCCTACGGAGCGATAGCGCGGTATCTGGGTACCGGAAGGAGTGCCCGTCTGGTGGGGTGGGCGATGAACAATTGCCATGGGATGGAAGATGTGCCGGCACATCGCGTGGTCAACCGAAACGGGGTCCTTACCGGCAAGCACCATTTCCCGGGAAGCCGGCTGATGGAGCAGTTGCTGGAAAATGAAGGGATTGATGTTCAGGATGACCAAATCGTGGACTTCAAGCGGCATTTCTGGGATCCCGGGCGGGAACTCCCCCCTTTGTGACTCCCTTCCCCGGCCGCTTGCTTTACTTCCTCAATTCGAATCCAAGCCGTATCTTTGTAAACCAATTTCAAAGGTGAAATGCATGTCTGTCAAGCTGGATAAAAACGAGATAATCAAAGCCCTGAAAACCATTACCGTCCCCGGAGAAGGAGGTAATATGGTGGAAACCGGGGCGGTCAGGAATGTACAGGTTTTCGGGGATGAGGTCGTGGTGGACCTCACCATTTCGAATCCCAGCCTCCAGGCCAGGAAGAAAACAGAGGTCAGCATTATGCAGACTATCCATCGGGAAGTACACCCCAAGGCCAAGATAACCGTGAATGTCAAAGTGGAGGCACCCACCAAGCCCGAGGCGGCCCCAATCAAAGGAAAACCTGTTCCCGGGATCCAGAATATCGTCGCAGTGGCCAGCGGTAAGGGAGGCGTTGGAAAATCCACGGTAACGGCCAACCTTGCGGTATCCCTGGCCAAGATGGGGTTCAAGGTGGGGTTGCTCGATGCCGACATTTACGGCCCTTCCATCCCGATCATGTTTGATGTGGCCGGCGAGAAACCAAGAGCTGTTGAAATAGAAGGGAAATCGATGATGCAGCCCGTGGAAAGTTACGGGGTCAGGATGTTGTCTATAGGATTTTTCACCCAACCGGACCAGGCCGTGATCTGGAGGGGCCCCATGGCCTCCAAAGCTTTGAATCAGATGATTTTTGATGCCCACTGGGGAGAGCTGGACTTCCTGATGCTGGACCTTCCTCCGGGTACGGGGGATATCCACCTCAGTATCATGCAATCCTTACCGGTTACCGGGGCCGTTGTGGTCAGTACCCCCCAACAGATCGCCCTGGCTGATGCCCGGAAGGGGGTTGCCATGTTCCAGCAGGATGCGATTCAGGTTCCCGTCCTTGGGATCCTCGAAAACATGGCCTATTTTACCCCGGAAGAATTGCCTGACAATAAATATTATATTTTTGGACAGCACGGGGCACGGAACCTGGCAGAAGATATGGATATCCCGTTCCTGGGGGAAATACCGCTGGTACAGGGCATACGCGAAGCCGCTGATGTGGGCCGGCCGGCAGCCCTGCAGGAGGATACCCCTGCAGCAGACGCCTTTGAGGAGGCCACCAGGAATATGGTCCGGGAAGTAGTACGCCGGAATAAGGATCTTCCCCCCACCGAGGCGATAAAGATAACGACCATGGCAGGGTGTTCAGCCGTGAATAAGAAATGAGTATGACTTCTGAAGAGTTGAAGCAAAAGGTAGAGCAGGCCCTGGAAGAAATCCGTCCGTTTCTTCGGAACGACGGGGGGGATATTTCCCTGGTTTCCATCGAGGATGGGAAATTGGTCAGGGTCCGCCTGGAAGGCAATTGCGTCGGTTGCTCTGTGAACCAGATGACACTGAAGAGCGGGGTGGAAATGACCATAAAAAAGCACGCCCCCCAGATCGAGAAAGTCATAAACCTCGCCTGAATCCGGGTGCCCGGGAGATCTCCCGGACTTTTTTCAAAGCGTTTTTAAAATGATTAAAACAGATATTCTCATCATAGGAGCCGGCCCTACGGGGCTTTTTGCCGTTTTTGAAGCCGGCCTTCTTCAATTGAAATGCCACCTTATAGATGCCCTGCCGCAACCCGGGGGACAACTGGCAGAGATTTATCCTAAGAAGCCGATCTACGACATTCCCGGTTTTCCGGAAATTCTGGCAGGGGAACTGGTAGACAATCTCATGGAACAAATCAAGCCTTTTCAGCCTGGATTTACCCTTGGGGAACGGGCTGAAACCATCGAAAGGCTGGAGGATGACTCCTTTGTGGTCACCACAAACGAAGGCACCCGGCACCAGGCCCCGGTGGTGGCCATTGCCGGGGGGCTGGGCAGTTTTGAACCCAGGAAACCCCTCCTGGAGAACCTCGCACAGTTTGAGGAGAAAGGGGTGGCCTATATGGTCAAAGACCCGGAGGCCTATCGAAACAAACGGGTCCTTATTGCCGGAGGCGGGGATTCCGCTCTGGACTGGAGTATTTTCCTTGCCGGGGTGGCTCATGAAGTAACCCTGGTGCATCGCAGGAATGAGTTCAGGGGAGCCCTGGATTCAGTGGAAAAAGTAAGGGAACTGAAACAGGAGGGAAAAATCCGGCTGATTACCCCGGCTGAAGTCGTTCAACTGGAGGGGAGCAAAGCCCTGGAAAGCGTGGTGGTTCGCAAAAATTCCGACCCGTCTGAAGATATCCGCATTGAACTGGATGCCTTTATACCCCTCTTCGGCCTGTCTCCCAAGCTGGGCCCCATTGCCAAATGGGGACTTGAAATCGAAAAGAATGCCATCCGGGTCGACAATACCCTGGATTATCAGACAAACATTCCGGGAATCTATGCGATAGGGGACGTGAATACCTATCCCGGGAAATTGAAGTTGATCCTGTGCGGATTCCACGAGGCCACTCTTATGTGCCAAAGTGCCTATCAGCGCATCAATCCGGGTAAGAAATATGTGATGAAATACACCACGGTAGGCGGTGTACACGGGTTCGACGGGAGTAAAAAAGAGGCTCCCAAGGCCGTTGTAAAAACAATTGATTAGCCCATTTCCCGGTTCCTTATCACTTCTGAGGGCGGAAAAGCAGTTTTACAGATCCCTGATAATGTGTAATTTTGCACTTCAAACAGCCAAAACCGCTTATTCAAACTGTAAATGAGCGACATACTTATTAGGATTAAAGATCGTGAGGGCCGATTGCACGAGGTGGACGCCTCCACTGACATGAACCTGAACCTGATGGAAGTAGTGCGTTCCTACGAACTGGCTCCGGAGGGTACCCTGGGAATTTGCGGGGGAATGGCCATGTGCGCCTCCTGCCAGTGCTACATCCATTCGGATCATCAGCTTCCCGAAAAATCGGATGATGAGGAAGCCATGTTGTCGGAAGCTTTTTACGTTAAAGATAAAAGTCGCCTGGGCTGCCAGATCCGGATCACCGAAGAATTAAATGGACTGGAGGTGGAACTGGCCCCGGAGGAAGCATGAGCATTCCTCCGGAATCCTAATTCCTGTAAGTCATTCCCATAAGACCCCGGGCCGATACCAGAAACTTTTCTGACACCGCCCTGCCTGCTCAGGCGATAATTTTCTCCCGCCTCAGAAAGGTATCCAGGCTGTCGGCAATGTCAAAGCACCTGCTGAATTTGGATGCCTTGTTTCCAAACCTGGATTCTTCCTTATGGGCGTTGCACTCAAAGCCCGCGAGGTGTACTTCCTCGAAATGTTCGTTTATGGATTTGCACTGTTCATAGAGGTTCGCGATGGTCTCGTCATCTCCTGGAACAATCGAATTCAGCATCAGGAACCCCCGCAAATAGCTCTCGATCGCGGCGTGGGAATTGCTGCACACCAAAGAAGTAACCACATCTTCCTCAGGCCTGCATAATTCGTCGTTGGCTTCCCTGAGTTTTTGGTAGCCTGCAATAAACAATTCAACAGCTTTTTCTTTCATGAGTGACAAATTTTAGGGGTTAACCGTGCCGATTCTTTTACCCAGCAGGGTTTCCTTGGTTTCATCCTACATGTTCCTGAACAGTTCAAGACGTTCCCAATGGGTTTCGACTTCCTCCTGAGCCTGTTTCAGCAATTCTTCACCCAGTTGGGCGTTTTCCTTGGCCACCCGCTTAAACCGGGTCTCATTGTACATGAATTCTTCTATTGGGGCCGAGGGTTCTTTGGAATCCAGCTTGAACTTTTTTCCTTTGGGTTTGGCAGGATCGAACCTGAACAGCGGCCAGTAACCGGTTGCAACGGCTTTTTCCTGCTGCAGGGCCCCGTCTTTCAGGTCATAACCGTGTTCCCCGCAATGCGAATAAGCTACGATCAGGGAAGGACCCGGATAGGCGGCTGCCTCTTCAATAGCCCGGAGGGTCTGCATGTCCTTGGCTCCCATGGCCACCTGGGCTACATAGACGTTTTCATAAGAGATTGCCTGCAATGCCAGGCTCTTTTTTCCGGTTCTTTTACCGGAGACAGAGAACTTGGCGCTTGCACCCAATGGGGTGGCTTTGGAGGTCTGTCCGCCCGTATTGGAATACACCTCTGTATCGAGGACCATCACATTGATATCCTCCCCGGAAGCCAGGACGTGATCCAATCCACCGTAACCGATGTCGTAAGCCCATCCGTCGCCGCCGACGATCCACACTGCTTTTTTACGGAGGTAATCTGTCAGCCTTTTTAGTTTTTGGGCATCGGCATCTTCCATGGGTTCCAGAATCGCTCTGAGTTTGTCCAAATCCTCAAACTTCCTGCTCCGCTCCAGTTCCGTACTTTCGGGATTGTTCAGAATGGATTCAACCAGTTCTTCCCCTACGGCTGATTTGAGGGAGGTCAGTAGATTCATGGCGATTTCCTGCTTCTTGTTCAGAGCGAGTTTCATCCCGAATCCAAACTCGGCATTGTCTTCAAACAGGGAGTTTGCCCAGGCCGGACCCCTGCCTTCTTTATTGGTTTTGTAAGGGGTGGTCGGCAGGTTACCGCCATAGATTGAAGAACAGCCCGTGGCATTCGCGATCATAATACTGTCCCCATAGAGCTGGGTCAGCATTTTGATATAGGGGGTTTCCCCACATCCTGAACAGGCTCCGGAGAATTCAAAAAGCGGTTCCAGGAACTGCGATCCTTTCACATTGGTAATCTGCAGTGCAGTCCTGTCGTAGTCCGGTAATTCGATGAAGAAATCCCAGTTCTTGTCCTGTTCGGTATCCACATCGAGTTTCCGCCTCATATTGATGGCTTTGAAGTTCTCGATTTCCTTGCTTTCAGCAGGACATACGGCGACACAGAGGTCACAGCCCGTACAGTCTTCCGGGGATACCTGCAGCACGTAAGACTCTTTTTCCTTATCAAAAGGCCTTCCTTTGGCCGGTACGGCTTTCAGAGAGGACGGCGCGTCTGCGAGGATTTCATTGGGGACTACTTTGGCGCGAATAGCAGCGTGGGGACAAATGGCTACACATTTGTTGCACTGGGTACACAGGTTCTCATCGTCCCAGATGGGGATGAAATCCGCGATTCCCCTTTTCTCGTACTGGGTGGTACCGGTAGGGAACGTGCCATCTACCGGGAAGGCGCTCACCGGAAGGTCATCTCCCTTGCCTGCCAGGATTTTGCCCAGTACTTCTTTAACAAACGGATCATGAGCCCCGGTCATCATCGGCCTGAGTTCCCTGTCATTGGTGATCTTCTCTGGGTATTCCACCTTCTGAAGGTTCTCCAGGGAGGCATCCACGGCATCAAAGTTCATCTGTACGACCTTATCTCCCTTGTGTGCGTAGGATTTTACAATGGCATTCTTGATTTTCTCAATGGCCTCGTCCTTCGGCAGGATTCCCGAAATGGCGAAGAAACACGTTTGAAGAACGGTATTGGTCCTTTTGCCCAAATTGACTTCCTGGGCAACCCGGGTTGCATCGACCACGTAGAAGTTCAATTGGTTCTCCACGATTTCCTCCTGCATGTTACGGGGCAGTTTATCCCAGATTTCGGTATTGGAATAAGGCGCGTTCAACAGGAATGTCCCACCTTTTTTAATGTTTTTGAGAATATCAAACTTCTCGATGAAATTGAACTGATGACAGGCGATGAAATCCGCCTTGTGGATCAGGTAGGAAGAATAGATGGGTTCCGGCCCGAAACGAAGGTGGGAAACGGTTTGTACCCCTGCCTTTTTGGAATCGTAGACGAAATATCCCTGGACGTAGTTGTCCGTGGTCTCCCCGATGATTTTGATGGAGTTCTTGTTGGCCCCCACGGTACCATCGGATCCGAGGCCATAGAACATACAATTGAATGTGTTCTTGATCGTTTGCAAGCGCTCACCCACCTCAAGGCTCTTATGGGAAACGTCGTCGTTGATGCCCACGGTAAAGTGGTTGATGGGATCTGGTTTATCCAGTTCGTCAAACACCGCCTTGACCATGGCCGGGTCGAATTCCTTGCTGGAGAGCCCGTATCGACCGCCCAGGATCTCGGGCATTTCCCGGTCACTTTCCTTAAAGGCCGTAACCACGTCCAGATAGAGGGGTTCACCGGTACTTCCCGGTTCTTTGGTGCGGTCCAGAACCGCTACTTTTTGAACGGTTTTTGGAAGGGAATCGATGAAGTGAGCTATGGAGAAAGGCCTGAACAAGCGCACGATAACTGCCCCGACTTTTTCTCCGTTTTTGACCATGGTATCCACGGCTTCGATGACCGGACCCTGGCCTGAGCCCATGATCACCACCACTTTCTCTGCCTCTGGGTGTCCTATATAATAGAACAAGCTGTACCTGCGGCCCGTGTGCTCATAAAACTCGTCCATGGTTTCCTGGACGATGCCCGGAACCTTGTCATAATAGGTGTTTGCCGCCTCCCTGGCCTGGAAGAATACATCCGGGTTCTGAGAGGTTCCCCGCACCACGGGGTGATCCGGGTCAAGGGATCGTTTTTTGTGTTCCATAATGGCCTCTTCGGGCATCATGTCCTTGATAATGTCGTCGGGGATTGCATCGATTTTGGAAATCTCATGGGAGGTTCGGAATCCGTCAAAGACATTTAAAAAAGGTACCCTTGATTTCAGGGTGGCCACCTGTGCTATAAGGGCGAAGTCCATCGCTTCCTGTACGGAGCCCCCGAAGAGCATGGAGAAACCGGTTTGCCTCGCAGCCATGACATCTGAGTGGTCCCCGAAAATGGAAAGTGCATGCGTGGCCACGGTCCTCGCTGCAATATGAATTACGCCGGGAAGCAATTCCCCCGCGATTTTGTACAGGTTGGGAATCATCAGCAACAACCCCTGTGATGCTGTAAAAGTGGTGGTCAGGGCACCTCCCTGCAGGGATCCGTGAACCGCCCCGGCTGCGCCTCCCTCACTTTGCATTTCTACAATTTTCGGGACATTTCCCCAAATATTTGTCTGGCCTTTTGAACTGAAAACATCTACGTGTTCTCCCATGGGGGAGGCCGGAGTAATGGGATATATGGCGCAAACCTCGTTGGTTTTATGAGCGACTCTTGCAACGGCTTCATTCGCATCGCAAATAAGTTTCGGGAAATCTTTTTTCATGACGGAAAGGTTGTTAATATTCATTTTGACCGGGAACCTGATAAAAGTTTGGATTCATGGGTCCCAAAACGGTACAGGATTTCTGTTATGTGTAAAAGTAAGGCTCGTAAAACACTCATAACATGACATTTATCAGTGTTATGCCCCCCCTTTTGACATCATGGATGAAATAGGAGCGTGGTCGGAGTATTCCGACGCTGCCGGAGCCTGTTACTGTGGCTGTTCCCGTTTTGTTTTCGAAAGAAATTATTCTCCGTGCAACCAGACTTTTTTAGCCAAAAGTTGGTCTTCGGTTTCTTCGTGATCGGTGTCGGGCACGCAGCAATCCACCGGACAAACAGAGGCGCACTGGGGTTCATCGTGGAATCCCTTGCACTCTGTACACTTTTCCGGAACGATATAGTAGAATTCGTCGGAGATCGGGTCGTTTTCGGAATCAGCATCTACCTCAGATCCGCTCGTCGGCACGGTAACCGTACCGGTGAGGGCGGTGTCTTCCGAATAGGTCCATTCTTCCCCCGGTTCATAGATTGCATGGTTGGGACATTCTGAAATACAGGCATCACAGTTAATGCATTCATCGGTGATAATGATAGCCATGGTTCTAGGGTTTATTGTTGGAGGATAAATGTAGGGCTCATAAACAGCCCATTTAATGATAAAAATCAGGAATCGTTGCCCGTATTGAAAGTATATTTATCGCAATGGTATGAACTCCCTCTGGGAGCATCAAAAATTCCACCTATGATCAATTTGAAAAATGAAGCACAGGACATCAAGGCGCTGGAAGCCGTGGTTGTCAGGTTTGTGGGCGACTCCGGGGATGGTATGCAGTTAACGGGGACGCAGTTTACGGATACCTCTGCCATGTTTGGAAATGATGTGGCGACTTTTCCTAATTATCCTTCGGAAATAAGGGCCCCTCAGGGAAGTCTGTACGGGGTTTCCGGTTACCAGGTGCATATCGGAAGTATCGAAGTCAGTACGCCCGGAGATAACGTAGACCTGTTAGTGGCCATGAATCCTGCCGGCCTTAAAACAAACCTATATGCGGTCAAACCAGGGCATACGATTATCGTGGACACAGATGCCTTTACCAGGAAGAACCTGGAAAAGGCCGAATATGTTTCCAACCCACTTGAGGATGGTTCCCTTGAGAATTACAGGGTGATTGAAGTGCCCATGACCACCCTTACAAAAGAGGCGCTGAAAGATGTCGAGGGCCTGGACAATAAGGCCATCACCCGAAGCAAGAATATGTTTGCCCTTGGGATGGTTTACTGGATGTACCACCGTTCTCCTGAGTATACCATTGAATTCTTCAATAAGAAATTCAAAAAGCATCCCCAGATTATCGAAGCGAACACCAAGGTACTTAACGCGGGCTATTACTATTCCGAAACACTGGAGCTTATCCCGAACTCCTATACGATTGCCCCTGCGAAAATGCCCCCCGGGACTTACCGGGTCATCATGGGCAATACGGCGACGGCCTGGGGATTCCTGGCCGCCATGGAAAAATCGGGTCTCGAATTGTTTCTTGGCTCCTATCCCATTACCCCGGCCTCAGACATCCTGCATGAACTGGTGAAACACAAGCATTTCGGGGTCAAGACCCTGCAGGCCGAAGATGAAATTGCGGGCATCACATCCGCCATCGGTGCCGCCTTTGCCGGCGATCTGGCCATAACCACTACCTCCGGACCCGGACTCGCCCTGAAGGGAGAGGCCCTGGGCCTGGCCATGATGGTGGAATTGCCTCTGGTGGTGGTCGATGTCCAAAGGGGAGGGCCTTCCACAGGCCTGCCGACCAAAACCGAACAGTCCGATCTCCTGCAGGCTCTGTACGGCCGTAATGGGGAAAGCCCCGTTATTGTGATAGCGGCCAGTACTCCTGCCAATTGCTTCCACTACGCCTTTGAAGCGGCCCGGCTGGCCCTGGAGCATATGACTCCGGTAATCCTGATGACTGACGGATACATCGCCAATGGTTCGGCCCCCTGGAAAATAAAATCGGTGGATGAAATGCCCGAGATCAAAAATCGCCTTATTAAGGAGGTCAGTGAAGACTGGCATTCCTATGACCGGGATGAAGCCACCCTTGCCCGGGACTGGCCCACTCCCGGGACGGCTGGTCTGGAACACCGCGTGGGAGGGCTTGAAAAGGACCGTATCTCGGGGAATGTTTCATATGTACCAGAAAATCATGAGTACATGACCAGGATACGTGCCGAGAAGGTAAAAAGGGTACAAAACAACATTCCTGAGATCACTCCTGAATTTGCAGCCGAGGGCGATCTGCTGGTTATTGGCTGGGGCGGTACTTACGGGGCGCTGCACACCGCAGTTAAACAGCTGTACGAGGAAGGGTATGCCAACATTGGTTTTGCCCATTTCAACTACCTGAACCCTCTGCCCAAAAATACAGAGGAGGTTTTAAGCCGGTTTAAGAAAATTGTGGTCTGTGAACTGAACAGCGGGCAATTTGCCAAGGTTCTTAAAATCAATTTCGACGGAATAAAACTTGTTCAGTATAACAAGATACAGGGACTTCCCTTTGGGAATGACGAACTGGTTCAGAAATTCAAACAACTATTGGCATAGCTATGGAAACGACGACGAAGAAATATACATTCAGGGATTTTGCAAGTGATCAAGAGGTCAGATGGTGCCCTGGGTGCGATGACTATGTGATTTTGCGCTCTATGCAAAAGGCACTGCCCGAGATGGGTGTTAAAAAAGAAGATGTGGTATTCATTTCCGGAATTGGTTGTTCCTCCCGCTTCCCTTATTATATGGACACCTTTGGGATGCACAGCATCCACGGGAGGGCTCCTGCAATTGCTTCCGGGGTTAAACTGGCCAACCCGGATCTAAGCGTTTGGGTAATTACCGGAGATGGGGATGCCCTGGCAATCGGGGGCAATCACTTCATTCATGCTATGAGGCGGAATATAGACCTGAACATGATCCTGTTCAACAACCGGATTTACGGCTTAACCAAAGGCCAGTTTTCACCTACCTCTTTTGTGGGACAGAAGACCAAATCCTCTCCTTATGGCAATACACAACCTCCTTTTTCAGCCGGGGAGCTGGCCATTGGGGCCCAGGCCCGGTTTTTTGCGCGGGTTGCCGGCAATATGCCCAAGGAAATGACTAAAATCTTTATCGAGGCCGAAAAGTTTAAAGGCACTTCCCTGATTGAAGTCCTGCAAAACTGTGTCATTTTCAACAATGACTGCTTTTCGGAATTTACCGATAAGGCTGTACGCGAAGACAAGCAGCTCTATGTAGAACACGGCCAACCCATGATATTCGGAAAAGAGCAGAACAAAGGCCTGGTTTTGAATGGCCTTCAACTGGAAGTGGTCACCATCGGGGAGAATAACATTTCCGAGGAGGATATCCTCGTGCACAACGCCCATGAGCAGGACCCTACCCTCCACCAAATGCTGGTGCGGTTGACATATCCGCTGGTTACGGGAATTATCCGGAGTTACTCGGATGTGACTTTCGAGGAGCGGGAAGATGCCCTGACCCGGCAGGTAAAAGCGGACTCCAGGTGCACCAAAATGGATGATCTTTTCTTCTCGGGGGAAACCTACGAGGTGCATTAAATCCAGGAAGCCCTGCAATACTCCGGGGATTGCCTAGACCAACCCGGCAAATCCAAGAAACGCCAGTGAAAGCAATCCGGCGACCAGCAGGTTGATCGGCACGCCCTTCATTCCCTCGGGAATGTCTGCCAGCTCCAGGAATTCCCGGATACTCGCAAAAACAATCAAGGCGAGGGCAAAACCGGCTGAGTTGGAAATGGCAAAGAAGACCGCCTTTAGCAGGCTGCCGTCCTCCATACCCAATGCCAGGATGGCAACCCCCAGTACAGCACAATTCGTGGTGATCAGGGGCAGGAATACCCCCAGGGCCTGGTACAGGGGCGGACTTATCTTTTTTAGCATGATCTCAACCATTTGTACAAGGGCCGCGATGACCAGGATGAAGGTAATGGTCCGCAAATAATCCAGCCCCATGGGCACCAATATGTATTGGTGTAAAAGGTAGGTTACCGTTGTGGCAATGGTCATTACAAAAAGGACGGCCCCGGACATGCCAACGGAAGTGGATACCTTACTGGAAACCCCGAGAAAAGGGCATATCCCGAGAAATTGAGATAACACGATGTTGTTGACGAATACGGCGCCGATCAGGATAATCAGATATTCCTCCATGCTATGCTATTTTACGGGTTAGCCTGTTAAAGACAATAGCCAGATACGCCAGGGCAATAAAGGCCCCGGGGGGCAAAATGAACAGGATCAGGGTATTGGCGTCCTCAGGGACAAATCGGAATTCAAAAATGCTGCCATTGCCCAGAATTTCCCGCACCGCCCCCAAAGCAGTAAGGGCGATCACAAAGCCCATTCCCATTCCAAGGGCATCCACAATGGAGGAGGTCAGGTTGTTTTTGGAAGCAAAAGCCTCTGCCCTTCCCAAAATCAGGCAGTTTACCACTATCAGGGGAATGAAGATCCCCAATTGCTCATAAAGAAAGGGGATGTAGGCCTCCAGTACCATCTCCACCACCGTCACGAATGAGGCGATGATCACGATAAAGGCCGGGATACGTACTTTACCGGGGACCTGAGATTTGATAAGGGAGACTACGATGTTTGACATCAGCAGGACAAAAAGGGTAGCCACACCCATCCCAAGCCCGTTAAAGGCCGAGGAGGTAACTCCAAGGGTAGGGCACATCCCCAAAAGCATCACAAAGACGGGGTTCTCCTTTATAATACCCTTTAAGAAATTCTGTTTTTGATCCAGTGTTTCGGCCATGGTCGTTACTTGTCAGGTTTTACAATGGAGTCTTTATATGTGATAAACGTGTCATAAGCCTGTTGGGTTGCTTCGCTAAAGGCCCTGGTGCTAATGGTGGCTCCCGCCAGGGCATCCACTTCGCCCCCGTCTTTTTCAGCCCTGAGATCAAAGGCCGAGGGATCTTTCCCCCTGAATTGCCGCAGGAACTTTTCCCCTTTCATTTTTGTGCCCAGGCCGGGGGTTTCCTTTTGCTCGAGCACTTCTATATTGTTTATTTTTCCATCGGGCTGAAAACCTACCATCAGTTTTACCAGTCCGCTGTATCCCTTCTCGGAAGCCCCTGTGATGGCTGCCCCGACAAAAGCACTGTCCTTAAAGGCCGGATAGATCTCTGTGCTGTCTTTGGCCGAATCAGGTTTGATGCGAAGCACCCCGGGGACCGGATCGTTGTCAAAGGCCGGAAGGACATTCTTAAGGGCATTGACTTTTTTGGCCAGCCGGGCCTTCGCCTTTGGTTCCAGGGTCAGGTCATTCACATAGCCAAGCGTCAGACCGGCCACCAGCGTAATGACAAAAAGGACGACCACCATATTGACGAGCGTTGATTCCTTCTTTTTCATGGTCACATGATTTTGGCTTTGATTCTCGATCCAAACCTGCGGGGTTTGAAATAGCTGTTGATAAGCGGAACAAATGCGTTCATGATTAAAATGGCAAAGGAGATCCCCTCGGGGTAGGATCCGAACAACCGGATCACCACGGTAATCACGCCAATCCCCAGGGCGAAGATGACCATCCCTTTTTTTGTGACCGGGCTGGTTACCAGGTCGGTTGCCATATAAAAGGCCCCCAGAATGGCTCCGCCTGAAAGCACGTGAATCAGCGGGTTGGCATAATGTTCCGGATCTAGCCACCAGAAAACACCAGTCATCACGGCGATAGTGGCCAGTACGGTAACCGGGATATGCCATGAAATCACCTTTCGGGCAATGAGGTATATCCCGCCCAGGATCAGGGCCAGGGCCGACATTTCACCTAGGGAACCCGAGGTAATCCCCAGGAACATTTCCTGGGCAGACGGGATGCTGGCGCTGATGGTGGACATCGTTTCGCCGAACTGTACCCCCTCCTTTATGAGCCCGAGGGTGGTGGCACCGGTAACCGCATCCACCACAGAGGTGTTATTCTCCACAGCCGTAGGCCAAAGCGTCATCTGGACGGGAAAGGATACCAGCAGGAAAACCCGACCGACCAGGGCCGGGTTAAAGATGTTGTACCCGACACCTCCGAAAGAGAGTTTGGCCACACCTATGGCAACCAGGCTTCCCACTACCACCATCCATACGGGGATACCCGCCGGCAGGTTAAAGGCCAGCAGGATTCCGGTGATCAGGGCAGAGCCATCCCCGATGGTGACCTCCGCTTTCAAAAGATGCTTCTGAATAAGGTATTCAAACAAAAGGCATGAAATAACGGCAGCGGCCGTTACGATAAGCGCATTTATTCCGAAGACGTACAGGGAGACCAGAAATGCCGGGATCAGTGCGATTACAACATCGTACATCAGTTTTTTGGCGGTTCGGTCCGAATGTACGTGAGGAGAGGCGGAAACAATGATGGGTTGGTCGCTCATAGCTACCCTTTAGTCGATTCGAGTTGTTTTGCAATGGTTTGTCCAAATCGTATGTAGTCCAGGAGGGGACGGTGTGACGGGCACACATAACTGCAGGAGCCGCATTCTATGCAGGTCAGGATATCTTCCTGAGCTGCTTTCTCGTACATGCCTTTCTCGGAAAGGTTCATCAACAGGTGTGGCTCCAGACCCATCGGGCATACATCCACGCATTCCCCGCACCGGATACAGTTTCTGGGTTCTCCCCGGCTGGCTTCATCCTCTGAAATCACGAGGATGCCGGAGGTTCCCTTCGTAACCGGTACATCCGTGTTTTTCAGGGCCCGGCCCATCATGGGTCCCCCGCTGACAATTTTACGGGTGTCCTCAGGGATGCCGCCAACGGCATCGAGGAGGTCACTTATGGGGGTTCCAATCCGCGCCCAGAAATTCGACGGGTCTTTCAGTTTTTTACCGGTTACGGTGACGACCCGTTCCATTAGGGGCCTGTTGTGCTGTACCGCCTGGTAAATGGCAAAAACAGTACCCACGTTGTGGACGACCACCCCCACATCCAGCGGGAGCCCGTTTTTTGGAACTTCCCTTTTCAAAAGGGCCCTTACCAGTTGTTTCTCACCTCCCTGCGGGTATTTTACCTTTAGGGCGGCTATCTGGATACCAGGGTCGCCCGAGGTGAGCTTTTTGAAGTTTTCGATGGCATCCCTTTTGTTGTTTTCGATCCCGATGATGGCCCTGTCTACATGCAATGCCTGCATCAGGATCCGGATGCCTACCAGGATTTCACCCCCTTTTTCCAGCATCAACCGGTGGTCTGCAGTCAAATAGGGTTCACATTCCACCCCGTTGATGATCAGGCAGTCTAATTTTTTGTCCTTTTTTATATTCAGTTTGACGTGTGAGGGAAAGGTGGCCCCGCCCAGCCCGACGATCCCGAAATCCGAAATGCGTTTCAGGATTTCCTGTGGTTCCAGTTTAATTTCCGTCACCAGGGGCAGCTCAATTTCCTCAAAGTTGGTTTCATTTTTTTGATCGGTCCGGATCACAATGCATTGCTGCTTGTATCCCCGGGTATCGATAATCTTGTCGAGCTTGGTCACTGTGCCGGCCACGGGAGCGTGAATATTGGAAGAGACAAACCCGCCTGATTTGGCAATGACCTGCCCTATTTCGACCTTGTCCTTGCGGTCTACTATAATTTCAGCTGGAATGCCGATATGCTGGGATATAGGAACGTATACCACTTTGGGAGCCGGCAACCTTTTGATGGGTTTAGAGGAGGTCAGTTTATTCTCCGGCGGGTGAACACCTCCTTTAGGAAAAGTCCTAAGCATTTTTTTGCGGTTTTACCGGTTGTACTTTGATGGTAACGCCAGGATCCACTTTCTTTTTCTTACGCGGGGGGAAATTGGTTTCAATGATGGAATGGGTCGGGCAAACATCGACGCATTTTCTGCAGAGGGTACAGAGTTCGGGGTCGATATAGGCCAGGCTGTTCTCCATGCTGATCGCGTCTTTCGGGCATATGTCCAGACACTTGGAACAGCCTATACAGGCAACCGAGCACGCTTTTCTGGCAATTCCTCCCTTCTCCTCGTTCAAACAGCCCACAAAGACTTTTAAATCCCTTTTGTTTTTTGGCCGCATCTCGATGATGTTCCGCGGGCAGGCTTCCACACACATGCCACAGGAAGTACACTTATCTGTGATGACCACCGGAAGTCCTGTGGCTTCATCCATGTACATGGCGTCAAATTTGCAGACTTCAACACAATCCCCGTCGCCCAGGCAACCAAACTGACAATCGGTTTCACCACTGTAGATAAGGGAGGAGATAGCGCAGGACCTCGGTCCCTGGTATTCGGTGGTCTTCGGCCGTACCTCGCAACTTCCCTGACAGCGTATCACTGCAACGGTTGGATCCTGTTCTGTGACTTCTTTCCCAAGTGCCCCTGCCACCAAATTCATGACTTCGTTTCCGCCCACCGGGCAAAACAAATCGGAGATGTCATCCGATGCCACCAGTTTTTCTGCAAAGGATCTGCAGCCTGGAGAGCCGCAGCCCGCGCAATTGGCCCCTGGTAATAAATCTTCCACGGTGGCAATTAAGGGATCTTCATACACGTAAAACTTTTTGGACACCAGGTATAAGACCAGGGCGGCCACAGTTCCCAGAAGGGCCAGCAAAATCACGCTATAAAGGATAGAATCCGTCATGCCTCTTTAAATTCTCTGAATGGAAATGTCAAAGGTCCTTTTAAAATATCCCTTAAGCCCATGCATCAGCAGGTAATAAGGGATAAGAATCAGGAGTGATAACAAACCGGCTATCCATTCCGTAACGAAGAAGGAAGCCGTCATCAGGGTCAGCAACATCAGGATGAAGGGGAAGACATAGGCCCAGAATACTGCCTTGTGTCCCAGGTTCTTTTTCAAAATCACCTCCACGGGCTCATTCAGGGTATACCTCTGTCCTGTATTGACCACCTCGATTTCCTTAGAGGCCGAATCGGAGACCCCGCATGCGCCTTTGGCATGACAGGTCTCACAATGGATGTTTTTATCCAGTGATACGATGACCGACCCTCTGTTGATCCGTGAAATCACTCCTGAGTGGACATAGGCATTCTCCTGCGTCTGCTTTAATTCCATGACCAATGTTAGTTATCCATTCAATTCACAGGGTGAAACTACAGCATTTGTTTGGCCCATTTCATGATATATGTCAGATGTTATGACATAAATCAGCCTCGTGGAACTTCCGGAAGGCCAGTCATTTGCCAAAGAATACCGGGAAACTCGTCCCGGGAAGTGTGGAAGTCCCTGGAAACCCATTGAAATGGGGCATTTGAGAATGTCGGAATCTCAAAAGGGTATTGATCCCACTACCGGAATTTCCGTATCTTCCCTGCCCTAAATACCTTTTCCGGATGAAAAAAATTTTATTAACAGGCCTGCTGGCCCTTATTTGGGGATGCGGGCAGCCCCAGAATGACCCTGAAATACTGCGCTGGGAGGAACAGGCTTCCCAGGTGACCATTATCCGGGATGATTTCGGGGTACCGCACATTTATGGCAAAACCGACGCAGATGCTGTTTTTGGTATGCTCTATGCCCAGTGCGAGGACGACTTTAACCGGGTGGAACAAAACTATATCTGGGCTATTGGCAGACTGGCTGAGGTAGAGGGGGAGGAAGCCCTTTACAGTGACCTTCGGGCACGCCTGTTCATGACCAGGGAAGAGGCCATGGAAGCTTATGAGAGCAGTCCACCCTGGTTACAGAAACTCTGTAATGCCTTTGCTGACGGAATAAATTATTATCTGTACACACATCCGGAGGTAAAGCCAAAACTGCTCACCCGATTCGAACCCTGGATGCCGATGTATTTCAGTGAGGGGTCTATTGGCGGGGATATCGAACGCATCAGTACGCGCAAGCTACGCGCCTATTATGAGGAAGGGATTACCTTCCCGGAAGCTGAGGAAATGGAGCTCAAACGTAAGGAGGCCGAACTGGAACCGCAGGGGTCAAACGGGATCGCCATAGCCGGGTCCCTGACCAAATCCGGAAACGCCCTGTTGCTGATCAATCCCCATACGTCCTTTTATTTCAGGGGGGAGATCCACGTGGTGAGT
Organism: Robiginitalea sp.; assembly: GCA_037382325.1. Classification (GTDB taxonomy): domain Bacteria; phylum Bacteroidota; class Bacteroidia; order Flavobacteriales; family Flavobacteriaceae; genus Robiginitalea. The sequence goes on from JARRQA010000004.1 coordinate 18,262, forward strand.
GAGGAAGGGCTAAATGCCTATGGCGCAGTGACCTGGGGGCAGTTTTTCATCTATCAGGGCTTCAATGAGAAAACAGGGTGGATGCATACCTCCACCTATACGGATGTGATCGATGAGTTCGTGGAAACTGTCACAGAAGTGGAAGGGGTCCCGGTCTACCGGTACGGGGAAGAACTCCGGCCTGTGCGTACCTCCGAAGTAACCCTCTCCTACAAATCCGGGGACAGCATGGCACAGCGGACCTTCCCCATGTACCGTACCCACCATGGGCCCATAACCCACCAGATAGGGGGGAAGCCGGTGGCATCAGCCATGATGTGGGACCCGCCAAGGGCCCTGGAACAGTCCTTTATTCGTACCAAACAGGATTCCTATGAGGGGTTTCGTAAGATGATGGACATCCGCACAAATTCTTCCAACAACACGGTATATGCAGATGCGGACGGGAATATCGCCTATTTTCACGGCAACTTTGTCCCCAGGCGGGATCCGCAGTACAATTACCGGGAGCCTGTGGAGGGCAGCAACCCTGCCACTGACTGGCAGGGCCTGCATTCGGTGGATGAGAATATCCTGGTGCTGAACCCGCCCAACGGCTGGATTCAAAATTGCAATTCCACCCCTTATACCTCAGCTCTTGAATTCAGCCCCAAACGGGAGGATTACCCCAATTACATGTCCCTGGACCGGGAGAACTTCCGGGGCGTTCACGCAATCGAATTGCTCAGGGGGCGGTCGGGATATACGCTGGATTCCCTGATCGACCTGGCCTACGACCCCTACCTGCCGGCTTTTGAATCTCTTATCCCCGGATTGGTCACCGCCTTTGATGCCCGCCCGGGAATGGATCCGGGACTCAAGGGTCCGATCGATGTCCTCAGGCAATGGGACTATCGAACTTCAGAGGCGTCCGTGGCCATGACCCTGGCACATTTTTACGGCACGCTTTACGGACGTACCGCTCAACGTCCGGAAGGACTCAGTGATATGGAACTTATGGAATATCTCGGGAGTAAATCCCCCTATGATGAGCGTCTGGTCACCTTCCGAAACGTCATTGAGCAGCTGGAAGCAGATTTTGGCACCTGGGAACTCCCCTGGGGGGAGGTTAATCGCTATCAGCGCATTAACGGGGCCATCCGCCAGCCTTTTGACGACAACAAGCCAAGCCTTCCGATCGGGTTTGCCTCCGGAAGGTGGGGTGCCCTGGCGGCCTATGGGGCCCGGTATACAAACAATACCAAAAAGATTTACGGAACACGCGGCAACAGTTTTGTAGCAGTGGTGGAATTCGGAGACCGGGTGCGCGCCAAATCCCTGCTTGCCGGAGGACAAAGTGGGGATCCGGATTCCCCCCATTTTGACGACCAGGCGGAAATGTATCGCAACGCCACCTTCAAGGAAGTGCCCTATTACAGGGAAGACGTCCTGTCACGGGCAGAAGAGACCTACCATCCCGGGAAGCGCAATTAATGTGGATTAATCCTCCTTGACGATGATCAGGGAGGCCTTGGAACCTGTGGACAGGAGCCATTTATTGGAATACAGCAGCTGTCCTTTCTCGTCATAGACGTCCACCTGTGCGGTGTTCGGTCCGGTTGATCCCTGATTGAGGGCTTCGAAGTCCAGCCGGTTGAAACCCTTGTCGAGTTCCAGGTTGATTCCTTTGAAAGCACCGGTTAACAGGATGTTGTATTCCACTACCTCGTCATTGGCATAGATCCGGACCCGGTCCCCATCCACAAATTCATGGTCCCGGCATACGATGCCGACGAATTTAGCCTTCGTTTTGATGTCCCCGAGATACATGTCTCCAAAGTGCTTTCCGGAGTTACCCTGCATCCCCTCGGACATTTTCGGTTTGATGACCAGGTCATGACCAGCCTGTTTGAGCTCCTTGTCCGGGAGCATCTGCACGGGATTCCGGTACAGCGAATCCCGCATATTTAAATTGGGGGATTCCCCGAGGACCGAAGGCATTCGAAGGCTTAGTCCATTGGAGGCATTCGGGCTCAGTCCCTTCTCCGGCTTCGCCTCAATCCGGATTTTCCTGCTGTTGGGGATATCCGTTTGTGCGGAGAGTGGTCCGGTAAGGAAGCACAAAACCAATATGGAGAACAGGTGCCGCATGCAATTCTTTTTCAGTGTAAAAGTAGCAAATACCCTGCCAATCAAAGGTGAAAATTCGTTAAAATGCAGGGAGTCAGTCAGCTAGGTGATAATCCCTCGCGGCAATTTGCCATCGGCCTGTAACCTCCCCACCTGTCACTACCAGTGCTTCCGGGTATTTGATCACCGTCGGGCAGATATGCATCGGGATGGCATAACATTCAGTTCCTATCGGAAGGGTATCGGCCTTATCGTATTGCAGAACGAGGTGTTCTTCGCTCTGGCCCACCTGGATACTATCGGGGAGCTGGGGTAAAGATACCCGCGGGAAATCCATTTCGGCCGCCACGGCTTTGTGGCCCAGGTCCAGGCAAATGGTCCCGGGGGCCGGTTTGCTGATCACCCGGCACAGCAGGGCGGCAGCCGGCAGAAAGGGCATTTCAGGGAATTGCTGCCCATAACGGGCATCCCATAGCAGGGTAGTTCCCGGGCTCAGCTCGACCCCTTCCCTTCTGGCATGGAATGGGAATGTGGGGGAGCCACCGGCGACCATGCCGGGAACCACGAATCCGGAATCCTTCAGCCGGTCCGCGAGTTTTTGGGCAGATTCAAAGGCCCTGTCGCAGTCGCGGGCTCTCTTTAAGGGGTCCGGATCTCGCAAATGACCGTCGTAAATATGCAGGCCACGACAATCCAGTAATGGGCTGGAAATCATGCGGGCATAGAGATCTGCCGCCTCCTTGTCCGGGGCTATTCCGGTTCGGTTCATCCCTACATTGAGATCGAGGAAGACCCCGATAGGCCTGCCGGCCTCTTTTGCAGAGGTCTCCAGGGCAACGAGGCTTTCCGGATGGTCCACCAGGCTGGAAAACCGGGTTCCGGGATACTTCTTTTGAAGCGTTGCAAGCCGGTCTGGTCCCGGGCCGGTCAGCGGATACGCCACCAGCACGTCCCCGGCCTTACAACGAGCCAGCATTTCGGCTTCCGCCAGGGTAGCACATTTGAATTTGTCAATCCCCGCCTTTTGCTGCATGCGGATGATCTCCGTCATTTTATGGGTCTTTACATGTGGCCTAAGTCGCTTTGGGTCCCCTGCGATTTGTACCATCTGCTCGATGTTGTGCCGGATGCGTTCCGGGAAGATCAGCAGGGCAGGGGAGTCGATCTGCTTCGATTTCGCTACCAGAAACCAGGTCTCGTTTTCCATGGTGTTATGCACTAACGCAGTTTAAAGATGGATTCAATTTCCACCGC
>JARRQA010000005.1:0-60089 GCA_037382325.1 Robiginitalea sp.
AGCTTCACATTGTCTACATAGCCGATTTTGTCCTGCTGACAACCCAGTAAGAAAAACGCCGCGACCGGAAATATCCAATTCTTCATTATATCTGCTTTAGTTATTTGCCGCAAAAATAGAAAAGCTTTTGGGTTGATGCGATAAAGGCCGGAAATTTCTTGAATTTTACATTTTATAAAAACATTGGCGTCCTCTATTGTTTTTCTGTTTTCTATAGATATATCTTATTCTGGAAAGCCCCTATAGTTCAGCCTGAGACGTCCTTTTTTCACATAAGCACCATGTATTCCATTCGGGTCTTGTTTGGGGCTGAGACGGCTTTATTTGGCTTCTTTTTGCAGTATATAAACATGGGAGGAGTATTCGCCGGAAACAAGACCCGCGAGATTCGAAAGTAAGCCGATGACAAACCCTAAAAGGGGTGCAAGCCATTTTTTTCGGTAGGTCTCGGAAAGCCAGGAAATGTAAAATGCGTCGAGCCATAGCGGTTTTACGGATAACAACTCGTATCCTTTAGGGGTAAACAAGTGTTTTATGGAGTCCCTGGAAAAATGCCACAAATGCCTGGGAACATCAAATGCCGCCCAATGTTCTTTGTAGAATTTGGCGTCCAAAGATTTGTAATTCGGAACGGCGATAACAAGATGCCCCCCGGGTTTCAGGGCGGCTGATATTTCATCTATGCTTTCTTCGAGGCTTCTGAGGTGTTCAAACACATGCCAAAAAGAAATCACATCATAAGCAGGCTGGTTTTGTACAGCGAGACTTTTGTAGACTGAGACCCCCTTTTGATGAGCCCGTTCCCTGGCCTGGTCATCCGGCTCCACTCCATAGGCCTCCCATCCCCTTTCCTGAGCATATTTAAGAAAGTCACCTGTCCCGGCCCCAACATCCATCAAAACCCCCTCCCCTTTCAGAAGCTTCTGAACAATTCGGAACTTTCTTTTCAAGTTGATCCTTTTTGCCCGCTGATAAATCTTCTCCAGAAATGTTTCGGCCCGGTCTGAATGCGAAATATACTCCGGACTTTTGTAATAAATTTTCAGGTCGTCCGGTACGGGGGCCGTTTGCAGACATCGGTATTCCTCATTCCAGAAAAGCTCGAATTCTTTTCCAGAAACCAGGAAGTCCTTTGTCTTTAAATAGGGCTCTTGCATCGGAGGGCAAATTACATGTTGGGCAACTCTACTTTATAAGTCTGAAGCGGCTTTCTGGTTTTTATAAGGTTCCACGTGGAACTATCGGCCTAAAAAAACCAGCAGTACGCTTATGTCGCTCGGGGATACCCCGCTTATCCGTGACGCCTGGGAAATGGTGGCTGGTTTAATTTTGCTTAGTTTTTCCCTGGCTTCCATTGACAGGGATGACAACTTCCTGTAATCAAAGCTTTCGGGGATTTTGATGTTCTCGAGTCTCTGGAGTTTGTCAGCATTTGCCTTTTCTTTTTCTATGTAACCGGCATACTTAACCTGAATTTCGGCCTGCTCCAAAACATCCTCCCTCATGCACTTTTCCCTGATAAAATTTGAGACTCGTTCCAGTTGCATCATATGCTCCATCTTAACTTTGGGCCTGGAAAACACCTTGAAGAGTTTGTCTCCCTGATCAACTTCCTTAGAACCCACTGAATCGAGAATAGGGTTTATTTCATCCGGTGTGTAACTGGTCTTTTTAAAAAACCCTACAAGTTCCCCTGATTGCTCTTTCTTTTGTTCAACCAACCGCAGCCGTTCTTCAGATGCCAGACCCAAATTATAAGATTTTTCGGTGAGGCGGAGGTCCGCATTATCCTGTCTTAAAAGCGTTCTGTATTCCGCTCGTGAAGTAAACATTCTGTAAGGCTCTTCCGTTCCCTTCGTAATTAGATCATCGATCAAAACCCCAATATAGGCCTCGTCCCGGCGCAACACAAAAGGATCCCTTTCCCTAAGTTTCAAGTGCGCATTTATTCCAGCCATCAGGCCTTGTGCGCCAGCTTCTTCATATCCGGTAGTTCCGTTAATCTGGCCCGCGAAATAAAGGTTTTCAATGAGCTTTGTTTCCAGTGTATGCTTCAACTGTGTTGGGGGAAAATAATCGTATTCAATGGCATACCCAGGTCTGAAGAATTTAACTTTCTCAAATCCTTCTACCGAGCGCAGCGCTTTAAATTGGACGTCTTCCGGAAGGGAAGTGGAAAATCCGTTCACATAGACTTCCACAGTATCCCAGCCTTCTGGTTCAACGAAAATCTGATGTCGTTCTTTGTCCTTAAATCGATGGATCTTGTCTTCAATGGAGGGGCAGTACCTGGGCCCTACGCTTTGAATGCGGCCATTAAACATCGGCGACCGTTCAAACCCTTCCCGAAGCAGGTCGTGCACTTCCGGACTGGTATACGTCATGTGACAATCCCTTTGCTCCTTTAGCCTTGGGGTTGGCAAAAAAGAAAAATGACCAGGAATATCATCCCCCGGTTGTGGGATCATTTTTGTATAATTCAAACTCCTGCCATCCACTCTTGGCGGAGTACCTGTCTTCATCCTGCCGGAATCGAAACCATATTCTTCGAGCTGTTGGGTGATCCCTGTTGCGGCCCGTTCTCCCGCTCTTCCTCCCCCAAAATTCTTCTCGCCTATATGAATGAGCCCATTAAGGAAGGTGCCATTGGTAAGTATTACTGACCTGGCAGATATTTTTATGCCCAGGGATGTTTCAACGCCAACCACTTTTTGACCCTTAACAAGGATGCGCTGAACCATTTCCTGGTAAAAGTCAAGGTTTTCTGTTTGTTCTAAAGAAATTCTCCACTGCTCCGCGAATCGCATTCGGTCATTCTGGGATCTGGGACTCCACATGGCGGGTCCTTTGCTCTTATTAAGCATTTTAAACTGAATGGCGGATCGGTCGGTTATTACGCCACAATAACCCCCTAACGCATCGATTTCCCTAATAATTTGTCCTTTCGCGATTCCCCCCATAGCCGGATTGCAGGACATCTGTCCTATGGTCTGTAAATTCATGGTTACAAGCAGGGTTTTAGAACCCATGTTTGCGGAAGCTGCTGCTGCCTCACATCCTGCGTGTCCACCTCCAACTACAATTACATCATAAACTTCTGAAAACATAGCTTTAATGTTTCACGTGGAACATCTGTATCATTTCCTCTTCTTTTGCCCGCATTTGCAGCTTTTCTTCAGGAGCGCTGTCTTTAAAACCCAACATATGCAGCACACCATGTATCATAACCCTTTTCAGCTCATTTTCAAAAGGAACCTGGTACGTTGCTGCATTATCCCTGACCCTGTCCACAGAGATATAAATATCCCCTGCTATGAAGGGATGTTCTCCGTATTGGAAAGTAATAATATCTGTGTAGAAATCGTGATTCAGATAGCGTTGATTAATCCCGAGCAACTCTTCGTCTGAACAGAAAATATATTGAAGTTGTCCTTCGTTTCGCTTAAAAGATTTTAAACACGAAATAATCCATTCGGTATATTCCGGATGGTTTTCCAACTTAAAATCAGTCAGGTAGTGGTATGTTATCACTTTGATTGAAATAAAGTTTTACCTTCTTACGATAAATTCCGCGCAAAGGTAATACCTGTCGATTCAAAAATTCTATTTCATCCTTGCTTCTTTTAAAACCCTCTGGTCTGGTCATTATTGGATTCGTAAAAACATCTTTGTTCGTCCTGCTTTCTCTCTCTTTCCGTTCGCCCTGTTGCAAGGTTGCATTTTCTAATTGCATTAACTGTTGCTGGATCCGATTAAGGCGTTCCGCGGTTCGCTCTGTAATACCGTTCCGAAGGAGTTCTTCTTCAAAAAGCTCCATTTCCCGGGATATCCTTTCACCCAGTTTACGATCCCCTTCGTTAATCAGGTTCTCTAACTGCCTTTCGAGTTGTTGTCGGATTTTTTGTTGCTCCTTGTATATCTCAAAGAATTCAGCATAGGATTCCTCGTCGCCTCCAGGTTGCCCGGATTTACCCTTACTTTCGCCAGAATTACCCTCTCGATTTCCATTTTCTTTCGCGTTTTTTCCCTCTCCATCACCGCCTTCGCCGGAAGGATCCTGTGCCTGTCCTTCGGACTTATTCCCTTCGCTTCCGGTAGATTCCCCGTCCTGAGGTCCCTTTTGATTCCCCTGATTAGACCCTTTCCCCTGCTCTTGCATCGCCCTCTGTCGTAGCTGTTCCTGGCTCTGAATAATGTCTGGCAACTGGAAATCACCGCTTCCTCCTTCACCCTGTCCGGGTTGCAAGGATTGTTGCATATTGTCAAGCAGGTCCGCAAGGAAGGCAGATAATTCGTTGGTAGCAGTTATAACATACTGCTGGTAGGACGCCCCCCTGTACCAGTTGTTGTCGCCCATGCTTTCCAGTCCCTTGTCTATATTGTAGTAAACCTCCGTGATTTGTTTATTGATTATTTCAGATATTTCAGCCCTGCGCAAGGAGAGGGCGAAAAGGCTGTCGTCCACATGTTCGAATAAAGCCCGCAACTCCTTTTGTTTCTTAATGTCTGCTGAATGGCTCGCTGCGCTCTCGTCCAGGTCCTGTACCTTACTGAATAAAGTCTCTTGCTCAATAGAAAAGGTAATAAGGTTATCGAGAATCTGACGAAGCATTTCTGCGTCCTCCGCGATGGACTGGGAGCCGCCCATGGAGGCCCCCTGATCCAGGGCCTCGCTTAATTCCTGTAATTTCCTTGCGGCTCCTTTTTGCTTGTCCTTTATTTCTTTGCCCTCTGCAGGATTCTCCTCCGCCTGAGGCTTGTCTTCTTTCTCATCTAATCTTTTCAGCGCTTCTTCCTGATCCCTCTGAATGGATTCCTCTTTAAGTTCCTCCCGTTTCCAGGGCTGGGGCTTTTTTAAGGCTTCGTTATCCTTTTCTAATTGCTCGAGCTGCTTACGCACTCCCCTAAATTCCTCATTTAGCTTATCTTGTTTTTCTTTTAAGGGTTTGTCCGATATACTCGAATTTGCCAACGAATCCTGCCGTTCCGATAGGTTTTTAAGTTGTCGTGAGAGCTGTCTTGATTTCTGTTGTACGTAATACCGTTTTGTAAGCTCCAGGAGTTGTTGCATGTTTCTTTGGTTGCCCCGTTGATTCTTAGAAACTTCTTCCATCCGTTCTTCAAAGGCTTCCTGGTCTAGTTTGTCAAGGACTTTCTGGATCTCTTCCATAAGGGCGGCATTTTTTCTCGCCTGGGCTTCCTGACGCTCTAATCGCTCTTTAAGCAACTCCTTTTCTTCATCGGAATTACCCTCCTGCATACTTTCAGCCAGTTCCCGGCTGAATTTTTCCATAAGCTTTTCCTGTTTCTCCTGACGCTTCAGAAAATCCTTTAATTTCTGCTTGTCCTCAAAATCAAGAGCTTCTTTTTCCTTCCGAAACTTTTCTATCTCTTTTAAGCTTTCATCCAGACGCTCTTGTTCTTTCATGGTCTTCTCAAAGCCCTGTAGCAGCCCCTCCTGATATTCAAGCATTTGCTTTCTGAGTTCTGCATCATTGAGGACGCTAAGTCTGAATTCCCGGCTTCTCCTGGCTTTTCCACCCCTGTTGCCATCATTGTCCCGAATCATAAAATAAAGAATGTAATCTTTGCCTTTCTGAACTTCTAACCCGCTGGGATATGTGTAATAAAACGAATGGTATGTTGTATGGGATACGGGAAGTTCCAAAACCTGCTTGCGCGATTCTTCCCCTGAGGGATAGGTTATAACCTCCAGGGAAGCAATGCCGTAATCATCGGTAATGTTGCCGGCAAAATACGCCACGTTCGGATCCAGGGAATCCCGTTCCATGTCCACCCTGATTTCCGGAAACTCATCCGGCACCACCTCTATGCGGTAGTTAAGTTTGTCATACTCCCCCACGTCCTGGTTGGAGGCGCTGATCGTATAATTTGTGCCTTTCCAGATCCGCCTTTGAAAAGTTACATTTCTGTCTCCTGAAGGAGCCTGCAGAAGGGTGTCCTGGTCCAGATATCTCAGGCTGTCTGCATGTACGGTGCTCAGGTTCCAGGTCACTGTTGTTCCCTCAGGCAGGGTAGTGTTTCCGGTCCCGCTGATGCGCTCGTCCCCGCGGCCGAGATACGCGGGATACTCGAATTTCATTTCGAACTGATCGATAACCGGGATTTTAAGCACCTCCAAATCAAAGGTGCGCGATGAGATTCCGGCTGCCTGGAAATTGAATTGTGTGGATTTTAAGGGGGGTTGAAAAGTGTATTCAAAATGATTCCCTGATTTCTCCATGATCATGGGGGTTCCATCAAGAATGAGTTTCACCTGTTCCGGTTGCTCCTGCCCAATAGTTGTAAGTTTCAGCGCGAAAGGTTTGTCTTCCCGCTGACGCAGTGTGGGGTTTAATAATTCGAACCGGAAAGGGGCCGGCGGCTCAAAAGCCATCTCGTATTTAACTACCCTTTCGTAAGACTCAAAGAATTCGATCCCACGCCCGCTCAGCCAGATTAAAAGAATAAGCAGCGCCGGTATAATCGCATACCTGACGTACTTGTATGCCTCGCGCATATTGATCGCCCGCTGAAAAGGCACCTTCATCAGGTCCTGGGAGCGTTGTTCTATGCTGGCCAGCAATAGTTCCGTCTTTTTTCGATGTTCGGCAAGCTCAAGGAGGTTATAAAGCGTATCGTTTACTTCAGAGAAGTGTGTTCCTATGATTCTGGAGCCCTCCTTATACGAAAGTCCTTTCCGAAGCCTGAACATATACAGCAAGGGCAGCGCGATGTATCGAAGCAGGAGAAATCCCTCAAGCAGGATTCCAAACCAAAGCAACAGGCTGCGCATGCCCGAATTAAGCTTTCATATCTTTAGTACCAAGATAGCACGAAGCCTTTAATTCAACGGCCAAAAACATGTTAAAAGCCGGTATGAATTCGTTCAAATACCTCGCTGCATACACGATTCCCCTTTCCGCTTTTATCGGGATTTCCCAGGGACAGTTCTGGTATTACCTGACCCCCGTTTATGCCTTTATGCTCATCCCCCTGCTTGAAGTTCTATTGCCGGAGGATGAAAAAAACCTGGAAGCCTCCGAGAAAAAACAGGAGGCAATTAACCCGATATATGACTGGATGTTGTATGCCAATATCCCTATTGTTTACGCCCTCATCTGGCTGGTGGGAACGAAAGCCAGCTCCGGTTTCCTTTATCCTTTTGAATACGTCGGCATGGCTTTGTCCCTGGGCATTGTTTTGGGTACCAATGGCATTAATGTAGGTCATGAGCTGGGCCACAGGCAATCCTCCCCGGTCCGTTTTCTCGGCAAGCTGTTGCTCCTTCCCAGCTTCTATATGCATTTCTATATAGAGCACAACTTTGGCCACCACCAGAATGCCGCCACCAAAGAGGATCCGGCGACGGCCAGATACAACCAGCCGGTATACCATTTCTGGGTTACCTCTGTTACACGTCAATATCTCAATGCCTGGCGGATACAAAAAACCCTGCTGAAGCGGGCCGCTCGGGGGTTCTTTTCGAAGTACAACGACATGCTGTGGTATTTGGTCATCCAGGCAATTTACCTGACCGCTCTTTATGTGCTGTTTGGCGCCTTTGCTGCGGGTTTTCTGGTGGTTTGCGGAATCATCGGGTTCCTGTTGCTGGAAACCGTGAATTATATCGAGCATTACGGGCTTCTGCGAAAAAAACTGAAATCCGGCAGGTACGAGCGGGTTCGACAAATCCATTCCTGGAACAGCAACCACATCATGGGTCGTATTGTCCTCTATGAATTAACGAGGCACAGTGACCACCACTATAAGTCCTCAAAAAAATACCAGCTTCTGGATTATAACGAGGCGTCTCCGGAAATGCCTTTCGGCTACCCCACTTCCATGGTCCTTTCCCTGTTTCCTCCCCTTTGGTTTCGAATCATGAACCCCAGGGTGCCCTCGGAAATGAAAACCAGCTGAGGCCTTTCTTGTTTCTAGGCTTTCCGTGTCTATCTTTGTCCCTAAAATTTCGCTATGAAAGACTCTGTTCGTGTCAGGTTTGCCCCCAGCCCAACAGGACCGCTTCATATAGGCGGGGTCCGAACAGCCCTGTTCAACTACCTTTTCGCCAGGAAACACGGAGGAGCGTTCATCCTTCGCATCGAAGATACCGATCAAAACCGGTATGTCCCGGGAGCTGAAGCCTATATTGTCGAATCCCTGGAATGGCTTGGCATCCCGTTTGACGAGGGCCCCGGGAAGGCTGGAGAACTCGGGCCTTACCGACAAAGTGAGCGCATAGACCTATATCAAAAACACGTCGTGGAGCTTATTGAGTCGGGATGGGCCTACTACGCCTTTGATACGACTGAAGAGCTGGACGGGTATCGAACGCAACAGGAAAAACAGGGAAAAACCTTTACTTACAACTGGGAAAACAGGGAGCGCCTTAATAATTCCCTTTCCCTTGGCAAGGATGAGGTTGCGGAAAGGCTGAATCGCGGAGATGCCTATGTCGTCCGCTTTAAATGGCCGATGGATACCGTGGTCAACCTCAGGGATATAATCCGTGGGGAAATCCGTATCGACGGGAACACCCTGGATGACAAGGTGCTGTTTAAGAGCGATGGGATGCCCACGTACCACCTGGCAAACATCGTGGACGACCACCTGATGAAAATAAGTCATGTAATCCGAGGGGAGGAGTGGCTTCCCTCCCTTGCCCTGCACCATAAACTATATGAGGCTTTTGGCTGGAATCCCCCGCAATTTGCCCACCTCCCGCTGATTATGAAACCACGGGGCAAAGGCAAGCTGAGCAAACGGGATGGTGAAAAACTAGGGTTTCCCGTATTTCCCCTGACGTGGAAAGAAAGTGAAGGCTACCGGGAAAGCGGCTATTTCCCCGAGGCTGTCCTGAATTTTCTGGCGATGCTGGGCTGGAACCCGGGCACAGAGCAGGAGATGTTTACAAAGGAAGAGCTTATAACCGCTTTCGACCTGGGCCGGGTACAGAAATCCGGTGCCCGCTTTGATCCGGAAAAAAACAAATGGTATAATCACCAGTACTTGCAGCTAAAGCCCCTTTCGGAGCTCGTGGCACTTTTCAGGCCCGTACTGACTGAGCACGTTAAGGAGGCCGATACTTACTCCGAAGCCTACCTTACCAAGGCCATCGGCATGATCCGCGAAAGGGCATCCTTTGTTCGCGAATTATGGGATCTCGGGTCCTACCTGTTCCGGGCCCCTGAAGCCTTTGAGGAAAAAGCTGTGCGAAAACAGTGGAAACCGGAAACCCCGGCGCGCATGAAGGAGCTCGTCTCTGTGCTGAGCCCTCTGGAGGATTTTAGGTCCTCCTCCTCCGAAAAGGCTGTCAAGGAGTGGCTGACAGCTTCAGGGCTGTCTTTCGGCCAAGTTATGCCCCCGCTTCGGTTAGTCCTTGTTGGCGCCATGAAAGGACCGCACCTCTTTGACATCATGGAGCTACTGGGAAAGGAAGAGACCCTCAACAGGATTGAACGCGCACTTCAAGTCCTGGGAACCCCCGCATAAGGGTGTAACAAATTCGAATTTTTTAAGACAAATCATTAGATCAGTCTTTGTATCTTCCTTAAACTTTAGCAAGTAACGCCATGGTAAATATCTTCTTCTGGCTACCGGTGATTGTGGTAGTCGTTATAATTCTATTCGCTTCTTTTTTTGTGGTTAAGCAACAGACTGCAGCGGTCATCGAACGGTTCGGTAGGTTTCAGAGCATCCGCAATTCAGGCCTTCAGATGAAAATCCCTCTGGTGGATCGCATTTCAGGCCGCTTAAGCCTTAAAATCCAGCAACTCGATGTGATTGTGGAGACCAAGACCCTGGACGACGTGTTCGTAAAGCTGAAAGTTTCTGTCCAATACGTGGTTATAAAAAGCAAGGTCTATGATGCCTTTTACAAGCTGGAATACCCGCATGAACAAATTACCTCCTATGTGTTTGATGTGGTTCGGGCCGAAGTCCCAAAAATGAAGCTCGATGATGTCTTCGTCAAAAAAGACGATATCGCGATTGCGGTAAAAGCTGAGTTGCAGGATGCGATGCTGGAATACGGCTACGACATCATTAAAACCCTGGTTACGGATATTGACCCCGATGCCCAGGTAAAATCTGCCATGAACCGTATCAATGCTGCCGAGCGCGAAAAGATCGCAGCCCAGTTTGAAGGCGATGCAGCCCGAATCCTCATGGTGGAAAAGGCCAAGGCTGAAGCGGAAAGTAAACGATTGCAGGGCCAGGGGATCGCAGACCAGCGCAGGGAAATTGCCCGTGGCCTGGAGGAGTCCGTGGAAGTGCTCAACAAAGTTGGAATAAATTCACAGGAAGCCTCTGCCCTTATAGTTGTAACGCAACACTATGACACCCTGCAGGCAATAGGGGAGGAGACAAACACAAATCTCATCCTGCTGCCCAACTCGCCTGAAGCCGCGAGCAACATGCTAAACAACATGGTGGCCTCTTTCACCGCGAGTAATCAGATTGGCGAGGCCATGAAAAAACAACAGGGGTCAGCAGGAGATAAGAAGGCATAAGCAAAAACCCGGAAAAATCCGGGTTTTTTTATTTTCTGATCTTGCGGATAATAAACCCAACGAGCCAGGAGAAAAGCAATTTCTTCAGGAACCCATCCCGAAGACTGCTTAGCAACTCCGGGGGTTCAAAACGGCTTTTTATATCGGCCAGGTCCCCCTTGATTTCCTCATGAGCAATCTGCCGCCTCAGTTTAAGGACTTTCAGGTCTTTGTCTACTTCTTCAAATGAGGTATAAATTTTATTTTTCATTTGTCCTCGAAATAGTATTTGGAAAATTTCTTGAGAACCGGTGCTTCAAGCCTGGAACGGAATAAATAGGCCAACAGGGCAACCACCAAATAAAAGCAGCCGACCACTAAAAAACCGTGAGTGAAATTGCCCAGGTAATTTCCGATTGCCACCGATGCCGCAACAGAAAGAAAGAGCAGGGCAAGCAGGCCCAGGGTGCCCAGGAACAGTACCACTGTCAGGGCAATGGCTACTTTCATCACAAACTTAAACGTCTTTAGCTTGTAATAATCGGCGGTACTTTCAATATAGTCCCTGGCCGCCCGCTGGGAGTCGGACAGATCATTCTTTAACTCTTCGAAAGCCATTCCTATTTCTGTAACTGGGCGTTCTTTTTCCGGAGTTCTTCGAGCTTCTCTTCAAGGCTTGCGATAATATCGTCTGCCTTATAGCTCATTTTGGAAATCGTTTCCTCCAGTCTTTTGTCAAATTCTGCTTTCTGATCCTGAGCGGACCTGGTGAGCTCGTCCCGGGCGTTACTCACCCTTTGAAGAAGGTCATCCGAAGCCTCCTCGGCCTTGTCTTTAATTCGTTGCCGTGTTTTGCTCCCCTCGTCTGGGGCGTACAGTATTCCTACTCCGGCGCCGATTGCCGCGCCAACCAGTAATGCCAGTAATACAGATCCACTATCGTTTGCCATAATATTTTAAATTTTAAATGATTAGTAAAATGAAAAGGAGGTTTACTCCAAAAGGACCTATAAGATACGGAATTTATCGCAGGCACCGAAAAATCACAGGCCTTGTCTAATTAAATACGGTGTAACAGCCATAAATCCTCCCGGCTGCCCGGACAAAGGCCTCAGGCGCCCTGTGAGCGACAATCACCAGAAAGGAGAAGGGATTCCTGTTATAGGAGAAAAAAGCCCCAGCAGGGGCTTATTATAAGTCAATTCTTCATAAAATATATCGATTGGTATTTCTCGTAGGATTGGCAACTTCTATGATTGCTTTTGTTCGATTTTTGCCCAGGTATCCCTCAGGGTGACCGTGCGATTGAAAACGGGGTGTCCGGTGGTGCTGTCCGCGTCCACACAAAAATACCCTAGCCTTTGAAACTGAAGCCGTTCTCCGGGCTGCACATCCCTCAGGCCGGGTTCCAGTTTTGCGGTGACCGTTTTCAGGGAATCCGGGTTTATAAAATCGAGAAAATCCTTGCCTTTATGCCCGTCAGGTGTTGGGTCAGAAAAAAGCCGGTCATAAAGCCGCACTTCCCCCTCTACAGCGTGTTTTACGGAAACCCAGTGAAGGGTTCCCTTCACCTTTCGAAGACTTTCAGGGGTTCCGCTCCCGCTTTTGCTCTTTGGATCATAGCTGCAGTGTATTTCCAGAATAGTTCCCTCCGGATCCTTCACCACTGACTCCGCCTTTATTATGTAGGCATTTTTAAGGCGCACTTCCTTGCCCAGCTTGAGTCGGAAAAACTTCCGGTTTGCCTGCTCCCTGAAATCTTCCCTTTCAATATAGAGCTCTCGGGAAAAAGGCAATTCCCGGTGTCCGGCCTCCGGATCTTCAGGGTTGTTCTCCGCCACCAACCATTCTTCGGCATCTTCCTCGTAATTTGTAATAACCACCTTCACGGGGTCCAGTACCGCCATCACCCTGGGGGTAATCTTGTTAAGGTGTTCCCTCATATGGTGGTCCAGAAGCGCGACATCCACAACATTTTCCCGTTTGGCTATACCTATGGTGTCTGCGAAATTTCGCAGGGCTTCCGGGGTACATCCGCGCCTTCTCAAGCCTGATATAGTGGGCATTCTTGGGTCATCCCAGCCCTTGACGTGGCCCTGTTCCACCAACTGAAGGAGCTTCCTTTTGCTAACCACGGTGTGACTCAGGTTCCTCCTGGCAAATTCTCTTTGTTTCGGTCGAACCTTCTCTGTCTGGGTCACCTGGTCGAGGAACCAGTCGTACAACTCCCTGTGCGGGGCAAATTCAAGAGTGCACAAACTGTGTGAAACCTGCTCGATATAATCACTTTCCCCATGGGTCCAGTCATAGAGAGGATAAATACACCAATCGGTATTTGTCCGGTGATGGGCCTTGTGCAGGATCCGGTACATGACCGGATCCCGCATCAGCATGTTGGGAGAAGCCATGTCTATTTTTGCCCTGAGGACATGGGCGCCTTCCTCGAAAGCGCCCTCCTTCATCTTTTGGAAAAGCTCCAGGTTTTCCGTCACAGGCCGGTCCCGGTATGGACTGTTTTTGCCGGCTTCTGTGGGAGTTCCCTTTTGTTTTGCGATCTCTTCAGAATTCTGACTGTCCACATAAGCCTTTCCATCCCGGATCAATGCTTCCGCCCAATCGTACAGCTGCTGGAAATAATCTGAGGCATAACACTCCCGGTCCCATTCAAACCCCAGCCATTGCACGTCTTTTTTGATGGCGTCCACATATTCCTGTTCCTCCTTGGTGGGGTTGGTATCGTCAAACCTGAGGTTCACCGGGGCACTGTACCGCAGGCCAAGGCCAAAATTCAGGCAAATCGAACTTGCGTGGCCAATATGCAGGTACCCGTTCGGCTCTGGTGGAAACCGAAACCGGAGCTTTTTATTTGGAAAGCCATTTTGGAGGTCCTCCTCTATAATGTGCTCTATGAAATTCAGGGATTTTCCCTTGTCACTCATCGGATCAGAATTGAAGCGGTAAAGGTAGAAAAATGCCGTTCAACGATAAAATTAATAAGTACATCCATACAAATCCCCCCATTTCACAACATAATTGATCCGGTCGACAACATTAAATTCATTAGGGGACCGCTATAGGCCATATTTGTTTTTAAATGAATTGGAAACGGCATAAGCCTAAAAACCGCTTGTCGCTTTCCGCTTTTGTAGGGCATAAAAAAGTCACAAACACAATTCAAGCTGAGACTCATGCGAAGAAAATTACTTCTAACCACAGCCCTACTATGTGGTTTCCTGTGGATTCAGGAAGGGTCCGCTCAGGTGCTCAATGCTCCTGAAGCAGCCCCCAACCAAACACCTCCCCCGGGAACCAACCCCTGGAGCGCGGCCTGCGCCTCTGACAGCTTTAACGACTACTGGGTGCGTTTCACCTGGGCCCCGCCCCTTGTAAATTCTGACAATGAATTTATTCTGGAGCTCTCCAATGCAACAGGAGACTTCGCCAACGCAGTTGAGCTCGCAAGGGACGATAGCAAAAACACCGTATTTGATTTTTATTTCCAGTTCTCTTTACCCCAGGATACCCGTGGCGAGGGCTATCGTTTGCGCGTTCGTAGCACGAGTCCGGCACGTACCAGCCCCGCCTCGGATCCGTATCCGATGTACTATCTGGATGTGACTTCCTCCCTTACCATACGTCCTCAGGGTCAGTCCGATTATGGGGACGGCACCGCAGAGGTCTGTGATGGAAACACCATAACCCTCGAAGTGTACGGGCTTCCTAATTCTAATACCTATCAGTACAATTGGTATCGCAGCGGCACGCCGCTTTCAGAAAACGGGCCATCCATAAGTGTTGCCCAAAGCGGTATGTATGCTGTAGAGCTCGATTTCGGTTCCTGTTCAGGGTCCGGTAACACCCTCTCCGACCTTATTGATGTAACTACCGGAAATAGTCTTGGAATTGCCATTAATCCCCCGGCCGTCAGCGCATTGTGTTCGGGAGAAACCGTATCACTTGAGGCCAATATTACAGGCCAGGGGCTTACCTATACCTGGTATAAGGACGGCACGGCCATAACGAGCCCCGCGATTGACAATTCTTCCCTGTTGGTAGATGCCGGTGTCCCCGGTTTTGAAGGGGACTATCAGGTAGAGATTTTCGGGGATGACGCCTGCGTAGAGCGTTCTGCCGCCATCACGATTACCAATGCCGGCGACTTTACGGTGACACGGGAAAACCCGGCCAATATCCTTGTACTGCCTGGACAAAGCGCTAATCTGAGCGTGTCCACGGATGCTTCAGGGGTAACCTATCAATGGTATCGGGACGGGAATTCTATTTCCGGGGCTACCAATACCTCCCTTTCTGTTTCAGACGCTGAAACCGGCGAATACTTCGTTCGGGTCACGCTTACCGGCGGCGCATGCAGCAGCACCTCTGTGGATTCTGAAAGCACAACGGTCGTGGCCCCATCCTCATTGGGTGTAGAGATTGCATATAACGGTGATTATACTCCTTGTACCAACATCAGCACCGTCCTGGAAGTAACCCGGGTGGTTGCTCTGGACCCTGCCGGAAATGAAACGGATATCACCTCAGATGTGCTGAATGACATGACCTTCCAGTGGTATTTGAATGAAAACCCCGTAAGTGGGGCGACCGCTTCCAGCATCAGCCTGACCGATATTTCAGAAAACGGAGACTATCATGTTGAGGCGGCAATTTCTTCATACAGCCCCGTTTCAAATGATTTGCCGGTACAGCTCAGGGTTAATGAAACCCTGGACATCACCAGCTCTGACCTGACCGTATGCGGACCTGCTGAACCCGTAACCCTCAGTACCAGCAGGGACCTGACCGGGGAAACCTATGACTGGTACCGGGACGGGATTGCCCTGAACCAAAGCACGCCTGTCGTTGCGGTTAGCTCCCCGGGCACATACCAGTTGGTCCTGGAGACTAACGGATGCCCGCTTCCCTCAAATGAAATTACCCTCAACTCCCTGGACGAAAACTTGATTGCGGTGGATCCGGGAGAAGACATCCGAATCCCGGAAGGCACCAGCAGGGTAGTAACCGCCACCGGCGGAGATAGCTATCGCTGGTACAACAGTCAAAATACCGAGATCAGCAATGCTTCAACGGTATCGCTGACAGAGGAAGGGTCATACCTGCTCATTGCCAATATAGGCGGCTGCGAGGTGAGCAAAGCCGTTACGGTTGCCTATTTAGACACTTTCAAAGTCCCCAATGTCATTTCCGTAAATGGAGACGGGATCAACGACCAATGGGTCATTCCCAACTCTTATTCCGGAAAGCCCGATGTGATTGTGACTATCTACAATGATAAGGGAGAAGAGGTTCTGAACGTAAACAATTACCAGAATAACTGGCCCGCATCCACGGCGAGTTTTTCACGCCAGAATATGGTGTTCTATTACAAGATCCGCAACGCGGAAAAAACACTGAAACAAGGTACGATTACCGTCATACGCTAGTAAACAATGAAACGCAAATTACTGTTCTTGTTGATTTTGCTCTCTGTCCTGCCTTTTGTCAGCGCACAGGAAGACAATCCTTTCATAGCCTATGAGGTGCCATCTCAGAACTTGCTTAAATTCAACAGGTTCCTGATAAACCCCACGTTTTCGACGGTACGGGAAGATAAATCCTATATCAACTTACTGCACAGAAACCAGGCGGTTTCTTTTGACGATAACAACCAGAGCTATTTTTTAAGCTATAGCGGGCGTATCGGAGACAGGTCCGGACTGGGACTCAGCCTGTATACCCAAAGGGAAGGAACCCTGAGCAATTACGGTGTGCTTGCCAACTATGCCTACGGTGTTAAGTTGAGCGATAAAAGCAATTTTACTTTTGGAGCCAACCTGTCTTATTACAACAGCGGCTTTGATGAAAGCCGTGCGAATCCGGTTGAAGAGGATCCCTTTTTAAGCGGTTTCCAGGACAGCTCCCTGCTGACATTCCAACCCGGCTTTAACATCTCATACGAGGCTTTTGATTTTGGAATGTATGCAGAAAACCTGATTGACTACAACCTTAAAACAAGTGAGTCGATCACCAGCTTTAAAGAAAAAACCTTTTCCGGACACCTGCAATATACCCATCAGTTTCAAAACACAACAGGTGTTTTTGAACAGGGCCGTTTAATGCCGCTTGCCCGGGTACGGAAAGTCGGGGAGGACGATCTGGTGCTGGGCGGTAACCTCATCCTCGACCTGCCCAAGATTGGCTGGCTCCAGGGAGGTTATGACAGTTTCTACGGTGCTTCAGCCGGTATTGGCTTCAATCTCAACAAGCGGTTATCCATTGGATACACCATGGAAAAAGGGCTGACCGATACCTTCGACAACTTTGGTGTAACGCACGAGATTTCCTTCGCCTATTCCTTTACGCCAAACCTTACCGAAGACCGTGTAATGCTGGAAGAGGGCTATGAGGAAAGCCTGGTTTCCAATGAGGAACAATCACCAGAAACCCAGACGATGACCGCTAAAGATCAGGAAATCGCCGAACTCAGAAGACGCCTTGCTGAAAATGATGCCATCCTGGCCGAGCTCATGTTCCGTCAGGACTCCATGGAACAAAACCGGCAGCAGGACCTTGAAAAGCGCTTCGAGATGGTTATGCGGATGGTTCGACAGGAAACCGGAGGGAAGCGCCCTGATGTGGAAGAAAAGGCCAAAAAACTCTACTTCATCAACAACGACAAAGATGCGCTCGCGCAAAAGGACACATCGAAAAAAGCGGTGGCGCCTCAGCCTGAGACGGCCAAAGTACCTGAGGTTTCAACGCCCCGGATTAAGCGAAAAGATGCGGTCGCTGCCACTGAACGTTCCCAGCCCAGAACCCCGGAAGTCGCACGGGACAAAACCCAGGCCGAAAAAACAGCTTCAACAGCCGTTGCCTCCAGCGTGAAGCACCGTAAGTTCCGCGACCTGCAGGATGTGGCTGATGGGTATTATGTGGTTGCCAACGTCTATAAAGGCTCCCATTACCTGAACAAGTTTCTGGAGGACCTGCGTTCCCGCGGTATTGAGGCATCCTATATCGAAAATCCGAACAACGGGCTTAAATACGTGTATCTGAAACGCTTTGATTCCTGGGGAGGTGCGGAAGAAGCTGTACGTTCCGGATTTGACGGAGACTACCAGGGGGCGCTTTGGGTAATGGATGTAGACAACCGGTACACCAATGAAGCCTATGCTGCCAATGCTGAAAAAGTAAGAGACCGGGCCTCGAAGTATGAAAACAATGTCCTCCGAAAGAATGTGGTTGTGAGAGATCAGGTAACTACTGCCGAAAGGACGGAAGACATCCTTGCTGAATCCGGAGACGGCACACGCTATTTCCTGATCGCCAACGTATTCTCTCAGAAGAAATATGCCGATCGGTTTGTGCGCTATCTGAATTCTAAAGGGCTGAATGCAAGCTACTTTATTAATCCGGAAAACAATTACAGATACGTGTATCTGAAACGCCATGACAACTGGAACAGTGCGCTGATCTCCTATTACTCAAAACTGAACGACAGTTATGAGGAGAAAATGTGGATCATGCGTGTCACCCCTAATCTTATCGCCTAAATGAGACCTAGCTATCTGAAAACATTTCTGCTGGCCTGTACGGCACTTTTATCCATAACGGCCTTTTCAAAGGCAATGACAGCATCCGGAGTGGATTGGGGCAGCCCCTGGGGTGTCGTTAACGCTATTTCGGACGACGAATCAAATCTTCCCGGGAGTTCAGACCCGGGTAACATATCACCGGTTGCTGACTGGGAAGACTTAACCTATAAAGCCACTGCATCGGACGAATCGCCGGACGCCGCCTTTTTCAATTGTGAAACCCAGCCCAATCCAATCATAGGGCTTATAAATGACACCGGAAACACCATAGACGGGGAGGTGGTGATCTGCCCCAATGACGGGGATCCGCTTCCAAAGATCTTCCTCTGCGGCTTTAACGACATAGAGCCGCTTCAGGTTTCTATCCCGGGTGCCGTAAATATTGAATGGCAAAAACTCAACGAAGGAAGCTGTGGTCCGGTCCTTGAGGATTGTGCCAACAAAAACTCCAGTTGCAGTTGGAGTTCTTTAGGTTCTGGGGACTCTTTCCTGCTAAGTGAATCCGGTGAGTTCCGTTTGGTGGTGGACTTTGATGACGGATGTCTGAAACGGTATTATTTCAATGTGTTTAAAAACCCCCTGGAGCCGGACTTTAATGCGACGGATATTATTTGTGGTGCTCCCGGCAATATCACCGTGACCAATATTCCCGCTGACTATGAATTCCAGCTGCTGGATGCGGCTACCGGCAGTGTCCTGGTTCCCTTCAGCGCTTCCAACGGACCTAGTTTTGATATCACTACTACCGGATCCTACACCGTTGAATTGCGTCAGCAGGGTATTCAGAATGGCTGCCTGTTCTTTTTGGATAACATCCAGATTCAGGAGCAAAACCTGGCAGCCAATGTTACAACAGCTCCCGCTGAATGCACTGGCCTTGGCAACATCTCTGTAACCGTAACAGAAGGGGAGCCCCAGATTTTCTATACGCTTTCCAGGGGTGGCAGCACCATTGATACGTTCGGGCCCACAACAGATGCGAACTACACCTTTGATAACGTCTCTCCGGGATCGTATGAGGTAACCGTGGATCTGGATAACGGATGTTCAGCGACCTACCCCGCGACCATAGAGGACAATTTTGATCTAGAGCTTTTTGCCCGGGTTTCTCAGAACATCACCTGTAAGGAGGGAAACATCCTTATGTCGTCAGATGGAGGACAGGTTCCTCACAGATACGCTATCTGGGAGTTTATAGACGAAAGCGGCGTAACCCAGACTTCTTATCCAACCCCAGGCGACATTCCGGCCAGCGCCTTTCAAACAAGTGTGATCTTTGACATTCTGGAGCCTGGTTTCTACTCCTTCGTAGTGGTCGACAGAAATGGTTGTTTTGATATTTCCAACCAGGTCCGAATTTATTTTGTGCCACCCGTAGAGTTTGCACCGACCACCGTTATCAATGAGGTTTGTTTCGGCGATTCCTCCGGAACCATACAATACAACATTCTGGATCGAAACGGGTACCAGACGATGTTCACCCTGATTGACGAAACCGGTGCCGAAATCGCCACAAATTCTTCCGGGGTGTTTGCCGGCCTGTCGCAGGGTGATTATACAGTCAGGCTCAATTTGCGTAAGGGAAGCGCCTTTTGTGAATATTTCGAATACTACACCATTACCGGGCCACCAAATGCCCTGGAAGGCGATGCTGTGCTGGTTCAGGATTATACCTGCCTGCAGCAAGGGGTTATTGAGGCTCAGAATGTTACCGGGGGAACTCCTCCCTATGAATACAGCATTGACGGGGTAACCTTTGGCTCCGGAGCCGGCTCAGAAACCTTTTCGGGCCTGAACCCGGGCACCTATACGGTTACCATCCGCGATGCCAACGGATGTGTGCTGCAGACCAATCCTATTACCATAGATCCCACCAATCCTCCGGAGGATATAGAATTTACCACCCCGCCTCTGGATTGTTCCAGCCCGACCACAGACCTGGAAGCGGTAATAACGGGGGGAACCG
The DNA here is from genome assembly GCA_037382325.1 of Robiginitalea sp. Lineage (GTDB taxonomy): Bacteria > Bacteroidota > Bacteroidia > Flavobacteriales > Flavobacteriaceae > Robiginitalea. The sequence continues at coordinate 20,052 of JARRQA010000005.1, forward strand.
AACCCCTTGTGGTGGAGATTATAGCCCCGTCTTCCATCCCTGCCTCTTCCATTACAGGGAATACCGCGCAGTTCAATGGTCTCGGGCCCGGAACGTATACGTTCCAGGTCACCGATGCAGAGGGTTGTACCTATACGGAAAACTATTCTATCCCTCCTGTTACGCCCATTCAGGTCTCAGGAAACGCCACCAGCATGGTTACCTGTGAAGGGAATTCAGACGGGTCTGCATCCTTCGTTGTGGACAACTTCTCAGGCACCTACAGCTACACGGTAAACAGCGGTGTTCCCGTAACCGGGCAAACATCCAACACTATTGATCTAAACAACCTTGGAGCCGGGACGTATACGCTTGAAGTTACTGACGAGACTACCGGATGTACGGATGCCGCTTCGGTCACTATTGAAGAACCCTCAACAGCCTTGTCTTTTACTTTTGTTGCCGAATCCCCCACCTGTGTCTCAGATGGCTCGGTAACGATCACCGCAACGGGCGGCTGGGGCAGTTTTGAATATGAGCTGCAGCAGCCAGACGGTGCCGTTCTTGGGCCTCAAAGCAGCAACAGTTTTACAAACCTGGCCCAAAGCGGGACCTATACCATTACGGTTCGGGACGGAGGCGGATGTGAGCTGACCGACACATTTAGCTTTGCCGATGTGATTCCTCCTGTGCTGAGCCTGGACCCTGTTTCCGTGGTATGCTATCAGCTCGGAGCGCCCGCTTCCATAACCCTGGCAGTTGCCGACGGGACAGCCCCTTTTAATTACAGCATCAACGGCGGGCCCTACCAGACATCAAACACTTTTGACGGACTGGCGCCGGGCACCTATGACTTTTCGGTAATTGACGCGAACGGATGTACGGATACTGTTTCCTTAACCATTGCCGAAGAACTCGGAGCGAATGCCGCCCTTCTAAAGGACTTTGACTGTTCTGCCACCCCTGACGCCAGTATAGATCTGAACCTGGCCGGCGGTTCCGGGCCTTATACCTATGAGGTGAATTTCAACTCAGGTGGATACGCCCCCTACACCGGCGGGTTCCCGTTTACCGCCACCGTGGCGGGCACCTATCAGTTCCGCATAACAGACGCCCTGGGGTGTATTACGGAAACCAATGTGGTTACCACTACTCCGGCCATAAACCCGCAGGCCACGGCAACCATCACAGAACCTAATTGTTTTGGGGATGCAAACGGGGTCATTGAAATTGATATCGATCCTAATTTCGGTATTCCTCCTTATGAGGTGAATTTCAACTCAGGTGGATACAGCAGTCAAACCGTCTATACGGGACTTGTGGCAGGAAGTTACACCTATACGGTCCGGGACAGCAACGAATGTTTGTTTACAGATACCGTAACCCTGACAAACCCGGCCCTTTTTGATGCCGCGGTAACCGTCAATGACGTAACCTGCGACCCTCTAAGCGGAGGGGATCAGCCTGGCAGCATTGACGTCGCTATCACCAGCGGCGGAGTGCCTGATTTTACCTATTCCCTGTATGACAGCCGGAACAACCTGGTGGCAACGACTACAACCGCTTCCACAAACCACTCCTTTAACGGATTGTCCTTCGGAGATTATTATTTGCGGGTGGTGGATGCCAGTGGATGTGAGTTCTATCAGAACCCCGTCCGTGTTCTGCAGAATCCATATTTAACCCTGATCGGCACACCGAGCATCGACAACTGTATTGATGGCGGAACTGCGGTGATTTCAGCAAGTGGCGGCTCTGGCAATTATACCTTCAGTATCTACGGATCTGGGGCGGGACCTGACAACCTGGCCCCCGGAAGCACTGCCGACGAGGAAATCGCCACCTTCGAAGGGCTGAATGGAGGTCAATCCTACATCTTTGAGGCTATTGACGACCTGACCTTCTGCAGAAGTTATATCGAGGTGGAAATCCCTGCGGCTTCGTCCATAGCTATATTAGACCCTGCCGTTACGGATGTAACCTGTGCAGGAGATGCTGACGGAAGTATCAGCTTTCAGGTGGAAGGTTTTGATGCCGGTGTCACACAAATCAACTACCAGATCCTGGAGTCCCTGACCAACACCCCGCTCGGAGCTCCCTATGAGGGCTCTGTTTCGGTGCCTTCAGGTGGCCCGGGTCCGTCTCCAGTCGCGACGGTGTCCGGCCTTGCCCCAGGCCTTTATGTTCTGTTGGTGCAGGAAGGAAGCGCCCCCTCATGTTCAACCACCTATCCGTTCCAGATCGCCGAACCGACCCCAATAGTGTTGTCGCTGATCGGCCAGAACAATGCAACCTGTTTCGAAAACGCCAACGCAACCGTCCGGGCCACCGGTGGAAGCGGCTCTTATGAGTATGCCTTTGTTCAGGATGGGATAAGCCCTGGTCCTGGTGATTTCACCGCTTCTGCCTACGCAGAGCTGGACCCTGCCATTAGTGCCAACTGGGATGTCTATGTGCGGGACAGTGCAGGTTGTACGACCGGACCCCTCGACATTACTATTGCTTCGGATCCCGAGCCGTTGATCTCCGCGTTGCCAAGCAATCAGTGTACTGCCTCCGAAGGCCAGTACGAGATCACAGTTACCCTGGATGCGGCAGGCGTCGGCCCGCACTGGCTAAGTATCGATGGAGGCGCTTACCAGGCTTCCGGATTCACCGCAGCAGGGGACACATTCACCTTTAACAACCTTCTTTCCGGCGCTCATACCGTTTCGGTGAGGGACGGCAACGGTTGTACCCATCAGGTAAGCGTGTCCATTGAGCCTCCCTTGGGTGTCAGTGCCCTGGCAACTGCCCAGCCAAGTTGTACTGTAGCCGATGGGGAAATCACCATCACTGCCCAGGGAGGGTCCGGCAATTACGCCTATGACTTGTTGCTTGGAGGCGTGACCAGTATAACCGGAGGAGCCACACAAGCCTCCAATACATTTATTGGTTTATCGGATGGTTCCTATACAGCTGTGGTATACGACACTGGTGCAAGCGGGTGTAGTTTGCAGGCCACCGTACCCGTAGTCCTCGAGCCAGCTACCCCGGTAACCTTTGACCCGCATACGATTGTGGATGTCAGCTGTTTTGGCGCTGCAGATGGTGCCGTCCGGATAAACCTTACTCCTACAGGCCCTGGTGTCAACGACAACCCTCCCTATTCCTACAATTTGTACGATTCGGGTGGCGCCCTGGTCGCCGGGCCTCAGGCGGACCCCTGGTTCACCGGGCTCACTGCCGGCACCTATGATGTTGAGGCTGTGTCTGGGCGCAACTGTTCGCTTCGCGAATCTGTGGTGATATCTGAACCCCCAGCCTTTACGCTTTCTGCCAGTGCCACAGAATTCAGCTGTTCGGCCAACAATGTCGTCTCTGTTTCCCTGGTTACAGCCACCGCCTCAGGAGGCACCGCTCCATATCTTTACAGTATAGACGGCGTTAACTATATCAGCAGCAACACTTTTAATGTGCCCGATACAGGGGTTGTCCAAAACCTTACGGTGTTCACAAGGGACGCCAACGGGTGTGTGGCCACAGATGTTCTCAGTCTTGAGCCGCTAAACTCTTTTGATGCGGTTATTACGCCGGTATCCCCCATCAGCTGTTTGAGCCCGGAAGAAGTCCTGATTACGGTTAATGATAATGGGGACACCTCGAATGTATATACGTTTGACTTGTTGCCTGCAGGAAATCCGAATGGAACGATCACCGGAAATCCAGCCTACAATCAGGCCAGCTTCGACCTCACGGAATTACCGGTAGTGGAGATACTTCGAGCAACCCGCTTACCATCGGCGGCCTTTCAGGCGGAAACTATTTCGTGCGGATCACTCAGACAGGAGCACCCTTCTGTCAGGAGGATTCAAATGTAGTTACCATTGTCTCTCCGGACGCGCCTCTTACAGCCACCATCCAACAGGTGGCAGATGTTACCTGTACCAACGACCAGGGTGAGATCCTGGTGGCTCCGGATGGCGGATATGCGCCTTATGATATCCTGCTCACAAACAACTCTGCAGGCCAGACATATACCGCAACCGGGGTAATCTCCCGGGTATTTACCGGCCTCTCTGCAGGTGACTACAGTGTGAGTATTACAGACGCTGAAGGCTGTACCTACAACGAAGTTTTGACATTGACGGAGCCCCTCCCAATCACCGGCGACATCGTGTCCACGGACCTCACGTGTTATGGAGATCAAACCGCTGTGGTAGAAGCAATTAACCCAAGTGGAGGAGAAGGCAGCTATCTCTATGTTCTGAATTACTACGATGAGACTGGCAGCGCCATCGAGTTTACCTCAGGATTCCAGCCCAATCCGGTATTTGAAAATATCGGTGCCGGTATCTACAGCATTACCATTACCGATGCATGGAATTGTGACTTTGAAACCCCCCAGGTGGTTATAACCCAACCTGAAGAGGTTTCTGCCTCCCTGACACAGGATACAACCATGACCTGTACAACAGGGGCGACACTGGTGCTAACCGCTACAGGCGGTACCGGACCTTATGAATACAGCGCAGACGGGGTTAACTACACCCCAATGTCCGGAGGTGATACACATACCTTTGGGGTAACCGAAGGTTCCTATCAATACTATGTGAGGGATTCGCAGGGATGTGAAGCCTCAATTTCAAACCAGGTGATCATTGAGCCAGTCCCGCCCCTGGTGTTGAATTTAGACACAAGCCGGGCGCTCCTGAATTGTAGCGGAGAATCCACAGCTTTCATCAGTGCCACCGCTACCGGAGCCCTTGGAGGCTATCAGTTTGAACTCTTCGGAGATGCCGGGCTGACAGACCTGCTTTCAGGACCTCAGGCCGACGGGTCTTTTTACAACCTCGGTGTGGGCAGTTACTGGGTGCGGGTTACCAGTGCTGATTGTGAAGAGGTCTCCTCTGAAATCATCATTACCGAACCGGTGCCGCTTCAGGTGGACCAGGCATCGTTTACAGACATTACGTGTTCGGGGCAGGACGACGGTACCATTACGGTGGAAGTTTCCGGAGGTACAGGGGAGATCCTGTACGCCATTACCCCGAACCTCGATAAGTTTGACACAGTAAATGAATTCACAGGACTGGCCCCGGGAACCTATGGTGTGATTGCACAGGACCAAAGCGGGTGCTTTATGTATTTCCAGTTTTTCCTTGAAGGACCTGACCCAATAGAGGTAACGGCCACAGCCACCCCTGAGGTTTGCACCGGAAGCGCCGATGGCGGTATTGATGTCCAGATCAGCGGGGGAACCGCCCCTTATCGGACGTCCCTGAATTCTCCTGATGAGGCAGACTTTGTTCAGGACCAAACTTCTTTCACAGGTTTATCGGCAGGCACCTATGTCGTTTTTGTGAAGGATTCCCAGAATTGTGAGGCCAGTGTGATTGTGGAAGTGGACCCCGGCGTCAATCTGAATGCCCAGGTGACCCCTGTATACGAATGTACAGACATCCTGCCTGATAATTATATCGAAGTGGTGCTGGAGGACCCCACCATAGCAAATGAGGTCATGTACGCCCTGGATTCAACCGACCCGGCAGACATGCAGCTCGATTCGGACTTCAGGAGTATTGCCCCCGGACCACACTACCTGGCTATTTCCCATAGCAATGGTTGTTTGGTGACTGTTGATTTCGAGATTCAGGCCTTTGAGCCCCTTGGCCTGACCCTTGAGATGCAAAACATCAATGAAATTACCGCAATAGCGACCGGAGGCCAGCCGGAATACACCTTCTTTTTCAACGGGGAGGATAACGGTACGGATAATACCTTTTATATCAACCAGACCGGCACCTATACGGTTCAGGTAATCGATCAGAACGGTTGTGTGGCTGAAGCTGAGATTTTTATGGAATTCATCGATATCGAAATACCCAATTTCTTCACCCCGGACGGGGATGGGCTGGGTGATCTTTGGATCCCGGAAAACCTGCAGGGCTTCCCGGAAATACTAATCAAAATTTATGATCGTTATGGTAGGGTAGTGGCCGAGGTAACTGCTGCAAATGCATGGGATGGTACCTATGAAGGCAAAGAACTGCCAACCGGGGATTACTGGTATGTGATCAAACTCAACGGGGAGAATGACGCCCGCGAATTCGTCGGACACTTCACCCTGTATCGCTAAGAACTTAACCTATGCACAAGATGCGTTTCAGATTCTTACTCCTAATTTCAATGATGTGGGTGCTTGGTTCTAGCGGTCAGGAGCTGAACTCCCCCCAACTCTCCCAGTACCTGGCAGACAACCCTTTTGTGTTGGCGCCTACCTATGCGGGGATAGGGGATCACGTGAAAATCCGCCTGAATGGGCTCAGCCAGTGGGTAGGTATCAAAGATGCCCCCCAGACGCAATCCCTGGCGGCAGATGCGCGGATAGGAAACCGCTCCGGAGTGGGAATCTTTCTCTATAATGACCGAAACGGATATACCCGGCAACAGGGAGCAAGGCTTAGTTTTGCCCACCACCTGACCCTCGACAAATACGAAGACGAGTTCCTCTCCTTTGGTATTTCCTATAATTTCAACCAGTTTCGCATTGATATTGAGGAATTCCAAAATGTGGGGGGAGATCCTTCGGTAACGGATGACCGCTCTACCAGCAACCACAACTTCGACGTGGGGGTGATGTACCGTAAAAACAAATTTTACCTCAGTGTAAATGCGTCCAACCTTTTAGACAAGGACCTCACCAGCTTTAACCCCACCTTCGAGCCCAACCAGCTGAGAAATTATTACGTGTATAGCGGGGTCCGATGGTCTAAAAACAAAAACAGCCGGTTGGAGCTTGAACCTTCTGTATTGTACAAGATTTTTGAAAGTGATGGTCGGTCTGAAACGGACCTGAACATGAAGCTTCGGCTCTACGATTTCGAGGACTACTATTATACGGGTGTGAACTACCGGTTTTTAAATGACCAGATCGGGAAGCCGCTTTATATGTACAGGTGATTCTGAATGACATCCTGGCCTACAGTTACGGGACGCATGTGATTACGGTGGGTGTGGACCTGTTCCAGGGGCTCAGCAACTGTCGCTGCACATACTAGTCTTTGTTTTTACGCTGCTAATTCCGCTGCAGGCAGCTTAAGTGTCTATTTTTCTGCTAGTTTTGCAGAAAAGTCACGGTTTTGGGCAAAGTCCGACTTGATAATATCCGTCTATATGCTTTTCATGGATGCATGAAGGAAGAAGGGGTTATAGGCTCTGACTACCGGGTGGACCTCGAAGTGCGTGCCGACCTGAAAAACGCTTCGAAAACAGACAGGCTTTCCGATACCGTTGATTATGTGCACCTGCACGCAATTATCCGAGAGGAGATGGGTATTCGGAGCAAATTGCTCGAATCCGTGGCCGCCCGTATCCTCGACCGGATTTTCAGGGAAGTTCCCCCTGTTCAATCCGGAGAAGTTGCCATCTCAAAGATAAATCCCCCATTGGGCGGGGATGTTCAGCAAGTTACCGTAATTCTCAGTAAAGTGCCCGAGTGGCTAGGCACAGCTCTGCAAAAGCTTGTACAGCGGTTCGAATCCGCTCGATGCCTCGGAATCAAAACAACCCTGGAAAATTTTTCCGGGGTTTTTTATTCTGTAATCATTTCCAGCCCCTGTTCTATACTCAACTGGTCCTTTGGAAGAAAACCCTTGACGATAAGGACAACCCCACAGATCACCAAAATAACCCCAAGGACTTTTTTTACCCAAAAAATGCGTTGCTTGGTTAGTTTTTTGCGCAGTTGTTTGGCCAACAGAATCTTGAAAATATCCGTTAGGAGATAGGCCCCCAGCATCGCTGCAAAAAAGGTTATAATGCGCTTTGGCTGATTATCCAGGCTGGGGCCGACGATAATTATGACCCCGAGCCAGAAAACCAGAACTCCGATATTGATAAAATTTAGTAAAAACCCCTTAACAAAGAGCCCGAGGTAATCACTTCCTTTCGTATAGATTTTGGGCTTTTTTTCCTTGAAATCAGAACGGAAGAAGATAGTAAGGCCATAAACCAACAGGATGACCCCTCCAAAAACGTATAAACCAGGCTGGTTGCTGAGGTTTTCCAGAAGCTGAAAACTACTGAAGTACGCAATCACCAGGAAAAAGATGTCGGCTAAAACCACCCCAAGATCCAGGGCGAAACCAGCTCTGAAACCCTTGGTAGCACTGGTTTCCAAAAGGACAAAAAACACAGGGCCAACCATGAAACTAAGCAAAAAACCTAATGGGATCGCTGCCTGTATATCCTCAATCATGACGACTTACATCCGTTTAATGGTCCCGCCGAAAACCGTTTTCTCATCCATCTTGGACGGGTCTCCGTAAACCAGGACCTCCCCTCCTGCTTTTACGGTAGCTTTTACATAGTCACTGGCATTAATTTCCGCCTGGGACCCCGCATTGACATTGACGGTACAAAACCCGGTTTTAAAGTCCTTCCCCCGATAGATTCCCCCGGTATTAATTTGTACATCCTGGTTTTTGGAACGACCCTCTGCCGTAATCAAACCACCTGTAACCGCCTTGACCAAAAACTGGGTGACTTCCGCCTGTATTTGGATCTCTCCCCCTTCCTGGGCCTTTACCTCCAGGACTTCCTGCTTTATGGGTTCTTTGGAAATAATCCGCCCATCCTCATTCACATCGATAACCTTCAGGGATTGTTTATAATACAAATCGACAAAAGTCCTGTATCCACTAAAGAGTTTGGTAACCTTCATGCGAATTTTGAGAATACCCTCATTGTTAACAATAGAAACATCCGAAGTGTTTGCCCCTTTAATCAGAGCTTCATTCCGGTCGCTCGGAATCAAATTGACGGAAATCCCATCAAAAACCTTGATTTCCGAAAAAGGCTGCAGAGATTCTGTAAGGGTTGCGTCCTGGGCTAATGCAGATGAAGATGCAAGCCAGAAATACAGAATCGATGAAATAAACACAATGCGGTGCATACCGGGCTTCTTTTGCACTTACGATTTCCCCACCAGCGAAAAGTCCAGGTGTCGTTTTATCAGATCGGTATTCTTCACCATCACTTCTACCTCGCCTCCAAGCTGATACATCTTCCCTTTTCGTTCCCCCACCAGGGCGTACTGCCTTTCATCAAAGGTATAATAATCATCCTTTAAATCCCGGATCCGAACCATTCCCTCACATTTATTGTCAATAATCTCCACATAGATCCCCCACTCCGTAACCCCTGAAATCACACCGGTAAAAACCTCATCCCGATGATCTTCCATAAACTTGATCTGCATATACTTCACAGAGTCCCGTTCCGCTTTTACCGCAAGATTTTCCATTTCAGAGGCGTGTTTGGCTTTCTCTTCATAGCTGGCCGCATTCGGGGATTTTTCGCCCTCCAGGTAGCGCTGCAACAACCGGTGCACCATCACATCCGGATACCTTCGGATCGGAGAGGTAAAATGGGTGTAATAATCAAAGGCTAGTCCGTAATGCCCGATGTTATCTGTGCTGTAAACCGCTTTGCTCATACTCCGGATGGCCAGGGTGTCTACCATGTTTTGCTCTTTTTTACCTTTTACATCTTCCAGAAGCTGATTCAATGAACTGTTCAGCGATTTTTTATTCTTGAAGTTCAATTTGTAACCGAAACGTTTTATAAGGCCATTCAGGGCGAAAAGCTTGTCCTCATCAGGCTCGTCGTGGATACGGTAAATAAATGTTTTTTCCGGTTTTTGCCTGCCTATGAATTCCGCAACCTTGCGGTTGGCAAGCAGCATGAATTCTTCTATAAGTTTGTTGGCGTCCTTGCTCTCCTTAAAATAAACGCCCACCGGATTATTGTCTTTATCCAGGTTGAATTTAACCTCTACCTTATCGAAGGAAATAGCGCCATGTGCCATACGTTTTTTGCGGAGGATCTTTGCCAGCCGGTCCAGGGAAAGTATCGCCTCCACTATAGGCTCCGGGAGTTCATAGCCCTTTCCACGTATGGATAGTTTCCCGGGAATGTTTCCTTTTTTGGTTTCGATTACGTGCTGTGCTTCTTCATAAGCGAGTCGTTCATCCGAGTGTGTCACGGTCCTTCCAAACCACTGATTTTTTACCTGACCCCTGGAGTCGAGTTCGAAAATCGCAGAGAAGGTGAGTTTATCTTCCCGGGGGCGGAGGGAACAGGCATTATTCGAAAGGATTTCAGGCAACATAGGCACAACCCTGTCTACCAGATACACACTCGTTGCCCGGGCATAGGCTTCTTCCTCGAGGACTGTATCCGGTTTTACGTAATGGGAAACATCCGCAATATGAATCCCAACTTCCAGGTTTCCATTTTCCAGTTCCCGAAAGGAGAGGGCATCGTCAAAATCCTTGGCATCTTTAGGATCAATCGTAAAAGTGAGGATCTCCCGCAGGTCCTTCCGCTTGCGAACTTCTTTGGGATGTATACGTGTATCCAGGGAATTTGCATAATGCTCCACCTCATCGGGGAATGTATAAGGGAGTCCGTATTCCGCCAGGATCGAATGGATTTCTGTATCGTGTTCCCCCGGGGTTCCAAGGACCTCAATGATTTTTCCGTAGGGGCTATCCGCATCTTCAGGCCAGCGCTCAAACCTTACGACAACTTTTTCTTTGTGACTGGCACCTGAGAGATGCTCCAGGGGCACAAAAAAATCTGTGTACATCCGGGAATCCGTTGGACGCACAAAAGCATAGGATTTATACAGGTCGACGATGCCGACAAAATCGGTTTTCCGTCGTTTCAGAACACGTATTACCTTACCCTCCGGACGGCTTCCTTTCTTTTTCTGAAAAAGTTGTACCTCAACTGTATCTCCGTGAAATGCCTTATTCAAATTAGGGAAGCTGACAAAAATATCATCCTCGAGTTCCTCTGTACTGATATAAGCATTCCCCTGCGTATTAACGTCCACGACACCCGAATAAACCCTGGGGACATAGACCGCCTGGTATTTTCCTTTTGAAGTTTCCTTAATTCTGTTTTTCTTTTGAAGCTCTGAAAGCCTCTTAATCAGAAGGTTGCGTTCTTCTGTATCATTTATATCAATTTTCGACGCGATCTGCTTATAGTTGAAGCTTTTGTTCGGCTCCGTCTCCAGAACCGTAAAAATATCCCTGGTTATCTCATTTTTAAGGTGGTTTTTAGCCCGTTTTTTCTTCTTCGACATTCAATATTTTATTTCACGGCAAATTACGAATAAATATCTCCCTGTGATTGGCTGGGAACAAAAACAACCCATAAGATCTATATACTAACAGCCTATTTATAATTATTATGTTTTTTAATTTAAAAAAGTAAATATGATTATGATTATGGCTTGTTGATATCTGGTATAAAAATCCATATCAATTCTTGGAATATTCGTAAGCAATAAGAAATCAACAGCATATGAGAGAACCAAATCGCAGTGTCTCAGAATTATAGTAAGGTTATTAACGTGTACTCAGAAAAAGAATTAACAGCGAATTCTTGATAAAATTATATCAAATCAATGTTGATTAGTGGTCGTTTTATGTGAGTATTAAGTGAAGGAATTATGATAAGGATCTCTTGTTTTTCTGAAGGAGAAACTGCAATGAAAAATTACCGCGGTTTTTCCAAATGAGATTATGTAGATTTTATTCGCATGTTCTTAACAATTTATTTATTTATAAAAGACTTTAAATGAATTGTTTATGGTTTTAATGAAAAGGTAATGTTAAGAAAAATTCACAAGGTCTTTCCCTGTAGGGTTCGTATCTTTACTCCAGAGCACTAAAAGGAAGGATCTATGAAAATTTCGATAGGAAACGACCACGCCGGAACGGAATACAAACTGGCGATTGTAGGGTTATTAAAATCCATGGGATATGAGGTAATCAACCACGGAACGGATAGTTCGGACAGTGTCGACTATCCTGATTTTATTCATCCGGTGGCTTCAGATGTTGCTTCAGGGCTTTCCGACTATGGAATCATCATTTGCGGAAGTGGCAATGGGGCGACCATGACAGCCAACAAACATCAGAAAATAAGAGCTGCTCTTTGTTGGAACAAAGAAATTGTCTCCCTGGCACGGCAACACAACGATGCAAACATATTAAGCCTTCCGGCTCGATTTATAGCCATTCCCCAGGCGCTGGAAATGGTAAAGACTTTCCTGAATACCTCTTTCGAAGGAGGAAGGCACGCCCGCAGGGTTGAAAAAATACCCTGTCATTGATAACAGACAGGTAATCCTGTAAATTTCCATTCCGAAGATGACACACGGGCACCATCACCATCATCACCATCACGATTCCCACGACCTGAAAGGGAGAAATCTGTTGATATCCATCGTTTTGAATGTGGTGATTACCCTTTCACAGATCATTGGTGGGATCATCTCCGGAAGCCTTGCCCTTTTATCAGATGCGCTTCACAACCTGAGTGACGTCCTCTCCCTCATAATCAGCTACATCGCCAATGTCCTGGCCCGTAAAAAAGCATCTTCTGGCAAAACCTTTGGTTATAAACGGGCGGAGATCATTGCGGCCTTTGTAAATTCAGCTACGCTGATTATCGTTGCGGTTTTTCTTATCAAGGAAGCCATAGAAAGATTTTTTAATCCGGAAGAAATAGGCTCTGCTATTGTCATTGCCCTTTCAATACTTGGAATCCTGGCGAATGGTTTCAGTGTGTTGCTATTGCGTCCGGATTCTGACCGGAATATGAACCTCCGGTCAGCATACCTGCATCTCCTCACCGATATGATGGCATCTGTGGCGGTCCTCATAGGGGGGATTCTCATGTATTATTTTAACTGGTTTTGGATAGACCCCTTGCTTACTATCATAATTGCCCTTTACCTCATTTTTATGGGGTATGACCTCCTGAAGGATTCAACCCGTGTATTGATGCTGTTCACTCCGAATACCCTACAAGTCCAGAACATCGTACAGGCCATCTGTACCCTTAAACCAGTTAAGAATGTCCATCATGTACATATCTGGCAGCTCAATGAGGATGAGGTTCACATGGAAGCCCATATCGATTTTGTGGAAAATATCCGCTTGTCTGAATTCGATCAGATCCTGGATGACATAGAGGAATTGGTGTACCGGGAATTTGGGATTAACCATGTGAATATTCAACCCGAATTCAATAAATGTGACAGTAAGAATGTTATCGTGCAGGATTGAGGGAAATGCAAATAATCGTCAAAACATTTCAGGAACTGGACATTGAGGAACTCTACAAGTTATTACAGCTTCGATCTGATATCTTCGTAGTGGAACAGGACTGTGTTTTCCTGGATCCGGATGACAAAGACCAGTCAGCACTTCATGTATTGGGTTGGAAAGGAAGGGAACTTGTGGCCTACGCCCGCATTTTCGGTCCCGGAGAATATTTTGAGCAAGCCAGTATTGGCAGGGTAGCAGTAAAGAAATCGTTCCGTGGAAGGGGGTATGGGGTACAAATCATGCAAGAGTCCATCAAAGCAGTGAAAGGGCATTTCGGAACTACCGACATTGCCCTTTCTGCCCAGAAATATCTCGAACAATTTTACAGGGATCTCGGTTTTTCAACAGAGGGAAAAGAATACATGGAAGACGGTATACCCCACGTACGAATGGTCCTTCAATAAGACTCCCAACAACTAAAAACAGCTGGAATAAAGCTCAGGTAATTTTAATGGGTTGTTTATTTCCCAGGTTGAGCTCGTTTAGAAGGGTGTCGGTAAATTTGTAATGCCCACGGAAGGTTATAATCCTGAACCTGTTGGACTTCATCCTGCTTAAGGTATCCAAGAACAACCATTTTGATTTCAAAAGGGTTGGCTTTTCAGACTTCAGGCTGATGTCAAAAAAGTATTTGATCCCATTTTTGGTTGCCGTGATGTCTGGAGTAACCGGATTTCCGGAACTTTTTTTAAGGTAGGATTTAGGCGTTTCGTACCCGTCCATATCCACCTTAATGTTGTTAAATCCCCGGGCTTCTAAATGTTCTACAGATTGTTGTAAAACGTCTTGATTTTCTTGCTTTTCTATTTTAATCATACCTCGTAAGATACATTTTTCTGAAGGAAAAACAAAATATCGAGAGGGATTAACATTTTATTAATGAATTAAAAATCAAGGATTTATTCAAAGCGCAATAGTCTTTCCCGTACGCACAGAGGCATCTGCAGCCAGAACGATCTTTAGGCTGTTTACGGCATCTCGAAGGTGATCTGTAAGATCCAGGTCCTCGAGAATTGCTTTCAGGAAGAATTGCTGCTCCAAAAGACACAACCTGTCGTGGTCAGGTTCGTCTCCCACATTCAACAAGCTGTCCGCCCGTTCAAACCGGCCGTCCTTACCCAGGGCGCTGAAATGCCTGTGAAGCATTCCTGTTTTTGTGTGCCCTTCGATGTCGTCTGAAGAACCCCTGGGCGCATCGGATATAGACACGGACCCTTTGGGCCCGATGACATCTTTGATAAAAAAAGAGGTCTCACTCATCATGGGCCCCCATCCGGCTTCATACCACCCGACGGAACCATCTTCAAAACGCACCTGCAGCTGTCCGTAATTATACATCCCCTCATCGATCTCATCGGTTAACCTAGCGCCGATAGCGCTCACGCTCACCGGCCGCGATCCGGTCATCATGCACATGATGTCCACATAGTGCACCCCGCAATCCACAATTGGAGACATGGAATTCATAAGCTGTTTGTGCGTATACCATTGTTTTCCGGAACTTTGTTGGTTCAGGTTCATTCGCATGACCAGCGGCTTGCCCAGAGTGCGAGCCAGTTCAACGAAGCGTGACCAGGAAGGATGTACCCGCAAAATATACCCCACTACCAGTTTGAGATCTTTATCATGTGCTAAAGTGACGAGGTCATCGGCCTCTTCTGTAGTCATTGCAAGAGGTTTCTCCACGAACACGTGGCAGCCCGCAACCAGAGCTTCTTTTACGAGGCCGGCATGTGAATCCGGATAGGTGTTGACAGAAACAGCGCAAGCCCTGCTATTGCGAAGAGCTTCCGATAGGGAGGAAAATGTCGGATACCCCCCGAGCTCATCGGAAAGCCGTTCACGGCTTTTGGGGTTCCGGCTGACCAGCCCCATAATTTCAAACCCTTCCATATGGTGATATGCCCGGGCATGGCTCGTTCCCATATTCCCGCATCCGACCACGATGATTCCAATTTTTTGCGTCATTTTTCCAGGCTGAAAGCGATTATCTTATTCCCCTTCTCAGTGCCGAGTTTTTCACCGCCGCAGGCTAAAGCAATGTACTGTTTTCCCCCTATATCGTATAAAGCAGGCGTTGCAAAGGCCGGGGCCGGCAGCCTGTATTCCCAAAGAAGGCTCCCTGTATTCCGGTCAAAAGCCCTGAAATAGCCATCCTTGGTCGCTGCAATAAACAAAAGTCCGTTTTCGGTCACCACGGGCCCCCCGTAATTCTCAGTCCCTGTAGGAAGGGACCCTGCTGTTTTGAGTTCCGGGGTGTCCCCCAGGGGAACACTCCAAAGATAGTCTCCTGAATTCAGATCAATCGCATGCAGGGTTCCCCAGGGCGGGGATATCGCTGGGTGCCCGTTACTATCCAGGAACTTTGTATACCCCATAAACTGATAGGGAAGCACAGCAGCGGCGGGGCTCGTTACTTCTTGTTTATCACTGGTTTGACCCGGGGCTCCAAGAGAGCCTTCTCCAGGACTTTCATCTCCTTCAAAATCCGGGGTTTCCCGCATCTGCAGAATCCAGGGCATCTCATTGGAATTCACATAAAGGATTCCCTGATCCGGATCTGCACCGGCACCGCCCCATTCGGCACCCCCGTCAAAACCTGGCAAAAGGAGGACGGGGTTGAGGCCGGGCGGCGCAAACCGCCGTTTATCCAATTTCTGGAAGCGCTGAAGCAGGGAGTCTTCCGGCGGGGCATAGGGGCTGAGATCGTCAGGAGTCAGGTCCTGGGACTGTCGGGCAAAAGGCCGGGGTTTTACAGGTTTGGGCTGGAATGGCCAGGCCTGTTCTCCGAAAAGCGAAGAGGCCGGCACCTTTTCTTCTCGTATTTCAAACAATGGTTCTCCGGTCTCCCGGTTGAAAACGAAGACATACCCCTGTTTGGTTACCTGGGCGACGGCGGGAGTTTTTTCACCATTGTGCATCACATCGAGCAGGTTTGGGGGCGCGGGTGGATCCCGGTCCCACAGGTCGTGATGTACAAATTGAAAATGCCAGAGGCGTTTTCCGGTATTGGCGTCCAGGGCCAGGAGGCAGTCTGAAAAAAGGTTCATGCCCTTCCGGATCCCCCCGTAGAAATCAGGGGCTGCGGACCCCGTGGGCACATAGAGGATTTCCCGTTCCGGATCCAGGGTCATCCCGGCCCAGTTGTTGGCGGCCCCTACCTGTTCGTTCAGATAGGTTCCGGGATTTTCCCAGCTTCCATAGCCGACCTCAGCAGGGTAGGGGATGGTATGAAATACCCATTCGAGTTCCCCGGTCCGAACATTAAAAGCCATGATATTGCCCGGGGCCGCGCCGACGCTTTCAGCTACCCGAAGCGGCATAACGATCAGGTCTTTGAAGATGGTCCCCGGGGTATTGGAAATCACAAACTTGTTGCGAGCCGCCTCAGGCATGGTTGCTCTCAGATCAATTCTTCCTTCAGTGCCGAAAGAGGGAATGGGCTCCCCGGTCAAAGCGTTGAGACACCAAAGATCGGACCCCAGGGTATAAAGGATTCGTTTGTCGTCCCCGGCCTGCCAATAGGCGACCCCCCGGCTTGTAGAGTGGTAAACCTTTAGTGAATCCCCGAACATCCAGACGCGCTCTCCGGTCCTGGCATCGAGGGCAAAAGCCCTCAGGGCTGCAGAAACCCCGTATAACAGGGAGTCGACCACAATCGGATTCATCTGCATCTGTCCGTAATCCGGCAGTTCGTGCTCCCAGGCCACCGAAAGCTCGCCGACATTTTCAGGCGTAAAGGCCCCCAGCGTGCTATAGTGGGTTCGCCCCGGATCTCCAAGATAGTGGGCCCAGGACTTATACAAAGGATCTGGGAGCGCATCAGGCAGCGGGCCTTTTTCCTCCCCACACCCCAAAATAAAGACAGAGGACCCGATGAGAAGGATCCGTAAACAGAAATTTTTGAACACCATTGTGTATTGTGTAAGGATATAGAAGGAATTAAAAGTAGAAAAATCCAGCGGGAAATCCTGAGCGGCCCTATTACCCAAAAAGCGTGGAACCGATACTGCTCACAGAAGCATAGTAGGAACGCCCAAACAGGTTCAGGTGCACCAGCAGGTAATAAAGCTGGTACAATTTTACCCTCAGGTCAAAACCGGGCTGTTTCGGATTGATCTCAAAATAGGCGCCGTAGAATTCCCGAGAAAACCCACCAAAGAGCAGTGACATTGCCAGATCGACCTCTGCGTGTCCATAATAAACTGCCGGGTCAATGAGGCAGGGTTTGCCTTCGGCAGACACAAGATAATTCCCGCTCCACAGATCCCCGTGAAGAAGGGAGGGTGCCACTTCGGGAACCATTGAAGATATCCGGGTTTCCATTTGGGACGCCTCGGGAATTTCCCCGGATGATAGCAGTTGTCGGGACCGGGCTAATTCATACTCGGCCGGGCTAATTCATACTGGGGAACGAGTCGGTTTTGAATGTAAAAGGCGGTCCAATCCAGGGCCGCTGTATTCTCCTGCGGGAGGGAGCCGATATAATTGGACCGGTGCCAACCAAAGGATGTCGCAGAAGCCTGATGCATTCTTGCAAGTCCCCTTCCCAGTGCTTTTGATGAGTCGCGGGAACCCGATCCCGGGGGGATGTATTCAAGCAGGAGACAACTTCCGGCCGGAGTCGAGTCACAACCAAGCACTTCAGGAACCATGAGGGTGTCCGTGTTCGAAATTGCCTGGAGCCCCTCCCTTTCAGCCTGCAGCATCTGCAGGCCTTTCGAGGCATCCATTATTTTCGCAAAAACAGGCCCCTTGCTGGTGTTTAAAAGGTAGCTTTTGGCAATATCTCCTCCCCCCAAGGGACGGATTTCCCGAATATGCAGGCTAAAACTGTTTTGAAGGGCTTCTATCAGGTCGGAGCCTTGCATGGATCAGAGCTTAAACCGGTCCCCGATCCGGGCGATACGGAACCCGGATCGCTCCACTATTTTTGATTCTGCACTATGCGGATCGAGAAGAGGGTTGGTGTGGTTCATGTGGATGAAAAAGACCTTTCTGCGCAGCGATTCGGGCAACTTACCCAACAAGGACATGGTTTCCACTACGAAGGGATGGGGAATTTCACTCATATCCCGATACCCGATTTCTGCGCTGTTGTAAAATGTGGCGTCCAGGAAAGCGAGGTCCACGTTTTCGAGGATATCAGGCAGCGATACTTCCCACTGATCCCATTTATCAATGTCCGGAATGAAAACGGCCGTCCGGGAAGGACCGGTGATACGGTATCCTGCGGTCTCAGAGTATTCATCCCGGTGCGGGACGCGAAAGGGAATGACTTCCAAATGATCAGAAAGCGTCACCGGAGTATTTTCTGAAGTCGATCTGAGCTGTATGTTTCCCAGCCGGACCAATTGATCCCAGGGACCGTTTTTCCTCAGGAACTCCAGCATGCGGGGCAGGCCGTATACCGGCACTTCATGCGCATTCATGGCTTCTCTTCCCAGGAACATCAGTCCGGTGTAATGTCCGATATGTGCATGGGTGAGGAAGATGCCGTCCGGGGCTCCGGAGACTTCAAAAGGCGCTTCCCAAAAGATAGGTCCTGGCTTGCGGAATATCCAGTAGTCCCAGGGACACCACCTTTCGGGAAGGGTCCGGGTTTTCGTAAAGCGGAAGACAACAGGATTTCTGACAGCCCATGTGAGGTGCTCCTCCATCCTGAACGGTTCCCAGCACCAGTAGTTCCACGTTTGGCGCAGGGGATTCTTGCTCCTGCCCGAAAGCAGCACCTCCGACGGACAAACCTAAGAACAGGGTTCCTATTAAGCGTGTCAGCATTTTCTCTATTGAAGCGTTTCCCGGTATTTGGAAGGGCTGGAGAGCAGCTCCCGGGCCGCCAGAATTGACGGATCGTGATCCAGGTAATACTCGAAGAGGCCCTCCCGATAAAAGTAGCGCTTGATGATCTCGTCTTCCAGTAATTTTCTGATCTCGGCGGAATGTTTGTCCAGCGCCTCCATCTTTTGTTTTTCCACTGCAGCCAGAAGGGACCGGAAATCCGCCTCTATGGCATCGGTGAAAATGACGTCTTCCTGTTTGGTGAGCGCCTCCTTGAGCGCTTTCTCTGTCTTGGTTTCAAAGGAAAAATCACTGCGTGCGACAAAGTCATTAAAGTTTTTAAGGGTGTTCGGTTCAAGTGCAAATCCCGAAACTTCTGTATGATTGGTATTGCGGTAGTAGTACTGCGTGGCAAAATTAAAAACCAGTTGATTTCCTTCCAGCGCATCGATGAGGTCGTTGGAAGTGAGTTCGCGTATTTCGATGTCCGGCATTACCCCGCCACGGTCAGTCACCACACGCCCATTCCGGGTCCTGAATTCCTGAAACTCGGTGTTCCTCACGGCATTTCCCACGGCATCCCGGTTCCAGTAGTCAAGTGCCTGGATACATCGGCCGGAGGGGGTGTAATACCGGCTGATAGTCACCTTGAGCTGAGTGCCATAGGTGAGTTTCAGGGGCCTTTGTACGAGTCCTTTTCCAAAACTCCGGGCCCCCATGATCACAGCCCGGTCAAGGTCCTGAAGTCCGCCTGAAACAATTTCGCTGGCCGAGGCGCTGTGGCCATCGATCAGGACTACCAGCGGGATTTCCGTATCCAGTGGATTTTTCCGGGTTTTGTATTCCTGGTTGAATTTCTTCACCTTGGATTTGGTGGTCACAATAAGCTCCCCTTTTGGAACAAAAAGGTTGGTGACATTGATCGCCTCTGAAAGCAATCCTCCGGGGTTCCCCCTTAAATCCAGGATTAACCGTTCGGCGCCCTGATCCCTGAGCTCCTGAATCGCGCTTTCGGTCTGTTCGCTCGCCTTGGCATTGAACCGGGACAACACGATGTATCCCGTTTTATCATCCGCCATACGGTAAAAGGGGACAGCATCTATTTCTATGGCGCCCCGCGCTACGGTAGTCGTTGCCAAATTGCCCTGTCGCTTGTAGGTAACTTCTACGGTGGATCTGTCTGCCCCCTTGAGCAACTCCGTGGCATCGTCTTTAAAATCGGAGACCGCAATATCCCCGATTCGGATTATCTCGTCCCCCGCCTTGAGTCCAGCCTGATCTGCGGGGTACCCTTTATAGGGCTCCACCACCACCAGCCTGTCTTCATATGAGCGGACCAGAGCGCCGATTCCCGAATACTCGCCGGCATTGTTGATTTTGTAGGCCTCCACATCCTGCTCATTCATAAATACGGTATAGGGATCCAGATCCTCCAGCATGTTTTTTATGGCGGTATCCATAAGTTCAGCCGGGTTGGTCTCATCCACATAGTTCATGTTCAACTCCTTGAACAGAGTAGTGAATATTTCTATCTGCTTGGCGATTTCGAAAAAATCACTTTTAAAACTGGTGGCGGTCAGAAAAATACACGCCGCCAGCAAGGAGAGAACCAGATTATTTCTCAACAGCTTCTTCATGGGCATTGAAATTTTTTAGGAGGGTCTTCAAGGCAACTGAAATGTCAGAAAAACCAGGCATTTCCTTCCCAAGGTATAAAAATACGAACGCATAGCTCCCCTCTATATTGTTAAAAAGTTCGGGCTTTTCCAACCGGTAAGCTTCCCGCATCAATCGTTTGATGCGGTTTCGTTCCACCGCCTTTTTAAAGGATTTTTTAGGAACGGCAAAACCGACCTGCACCGGGACTTTTTCCGGGAGCGGGCTCCTTTTGTACTGCAGCGCCAAAGGAAAGGCCTTCAGCCGGTTTCCCCCATTGAAAACTGCCTCCCAGAGCTTTTTGCCGGACAGTCTTTCTTTCTTCGGAAACCGATAGGAAGGCATGTCCAAAAATAGCAATAAATTTGGGGGCCGGCCTTAATGACAATTATCATAGTAAAGGGCCCGGCCAGGCTCTAAATTGCTCTGATGCCTTGGTTTTTGGCCAACACTAAAAAAAGAAACGTATGGGGACCCATATAGTGAAACCCCTGGACACTGTCGAGGATCGCAGCATTTATTTTCATCGCCTCCTTACTGATATTGAAGCGTTGGAGGAAATGCTGGAAAAAGAAATGTTCCTGAAGGAACCCATTCATATAGGAGCGGAGCAGGAGTTTTGCCTGGTGAACAAGAACTGGGAACCTTCTGACAAGGCCATGAAAATCCTGGCAGACATAGAGGACCCCCATTTCACTTCCGAACTCGCCCTCTACAACCTGGAGATCAACCTGGACCCCCGTCCTTTGAAAGGCACTTGTTTTTCGGATATGCACCGGCAACTGAACAAGCTATTGGATTACGGGCAGGAGGTAGCTGAAAAACACGGTAATTACGTAATCCTCACGGGGATATTACCCACTATAAGCACGTATTATCTCTCGCAGGATTACATGACCCCCCAGGAACGCTATACAATCCTGAGTGACGCGATACAAAAGGTGCGTAAGAGCGATCTTGAGGTTCATATAAAAGGGGTGGACGAGATCAACCTGCATCACGATTCCATCATGTATGAAGGCTGCAACACCAGTTTCCAGGCTCACCTGCAGATCGATCCGGACCAATTTGCCGACACCTACAACTGGGCACAGGCGATTTCCGGGCCAGTGCTCAGCGTGTGTTCGAATTCCCCCATGCTCATGGGCCAGGAGCTCTGGGAAGAGACCCGGATTGCACTCTTCACCCAGAGCGTGGATACGCGAAGGAGCACTTTTCTTTTGAATGAACGCGAACCCCGTGTGGGTTTTGGCACCTCCTGGGCATCGGGAAGCGCTGCGGATTTTTACAGGAAGTCAATCGTTCGTTTCCGGAGTCTGATCTCGACGGAATTCGGTCCTCAAAATAGCCTGCAGCAACTCGAATCCGGTGAGATCCCGAAGCTTGCAGCCCTAAACCTTCATAACGGGACAGTTTATCCCTGGAACCGCTTGTGTTACGGGAGAACCCAGGGCAAACCACACCTTCGGATCGAAAACCGCTACATGCCTTCCGGGCCCACTTCGGCAGATGAGATTGCAAACCTGATGTTCTGGGCAGGCATAATGCTGGGACGCCCCAGAGAATGGGAGAACATCCAGGAAAAAATGGATTTCAGGGATGCTAAGAAGAACTTTTTTAATGCGGCCCGCTATGGGATGGCGGCACAGTTTCACTGGGACGGCAAAATAATGCCGACCAAGGATGTCCTTCTGGAGTTTTTCCTCCCCATGGCCTATAAAGGTCTTGCAAAGGCCCAGGTGAGCCGTGAGGATGCGGAACATTATCTGGGCATCATTGAAAGAAGAATACAAACCCACAACGGATCGGAATGGATGATTCAGACCTACAGGGAGTTGCGCAAGGAGTTTAACGCTCCGGAGGCCCTGCGCCGCCTAACCGCCTCCCTCTTTGAGCGGTCTTACAAGGGATACCCCGTGGATGCGTGGAAAAACATCCATGCCAATGAGCTCCAGCACAGCAAGAAAAAGAAAAAAATAGGTGATATTATGGTTACGAAGATCATCACGGCTCAGGAGGAAGACAGTGCCGCCCTGGTCCTTCAAATGATGAAATGGAACGACATACATCACCTGCCTATTTTAAACAACGCAAACGAACTCAGCGGCCTTCTTACCTGGTCAGATGTCGAGCACCATGAAGGAGATGATTCCATCTATAAAATCAGCATTCGGGACCTGATGAAAAAGGACCTGCTAACCATCGACCCGAAAGCATCCCTCAAAGAAGCAAGGGAAAAAATGAAGAAGCACAAGGTAAAAGGTCTCCCGGTTGTCGTCGGAAAGGCCCTGGTGGGCATTGTGACAACAAAAGACCTCAAGTGATTATGGTATTGACCGAAAAGGATCATCTTACCTCCCTTGAAGAAGACCGGGTCATTGGGCAGATCAATTCCGAGAAACCAGGGCCCACCATGGTCTTTTTTGGTGGGATTCACGGGAATGAACCCGCCGGAGTGCTGGCCCTGGAGAATGTTTTTCGCAAATTACGGGAAGGGCAGACAACCCTCGATTCCGGTTCTCTGATTGCCATCCGGGGGAACCTTCCGGCACTCAGCCTGAAACAGCGCTTTCTGAAGCACGACCTTAACCGGCTCTGGGGAAGGAACCGGCTTAAAAAGACCCTTGAAAAACCTCAGGACGAGCGTTCCCCGGAGGAAAAAGAACTCGCCGTGATCTATCAGGGGGTTCACCAAATCCTGGCCCAATACCCTCCACCGTTTTATTTTATCGACCTCCATACGACTTCCAGCCGGACCCTGCCATTCATTACCATTAACGACTCCATCATCAACCGCAGGTTTTCGGAGTTGTTTCCAGTGCCTGTGATCCTGGGGATCGAGGAGTACCTGGATGGTCCGCTGCTGAGCTACATCAATGAGCTGGGGTATATGGCGCTTGGCTTTGAATCCGGCCAGCACGATGATCCCCGGGCCGTGAGCAATGCGGAGGATTTTATCTGGCTCGCCCTGTCCTATTCAGGGGCTGTCTCCTCAATGCCGGATCGTCAGGAGCACTTCAACAGGCTGAAAAAGGCCGCCTATGGGGACCATCATTTCTATGAAATTTTTTACAGGCATGAGCTGCCGGAGGTCCACTCCTTTGAAATGGAGGAAGGTTTCTGGAGTTTTCAGGCGCTTCCGAAGGGAACGCTGCTGGCTACCGAAAAAGGCATGCCGGTAGAAATGGAAAAGAAGGGAATCCTCTTTATGCCCTTATACCAGAAACAGGGAGAGGAAGGCTTTTTCCTGATCCGCCGGACCCCGAAATGGGCCTTAAAACTTTCGGCCCGACTCCGCAAATGGAGCTTTCACAGGTTCCTGAGCTGGCTGCCCGGAGTGGGATGGGCTGATGCTGAAAAGGACCGCCTTATGGTCAACCTGCACGTGGCCCGCTTTTTGAGCAAGCCGTTTTTTCATTTGTTGGGATATCGCAGCCGTCAGCGGGATAAAGCCCACCTGATCCTGAGCAACCGGGAGCACAAGGCGCGCAACAAGGACTACGCAAACACGACCTGGTTTACGTAAGCGGGAAGGACATTATTCGGGCATCCACCCGTTGTTTTCCGGGTTTGTATCTGCCATCAGCTGAGAAGGGTCTATCAGGATGGCCTTGATCTGCTCTCTTGGGACATCAACCCGAAGCGAATATTCCTGCTGGGCCCAGGGCCAGTCCGGCATAACGTTCCAGTCAATCCCGGGGTAGGGGTTTTCCTTTTCTCCCCGCATCATCCGCAAGGGCATGTAATAAATCATGCTGCTGTCATCCTGAAGCACCACCAGGAGATCCACTGGCATGGGCATTAGTCCGATGCGCTCCAGGCGGATCTCCGTCCCGTCCCCATCGGCATCAACGGATTTGATCCCGTAGTCTATGGTGTTGGTGGTCTGTGTCCAGTCAAGGAGGTACCATTCGAGTTCCATGCCAGAGACTTTCTCCGCACTCCGGATAAAATCATTCGGAGTGGGATGCTTGAATTTGAAATCCTGATAATACCGGCGAAGGGTTTGCATGAGCTTGTCCTGCCCGATCACATACCCCAGCTGGGCCAGGAACACAGCGCCCTTGTCATAGGCTGAGACCCCATATCCGGAATTGTAACTATACCGGTCTGCCTGAGTAGAGAGGGGTTGTTCCCGTCCGGAAGCGGCAAGGCCAAAATAGTCGTAGTAGGAATTCCGGAAGGGATTTTCCAGTTGCTGGTTCATGATCTGATTCTTACAAAGGGAAGAAATGAATGAGGTAAAACCTTCGTCCATCCATTCATGCCTGGCCTCGTTTGTGGCCAAAACATGCTGGAACCAGGAATGGGCCAATTCATGGACCATGACGCTGACCAGGGCCCCGAAATTACGCCCCCCCGTGATGAGGGTGCTCATGGCGTATTCCATGCCACCGTCACCCCCCTGTACCACAGAATATTGATTGTAGGGATACGAACCAATATTCCTGCTGAAGAACGCCATGGCCTCAGCGGTTTTCGGCTGCAGTTTTTTCCAGTTTTCCAAGATCTCCGGATCGTTCTTGTAAAAGAAATGCAGCGTTGGACCATTTTCCATCGCCAGGGTGTCGTGAACGTAGTCCGGGTCAGCACCCCACATAAAATCGTGAACCATCGGAGCCTTGAAATGCCAGGTGAGCGTTTTGCCCCTGATCTTTTTCACTTCGCTGCCGGGGGCTTCATATCCGTGTCCCACCTCCTGAGGGTTCTGAAGGTAGCCGGTGCCCCCAACTACATAATCCTTGTCCAGGGTGAGTTTTACGTCAAAATCCCCCCATACGCCATAAAATTCCCTGGCGATGTAAGGATCGGCGTGCCACCCTTCGAAATCGTATTCCGCCATTTTAGGGTACCACTGACTCATGGAAAGCGCGACCCCCTCACTGTTGTTGCGGCCTGAACGACGAATTTGCACAGGCACCTGTCCTTCAAAGACCATCTCAAAGGAGCTCTTTGCCCCCGGCAGGATGGGTTTTTTCAGGGTGACAACCAGCACGGTTCCCTCCAGCTGGTAATCGACGGCCCCGCCGTCCTGTTTCAGTGAGGTGGCCCGTAAATAGCCAATTTCATCCGGGCTCAATCCGGCAATCCGGCTTTTGCCATCCCGGTACATGCGATTATCCGGGTCTTCAATGCTCTGGAGCCGCAGGTCCATTTCGCTTCCTGGCTGGAAGGCATTGAAGTACATGTGGTAGAACACCCGGACGAGCGTGTCCGGGGAGTTGTTGGTATACACCAGTTTTTGGGTACCGTTGTAGCGGAAGGTCTCCACGTCCATTTCGACGTCCATGGTATAATCCACATGTTGCTGCCAGTAGTGGTGATTGCCCTGGGCCGAAAGCAGGAGGTTGCCGGAAAGAAAAAGGAAGAAAAATAACTTCATCAAAGAGAGATTTTACCGTTTGCTACCTGATCCGCCAGGATCAGGGCATTGTATGCATTTGCGATTTTTCCGGAACGGGAGATCTCCGAAAAGGGTTCTGAAAGGTCGGAGTCACCCGCCAGGATGACCGGAGTCTTCACAGAAAGGCCGGACTGCATGATGATTTTTTTCACCTGTGCCGCGCTTAATTTAGGGAACCTTGAAAGGATTAGAGCCGCGATTCCGCTGACAGCCGGAGCCGCCATGGAGGTACCCCCCTGGAAAGTGTAATCATCACCGGGCATGGTGGAGTAAATCCCCCCTCCCGGGGCAAAGATATCCACATTGCTGCGCCCGTAATTTGAAAAGGAAGAAACCATTTCCGAACCATAGGTCTCATCTAATGAGCCGACCGTTAGCACGTTATCGGCAAACTCCGGGCCTGCCGCCTCCTGGTCGTTCGGGAAATTCGCATTGGCAGGATCATCCAGGTTCAGGCCGTCATTCCCGGCAGCATGAACGATTAAAACATTTTTCCGGGCAGCGTATTTGATCGCTTCATAGACCCACTCCTTATTAGGGGAAAAGGATTTTCCAAAACTCGCGTTGATGATGCGCGCCCCGTTGTCCACCGCATAACGGATCGCCAGAGCAACGTCCTTGTCGTACTCGTCCCCGTCAGGGATCGTGCGCACACTCATAATCCGAACATGATCTGCCACCCCGTCTACCCCGAGGCCATTTCCGCGTTCTGCGGCGATAATCCCAGCCACATGAGTGCCGTGTGACTCTTCTTCAACACGGTTCATGGGGTTCCCGTTACCGTAGTCCCGGCTATTGATATCGTAAGGGTCGTCCCCCACCACTTTGCGACCGTCAAAATCGACATTGAGGTGGTAATTTACCTGGCCGTTGAAGTAGTCCAGGCCTTCTTTGATCTGTTCCAGGACCTCCTCAATGGAATCCCCGTAGTTAAACATTTGAAGCAGGATATTCTTGCTTTGTTGCATGGCGACACTGGTGCCGCTGATAGCCGCCACCTCTTCCTGTGTGTAGGAATCTTTATCCAGCTCTTTCTTGACGGCTTCATCTGCATTCTTAACAACCTGGTAGAGCTGTTCATAGCGTTGCAGCCCTGAACGGGCCTCCTCGTACTCCGCTTCGAGTTCCTCCCGGGCTTTGGCCTGAAGAGCTTCATCCCCCAGGTCCAGGCGGATAATCCTCGCCATCTCCAATTGTTCGTGGTAGGACTCCCCGAGGAAGTTATAGCCGTGCACATCGTCAATATAGCCATTGTTGTCATCGTCCTTTCCGTTACCGGGGGTTTCATCCGAATTGTTCCAGATTACCCCATCCAGGTCCTCGTGCTCCAGATCGATGCCGGAGTCCACGACCGCCACCAGAACGTTTTCGCGGACTTTGAGGTTGCCCAGGAGCTCGTTATAGGCACGGTCCACGCTCATGCCCGGGATGGTGTCCTGCATCAGGTCGGCATGCCCCCACCGTTTTGATTCCGTTTCAGAAAGCTCGGAGACCTTCAGGGGAACCGTATCGATATTCTCAATAGGGGTGCTCACGAGAGAGGTGGAGCCACAGCCGGACAAAACCAGCGCAGAAAAGGATAGTGCGGCTATAAGGGGCCGCTTCAAAGCGATGTGATTTTTCATTGGACGAATTTAGTTCGGTAAAAATAACACGCTGCAACAAAAGATTCTCATAAAGAATTCAAAAGATAGCAGAGTGCTTGGGAGATCCTTGGCTTCCACGGGAATCAGCGGAAGGCGTCAAAGGGGAATGATTCCTTCAGGCGAACGCCTTTTTCTGTTTCCTTCAAAGTACAGCATTCGTTGTGGGCGTCGTGCTCCAGAAACAGCACATAGTCCTGCTTCACCGCTTCTTCCAGAAACGAAGCCTTTTCCTCCAGGGTCAGCAAGGGACGTGTGTCATACCCCATCACATAAGGCAACGGAATATGGCCCGCTGTGGGAAGGAGGTCCGCCATAAAAACCAGGGTTTTATCCCCGTATTGAATATGGGGAATCATTTGTTTGTCCGTGTGCCCGTCCACATAAAGGATCCCAAAACCAAGAGGGCTTTTCTCCTGAAAGACCTCTCCTGTGCGCGGGATAAATTTGAGCTGCCCGCTTTCCTGCATGGGCAGGATGTTTTCCTTTAGGAAGGAGGCTTTCTCCCTGGCATTGGGCTCTGTCGCCCACCTCCAGTGGTCCTCATTGGTCCAGAATACGGCATTTTTGAAAGCGGGTTCATAGCCCGTCCGGTCTTTGTTCCAGCGGATGGCACCCCCGCAATGGTCAAAATGCAGGTGGGTGAGGAAAACGTCAGTGATATCGTCTCGGTGAAACCCGGCCTTTTTCAGGGAGTTGTCGAGCGAATGCGAACCCCAGCGGTAGTAGTAACTGAAAAATTTCTCGGACTGTTTATTGCCCAGCCCGGCATCTATCAGGATCAGACGGTCCCCGTCCTCGATCAGCAGGCTTCTGGCGGCAATATCAATCATGTTGTTGGCGTCTGCCGGATTGGTCCGGGACCACAGGGTTTTGGGGACGACCCCAAACATGGCCCCTCCATCCAGCTTAAAATTTCCGGTTTCAATCGGGTAAAGGGTCATAGTTAGCAGATTATGATCCGAAAATACAAATTGAGGCGCTGCCTGCTAAGCAACTGACCACTATTTTGCCTTACAACTACCGCCGGGGAGTTAAAACAATGAAAGATCGGGGCGGTCAGATAACGCTAAATCCCTATTTTTGGGATTCACCTGTCTGAAACCGACCGAATGATTGAACTTGCCGGCATTGTAATTCTGGGCATCGTGGCACAATGGGTGGCCTGGAGGCTTAAGCTGCCGGCTATCCTGCCGCTTATCCTTATCGGCCTGCTGGTCGGCCCGATTTCCACGATGTATACCGAGGGCCATAAACTCATTGAGCCCGTCTGGAATGGAAAAAACGGCTTGTTTCCGGGGGAGGGCCTCTATAATTTCGTCTCCCTGGCGATCAGCATCATCCTTTTTGAGGGCGGGCTGACCCTGAAGCGCTCCGAAGTATCCAACGTGGGGCCAGTAATAACCAAACTGATCACCCTCGGAACAATTGTCACTTTTTTTGCCGCGGGGATCGCCGCCCACTTTATCATTGGCCTGAGCTGGAAGATTTCCTTTTTATTCAGCTCCCTGATCATCGTTACCGGTCCCACAGTCATCACCCCTATTCTGCGGAACATCCCACTCAAGAAGGATTTGTCTGCTGTTCTGAAATGGGAAGGCATCCTGATAGACCCGATCGGGGCCCTGGTGGCAGTCCTTGTTTTTGAGTTCATCAGCGTGGGGGAGGGGCAGGAATACACCAAAACAGCCCTGGTCGAATTTGGAAAGATTTTGCTTTTTGGTTTCACCTTCGGCTTTACTTTTGCCCACGCCCTGGCCTTTGCCATCAAAAAGAACCTGATCCCACACTACCTGCTAAATGTAGTTTCGCTTTCTGTGGTCCTGCTGGTGTATATAGAATCAGATGTTTTTGCCCACGAATCCGGCCTGCTCGCAGTGGTCATCATGGGCCTTGTGATGGGCAACATGAACCTTCCGAACATCAAGGAGCTCCTTTATTTTAAGGAATCCCTTAGTGTGCTGCTGATCTCCATCCTGTTCATCCTGCTGGCGGCAAACATCAACCTGGAGGACATGCAGCTTATCTACAACTGGCATACAGCCCTGTTATTCGCCATCATTGTCTTTCTGGTACGTCCCCTGGGAGTCTTCCTGAGTGCCTATGGATCGGGCCTCAAGACCCGTGAAAAAATATTTATTGGATGGGTGGGACCCAGAGGTATTGTGGCTGCGGGTATCGCTTCGCTTTTTGGTTCCAAGCTGATTGCCAGGGGGGAGCCGGGGGCGGAATACATCACCCCGCTGGTGTTTACGGTTGTGCTTGGAACGGTCCTTTTAAACGCCACCACGGCCCGCCCCTTTGCGAAACTGGTCGGCGTGTTCCTGGAGAAATCCGAAGGCATCCTCATCGTGGGGTCTTCCCGGGTGTCGCGCCTCATCGGGCGGTACCTGCAGCGCAACAACCGGCACGTGGTCCTTATAGACAACAACCAGAGCAATATCGACAAGGCCAAGAAGCTGGGGCTGGAAGCCTTTTCGGCGGACATATACTCGGATACCCTGACGGACAACATCGAGCTGAACGATGTGGGATACCTCATCGCCATGACGGCCAACTCCGACATCAATAAATTCGCCATAAATCAATTCCGGGACCAGTTCGGGGAAAACGGTTCCTTTCGTATTGTGGACAGTGATGAGATGAATGACCCCGAGAACGCCCAGCGCCCCGGGCTCTTTTTGTATACTCATGACTTTGTCAAGCTGATGGATGCTGTCCGGAAAAACCCGGTTATCCACGAACAGGAAATCAAGGATTTCGCCCATTTTCAGGAGCTTTACGGTAAAACAAAGGCGGATGATGACATCGTCTCCCTCTTTCTGAAATCCCCGGACGGGGAACTGCATATCATCCCGGCTTTCTTAAAGGAAAACAAAGAAATTACCGATGGCTTTAAACTGGTCTACATGGGAAGGGCCATGGATTCGGACCAGGATGAAGAAGAGGCGGTGGCATTACCAGAATAGCCCAAAGCCCGCAAAAGGCAAGGTTAATCGTTCAGCTTGAGGACCGCCATAAAGGCCTGCTGTGGAATTTCCACATTTCCTACCTGCCGCATGCGTTTTTTCCATTTCTTCTGCTTTTCCAGGAACTTGCGCTTCCGGGAGATATCCCCCCCGTAACATTTGGCCGTTACATCCTTGCGAAGGGCCTTGATGGTTTCCCGCGAGATAATCTTGGCCCCGATCGCGGCCTGTATGGGAATGTCGAATTGCTGGCGGGGGATCAGCTCTTTGAGCTTTTCACACATTTTTTTGCCGATGTGGTAAGCGTTGTCAAAGTGGACCAGGGCGGAAAGCGCATCCACCATCTGCCCGTTGAGCAGGATATCCACCCGCACGAGTTTTGATTCCCGCATGCCGATTGGGGCATAGTCAAAAGAGGCGTAACCCCTGGAAACGGTCTTAAGCCGGTCGTAGAAATCAAAAACGATCTCTGCAAGAGGCATGTCAAAGGTGAGCTCCACCCGATCCTGGGTCAGATACGTCTGATTGGTAATCTGCCCGCGTTTGTCTATGCAGAGGGACATGACATTACCCACGTAGTCCGCCTTTGTAATGATGGTTGCCTTGATGTAGGGTTCTTCCACCCGCTCCAGGGAAGATGGCTCGGGAAGGTCAGAAGGGTTGTTGACGATCACAGCCGTTTCCGGCTCCTTTTTGGTGTAGGCATAATAACTCACGTTTGGCACCGTGGTGATCACGGTCATGTCGAATTCCCGTTCAAGGCGCTCCTGTATAATCTCCATGTGGAGCATGCCCAGGAACCCGCATCGGAAGCCGAAGCCAAGGGCCGCACTGCTCTCCGGGGTAAACACCAGGGAAGCGTCGTTTAGCTGGAGTTTTTCCATGGAAGCCCGGAGTTCTTCAAAATCCTCTGTGTCCACCGGGTAGATCCCTGCGAATACCATGGGCTTGACATCTTCAAACCCGGCTATGGCTTTTTCTGTTGGGTTGGCGGCATCGGTGATGGTGTCCCCCACTTTGACCTCCCGGGCATCCTTGATCCCGGTGATCAGGTACCCGACATCCCCTGCGGAAATGACCTTCTTGGGAACCTGTTTCAGGTGGAGGGTGCCTACTTCATCCGCTTCATAGGATTTCCCGGTTGCCAAAAACTTGATGCGCTGGCCTTTGCGGATTTCTCCATTCATCACGCGGAAATAGGTTTCCACCCCTCTGAACGGATTGTAAACGGAATCAAAAACCAATGCCTGAAGTGGTGCTTTGGGATCCCCTTGCGGAGCCGGAATGCGATCGATAATGGCCTTGAGGATTTCATCGATTCCCAGTCCGGTTTTTGCGCTGGCCGGGATGACCTCTTCGGGGTCGCAGCCCAGCAGGTCCACGATATCGTCAGTAACCTCTTCGGGACTGGCGCTCGGCAGGTCAATTTTGTTCAAAACCGGAATGATTTCCAGGTCATTTTCGAGTGCGAGGTATAGGTTCGAGATGGTCTGAGCCTGTATGCTCTGAGCGGCATCCACGACCAGCAGAGCCCCTTCACACGCTGCAATAGAGCGGGAAACCTCATATGAAAAATCCACATGGCCGGGAGTGTCGATCAGGTTCAGGACATAGGTTTCTCCCTCATGGGGATACACCATCTGGATCGCATGACTTTTAATGGTGATGCCGCGCTCGCGCTCCAGGTCCATACTATCCAGCAACTGGTCCTGCTTTTCCCGTTCGGTCACGGATCCGGTGAAGTCCAAAAGGCGATCCGCCAGGGTGCTTTTCCCGTGATCGATGTGGGCGATAATGCAGAAATTCCGAATGTTTTTCATACCTGGAAATAGGCTGCAAAGATAGCGGAAATAGGGATCAATCCTGCCATTCTGCTATAAACAAATTCGTGTCCCGGGTGCCGCCGTTATTTCGGTTACTGGAAAAGATGAGGTGTTTCCCGTCATTGGAAAAAACAGGAAAGGCGTCAAAGGTCTTCCCATGGGTAACCCTCTCGAGGTTCGTCCCGTCGGTGTTGATCATATACAGGTTAAACGGGAACCCCCCTTCTGCTTCAAAATTACTGGAAAACAAGATCTTGTCACCATCCGGGTGAAAAAACGGACTCCAGTTGGCATTGCCCAGGTAGGTGAGTTGCCTGAGGTCACTCCCATCTGCATTGCAGATAAAAAGCTCCATATTGGTGGGTTGCACAAGTCCACGCTCCAGTAAGTCCCTGTATTCCGCTATTTCAGCTTCTGTTTTCGGTCGGGAAGCCCTGAAAATAATTTTAGTCCCGTCAGGTGAGAAAAAAGCACCCCCGTCATACCCCAGCTCATCGGTGATCTGGACAACCCCGCTTCCGTCCAGGTTCATGGTGTAAAGCTCCAGATCGCCGCTTCGGTCTGAAGTAAACACGATTTTGTCCCCTTGAGGAGAAATGGTGGCTTCGGCATCGTAGCCGGGTTCTTCGGTGAGCTGGGCAGTGATATTACCCTGCAGGTCTGCAACGAAAATATCGAAGGAGTCATAGACCGGCCATACGTAATTCCCGTTCTCCCGCAGGGGCACCTCCGGGCAGGCCTCCCCGGCCAGATGGGTAGAAGCATAGAGGATATGGGCATTGTCGGGCAGGAAATACCCGCAGGTAGTCCGACCCATCCCGGTACTCAGCATCGGAGGCTTTCGGTCCTTAAAGGTTTCACCCACCTGCATCAGGAACATCTGGTCGCATTCTACCCCCCAGTCGCTAAAATTGGACTGAAAGATGACCATGCTGTCATCAAAACTCCAGTAGGCTTCTGCATTGTCTCCTCCAAAGGTTATCTGACGGATTGATTTGAAGTGCTTCTCTCCGGGATAAATAAGGGTGTCGGAAGACATGGCCATGGGGCTGTCAGCTCCTTCGGGTGCGGCCTCCTTTTTAGCTTCGTTTTTGCAGGCGGCGAGCAGAATGAAAAACAGGGAAAAAGTAAGTATTCTCATAGTTCGGTATAATCTTAGGTTGTGTACTTTTGACAAAAATAGACGCTACACATGAAGTTCATTGCTTTTTTTCTAGGAATTCTTTTGATAAGCTTCGGATGCAGGGAGCATAAAACCCAGGAGGTAACCCTTCAGGAAGATGTACATATCCTCGCCAGCGATTCTCTAATGGGTCGGGAAACTGGCAGGGAAGGTGCCGACATGGCCGCGGCCTATCTCGAAGGCCGGATGCGGGATCTCGGACTGAAGCCTTTCGATGCGGATGGGGACTATCTTCAGGATTTCAGCTTTCGGCCCAAGACGGATCCGCATTCCCAGGTGGAATACGGAGCGGCCTCGGATAGCAGTCTTCAGGCCAAAAACCTGCTTGGATATATTGACAACGGCGGTTCCCGGACGGTCATTCTTGGGGCTCATTACGACCATCTGGGGATGGGGAGCGAGGGCTCCCTCTACCGTGGGGAATCCGCCATACACAATGGCGCGGACGACAATGCCAGCGGGGTAGCTACTTTGCTGAAACTGGCCAATATGATCCGGGAATGGCCGGAGGCCAAAGACAATTACCTCATTATCCTGTTTTCAGGAGAGGAAACAGGACTTCTCGGATCCAACTTCTTTGTCAAAAACCCGCCACTGGACCTGGATCAGGTCGCCTATATGATCAACCTCGATATGGTCGGAAGGCTCAGGGAAGACAAAACCCTTTCTGTGAGCGGTACAGGGACCACGCCTATATGGCCACAGCTTCTCAACTCCCTGAACCCGGGATTTAAACTGGTGCTGAATGAATCCGGGGTAGGCCCCTCAGACCACACTTCTTTTTACCTGCAGGATATTCCGGTGCTTCATTTCTTTACAGGGCAGCACGAGGATTACCACAAACCCTCAGATGATGCAGAAAAGTTGAATTACGAAGGGATGCAGGAGATTGCCAACTATCTTTTTGACCTGGTAAAGTCCATGGAATCACAGGAGGAAATTGCTTTCAGGAAAACAAAGAACGAGAGCGAAGAGACCCCCCGGTTTAAAGTCACTTTAGGAGTGATACCGGATTATCTCTTCAGCGGAGAGGGGATGCGCATAGACGGGGTAAGCGAGGACCGGCCTGCGCAAAAGGCCGGACTGCAGAAAGGAGATATTGTACTGCAACTGGGAGACAGCACCATTGTGGACATGATGAGCTATATGCGCGCCTTGTCCAGTTTTGAAGAGGGGCAGACCACCACTGTTGTTGTGGAACGGAACGGAGAAAAAGTGTCTGCAGAGGTCACCTTTTAGCAGCCCGCCCCGATCCGGTCAGGGAACGCCTATGCGGCATCCTACAAATTCCTGTAAGAAAAAATTTATAGCTTTAGCCCAGGCCTGCACAAATGTGAAGCAACAAATCCTGTTTTTATTAGGCTTGCTGCCCCTTGCCTTAATCAGCCAAACCTATCAGATTTCCGGTTCCGTCAGGGATATGGAAGGGGCCCCTCTACCCTGTGCCAACGTACTGCTCCTGAAGGCTTCTGACAGCCTTCAGGTAAGGGGTGCCTCGGCAGATGATGAGGGGCAGTTTACCCTGAGGCAGGTGCCGCCCGACCTGTACTATCTTAAAGCAACGTATTTCGGGTACGGTTCAATTCTGGTGCCCCTCGAGGTGCGTTCGGATATCCGCATAGGCGCATTGGTCCTGGAACCGGACGAAAACACCCTGGAAGAAGTAGTGGTGACCGGTCAGCGGCCAACGGTGGAGCGCAGGGCAGACCGGATTGTTTTCAACGTGGAGAATACGGTCATGAGTGAAGGGAGTACCTGGGACATCCTCCGGAATGCCCCTGGCGTCATTGTGGTACAGGAAAACCTGGAGATACGGGGCCAGCAGGCCACTGTGTACCTGAATGACCGCAAGGTGCAGCTGAGCCAGGATGAAATCCTCGATTTGCTCAAAGGCCTGTCCGGAGATGTGATTTCTTCCGTTGAGGTGATCCCCATGCCTCCTGCCAGTTTTGAGGCCGATGACGGACCGGTGCTCAACATCCGGACCCGCCAGAATATCGTGCCCGGATATACGGGCAGTGTTCGCGGGCAGTATATTCAAGCGGTGTTTCCAAAATACAGTTTTGGAACCAGCCATTATTACAAGTCGGGCAAGGTGGGTGTTTTTGCCAACTATACCATCAACCCACGCAAGGAATTTAAGGATACCGAGAGTGCGATAAATTTCATCGACGACGAGCAGGAGGTTTTTGCCCGCTGGAACACGGATATGGAAAGGATCAGCCGGTCTCTGGACCAACAGGCTTCCCTGATCCTGGATTACAGTCCTTCCGAAAGGGACCAGCTAAACCTCACCTCAAACGTAAGTCTATCCCCCAACCACCTGAAATCATACGACCTGGAAACCATAATGCGGGATGCGTCCGGGACGGTCGATTCCACCCTGCGGACTCTGACCGACCTGGAAGACGACCGGCTGAATATTTCTTTCGACCTGAATTACGAACGTAAACTGAAGAAAGAAGGGGCGACACTTAAAGCCAACGCCCACAATACTTTTTACGAGCTCACCCGTATTCAAAAGGGAAACAGCGATTACTTTGATCCTTCCGGGACCTTCCTGCGCAACTTTACCTTCGCCACGGACGCCTTTCAGGACATCGACATTTTCACCTCACAGGCGGACTATTATTCGCCCATTCATTCAGGAAGTATAGAGGGGGGGATTAAAGGATCTTTTATTCGATCCGGCAGTCGCATAGATTACCTGGACGTAAACGACACCCAGCCCCCTTTTGACATTGCCCTGTCCGACCGATTTACCTATGATGAAGCGGTTTTTGCCGCCTATGCCAGCCTGAACAAAAACTGGGAACCATGGACCCTTAAAGTGGGCCTCCGGGCGGAGCAGACCGAAGTGAAGGCAGCGTCGCAAACCCTTGATGAAATCAACCGGCAGAGTTACCTGGAGTTTTTCCCCTCCCTCTTTTTTTCCAGGGCGCTGGGGGACGACCACAGCCTGGCCCTCACCTACAACCGGAGGCTGACGCGACCGAACTACCAGGACCTGAACCCTTTTCGTTTTTTCCTCAACGAAAACGACTTCGACGAGGGGAATCCCAACCTGGTGCCTAACTTCAGTCATAACTTCAACCTGAACTGGACGATTAGAAACACCTTTTTCATCGATCTGTACTACCGCGACAACGGTCGTTATATCAGTACGCTCAGCTTTCAGGACAACGAGAACCAGACCCTGCGGCAAATCAACCAGAATGTGGAGAGCAGTTACTCCTACGGCCTGGATTTTACGGTAGCCACCACCCTCACCCCTTTTTGGTACGTGTATTCCTATAATTCGGTTTTTTATGAGGACGAAACCTTTCTGGCGGAAGAGAGCAACATAGAGACCTACACCAATCAGGTAACCGGGTTTTACGGATATCTGAACAACTCTTTTACCCTTTCCAAAGATGGCAGCCTTACCGCTGAGGCCTCCATTCTCTACCTGAGCGGCTTTATAAACGGCACCTATAAAATGTCTGAAACGACCACCCTGAATGTGGGGTTGCGCAAAACCCTTTGGGACGGGAGGGCTGTGGTGTCCCTGGTAGGGGAGGATCTATTAGGCAGGGCCAATGCCACCTACACCACCCGGTATGCCAACCAGGACAATTCTTTTTACGCCCGGCCCGAAACCCGTTTTGTTCGTCTTGGCTTCACTTACAACCTCGGAAATTTCAGGCTTAAGAACCGGGCTTTGGATGAACAGAAGAGCGAGCTCCAACGCATTGAAGATGAATAACTTCCGCCCGATTCTGTCTTTATTTGTAATTTTGCCTTCCTAAAAGCCTGAGAATGCCAAAAATCGGCACTATAGAACTTCCGGACTTTCCGCTGCTGCTCGCCCCAATGGAGGATGTGAGTGACCCGCCGTTCCGCACCCTCTGCAAGGAACAGGGCGCCGATGTAATGTACACGGAATTTATCTCCTCAGAAGGATTGATCCGCGATGCCGCCAAAAGCGTGATCAAGCTGGATATTTATGAAAAAGAGCGCCCCATTGGCATCCAGATTTTTGGAGCTGAACTGGACTCAATGCTGCAGGCGGTGGACATTGTTACGGAAACCAACCCGGACATCATTGACATCAATTTTGGCTGTCCGGTAAAAAAAGTCGTTTGCAAAAACGCCGGAGCCGGCATCCTCAGGGATATCCCGTTAATGGTGAAACTAACTGAAGCCCTGGTCAAACGAACCCACCTGCCGGTTACCGTAAAGACCCGCCTCGGGTGGGATAACGACTCCATCAGGATCGTGGAGGTGGCAGAAAGGCTGCAGGATGTGGGGATAAAAGCCATTTCCATCCACGGGCGGACCCGGGTACAGATGTATAAGGGAACCGCTGACTGGCACCCTATCGCCGAGGTGAAGAACAACCCGCGTATGCATATCCCTGTCTTTGGCAACGGGGATGTGGACAGCCCGGAAGCCGCAGTGCGGATGCGGGATGAATTCGGGCTGGATGGTGCCATGATCGGAAGGGCCTCCATTGGCTATCCCTGGTTCTTCCGGGAGGTAAAACATTATATAGAAACCGGGGAACACCTGCCCCCGCCCACCATGGCCCAACGCGTCGAGGCAGCCCGCAGGCATCTGCAGATGGCTATTGACTGGAAGGGTGAAAAGCTCGGGGTTCTCGAAACACGACGGCACTATTCGAATTACTTCAAAGGAATCCCGAATTTCAAACCTTACCGGATGAAAATGGTCACCAGTGATGAGGCGGCGGATGTTTTTGCTGCCCTTGAGGAGGCTCAGGAAGCGTTTTCAGACCACGTCTTTGTGGGATAGTTTACTGGGCTTTCAGCAACTTGTAATTGATCCGGTTACTGGCAATCCTGGAGGCAATAACCCCGAGTACTACAATGGTCACCAGTACCAGTAGCACATTCACCAGGCGATACTCCACAGGGTAGGCGAGGGAAGGCGTGATTTTAAGCCATCCGAAATACTTCTGGGAGATAATCAGCGCCGAACCGATCAAGATCCCGATAACCCCTCCCGCACTGGTCACCAAAACCCCCTGTATGAAATAGATTCTCCGGAGCTCCTGAAGGGTAAGCCCCAGGGAATAGAGGGTGCGTGAGTGCTGTTGTTTGTCGAGAATCATCATGATAATGGCCCCCACCACATTGAACAGGGCGATGATCAGTACCAGCGTAAAAATCAGATAGGTGGCCAGGTTTTCTGTGTTGAGCATGCGGTAGAGGGTCTGGTTGAGCTCTTTCCGGTTCTTGAGCTGGATACCGGCCCCCATTACCTGCTGAATAGACGCCCTGACGGCATCTTCATCGGTACCGGGGGCGAGCTTGAAGCTCACTCCGGAAACCTGATCATAGCCCCGCTCCAACAGGGATTGCACCAGGGGCAACTCCACAAAAACGTATTTCCTGTCCAGATTTTCCTCGATTTGATACACCCCGCTAAGCACGAGGGAAAGCTGGTTGTAGGGCTTTTGTCCGAGACCTCCCGTTCCAAACCCGCCTTTTCCGGGTTTGGGCGCCAGGACCACCAGGGGGCTTCGGTAATCCTGAACACTCAGCCCCAACAGGTTGGCGATATCGATCCCAGTCACGGTTTGTTGCCCTATCAAATCCCACTGCCCGAGAAAAAGCGTGCTGTCAATCCCGGTGGTATGGGTATAAGCGCTGTCCACCCCTTTGATCCAGGCAATCCGGCTTTTCTGTCGGTGGGTCAGGTATACCCGTTCTTCCAGTTCGCCGGAGAGCGAAACGATTCCCGGGATCTCCATAAGGGCAGCTGCGGTTCCCCTGTCAAAAGAAAAGCTCTTGCCCTCCACGGGCACCGCCTTAAGGTCGGGGTCAAAGGTGTTGCTGAAAGACAGGCTGAAATCCTTCAGCCCGGAGAATCCTGAAAGCACGATAAACAAGGCCGCCGAACCTATTACGATCACGGCAAAGGTGACCATGTTGATGATGTTCACGGCGTTCTGATTGCTTTTGGAACGGATATACCTCCTTGCGATGTAGAACGGGAAATTCACCCTCAGGATTTTTTTCTGCGGTCGAGCAAATCAGGGTTTTCAATAGGGTTTTCCCCCTCCTCGAGCGACTTCTCAATCTTTTCGATATAATCCAGGGAATCATCCAGGAAGAATAGAAGTTCCGGCACCCTCCGGAGCTGGTGTCGGGTGCGCCGGGCGAGTTCGTGTCGGATACCGGCCTGTTCGGCCTGAATCCCCTTCAAAAGGGGTTGGGCCTCCCTGGGAGGGACAATACTTACATAAACCCGGGCAATGGAAAGGTCCGAGGTGACGTAGACCTTGGAGACCGTAATGATCACCCCTTTGAGTCCGCCATCCGTGGCGGATCGCTGCAGGATGTCGGCCAGGTCCTGTTGAAGAAGGCCTGCGATTTTTTTCTGTCGTTGCGTCTCCATGCCGCAAAAATACGGACAAAAGTGTG
>JARRQA010000006.1:0-34072 GCA_037382325.1 Robiginitalea sp.
CTGCTACGTGTATTAACAGAATTATAAAGAATCAGCAGCATGTCTAGAATAGGAAATAATCCGATCGCCATTCCAGAAGGAGTTACCATCGAGGTGGCAGACAACGTTGTAACCGTAAAAGGGAAGCTCGGGGAGCTCCAGCAGGAATTCAGCGACGTGAAAGTCACCGTGGCCGATGGAGAAGTGGTTGTTGAGCGCGAATCTGAAAAGAAGGCGAACAAGGCAAAACACGGGCTGTATCGCTCCCTTATCAACAATATGATCCAGGGAGTTTCAAAAGGATGGACCAAAGAACTGGAACTGGTGGGTGTTGGTTACCGTGCCAGCAACCAGGGACAGAAGCTGGATCTCGCACTGGGGATGTCCCATAACATCGTTATGGAACTGGCACCCGAGGTGAAGGTGGAGACGACCTCTGAGAAAGGGAAAAACCCGCTCATTAAGCTCACCTCTCACGATAAGCAACTGGTGGGCCAGATTGCGGCCAAGATCCGTTCCTTCCGGAAACCTGAGCCTTACAAAGGAAAAGGAATCAAGTTCGTCGGAGAACAAATCAGAAGAAAAGCAGGTAAATCAGCTTAATCACAGGGATTATGGGACTAACTAAGTCTGAAAGAAGAAACAAAATCAGAAGACGAATCCGCAAGGTGTCCTTCGGTACCGCAGAGCGGCCCCGCCTTTCTGTTTACCGCAGCAACAAGGAGATCTACGCTCAGATCATCGACGACACCAGCGGCAAAACCCTGGCGGCCGCCTCTTCCCGTGACAAGGGTATGGACGCTGCCAAGGGAACAAAGACTGAAAAGGCTGCCGAGGTCGGCAAGCTGCTCGCCGAAAAGGCCCTGGCTGCCGGAATTGAGGCTGTCGCCTTTGACAGGGGAGGTTATCAATATCACGGGAGGGTTAAATCCCTCGCAGAAGGTGCCAGAGAAGGCGGATTAAAATTTTAATAGGAATTATGTACGGGAAATACAAAAATGTGGAAACTGTAAAACCGGGCGGTCTTGAACTTAAGGATCGACTGGTAGGTGTTCAAAGGGTAACCAAGGTAACCAAGGGAGGCCGGGCCTTCGGATTCTCCGCCATCGTAGTGGTGGGAGATGAAAACGGAGTGGTCGGACACGGATTGGGTAAATCCAAGGAAGTTGCCACGGCTATTGCCAAGGCTGTCGAGGATGCCAAAAAGAACCTGGTTCGCATTCCCTTGAATAAAGGTA
Source organism: Robiginitalea sp. (assembly GCA_037382325.1). Taxonomy (GTDB): domain Bacteria; phylum Bacteroidota; class Bacteroidia; order Flavobacteriales; family Flavobacteriaceae; genus Robiginitalea. Next base: position 1,218 of record JARRQA010000006.1, read on the forward strand.
CGGTTCCACACGAACAAAAGGGAAAATACGGAGGTGCCCGCGTCTACATTCAACCGGCATCCCACGGTACCGGGGTGATCGCCGGTGGTGCAGTCCGCGCGGTACTGGAAGCTGTCGGGGTTCAGGATGTATTGTCCAAATCCCAGGGTTCCTCTAACCCCCACAATGTTGTAAAGGCCACTTTTGATGCCCTGCTGCAACTGAGGGACGCCAATACGGTAGCCAAACAGCGCGGTATTTCCCTGGACAAAGTATTCAACGGATAAGGAAGCAGGAACATGGCAAAAATTCGGATTAAACAAATTAGGAGCAGTATCAAACGCCCGCAGGACCAGAAACGAACCCTACTGGCGCTTGGACTGCACGGAATAGGACAGCAGGTGGAGCACGAGCGAACCCCGAGCATCCTGGGAATGATCAATAAAGTAAATCACCTGGTTTCTACGGAAGAAGCTTAAAAAATTACGCAGTATGGATTTAGCGAATTTAAAACCGGCAAAAGGTTCTGTACACAAGGCTGGAAAGACCGTTGGCCGCGGACAGGGGTCCGGCAAAGGCGGTACTGCCACCCGTGGTCACAAAGGAGCCAAGTCCCGGTCCGGATATTCCAAGAAATTCGGGTTTGAGGGTGGTCAGATGCCCTTGCAGCGCCGGGTTCCCAAATTCGGTTTTAACAACATGAACCGGAAGGAATACCGCGGGATCAACCTGGATACGCTTCAGGGCCTCGTGGATGACGGTTCCATCAAAAAGGAACTCACGCTGGAGCAAATGGTGGAAATGCGTTTGGCCCGTAAGAACGACCTGGTAAAAATCATGGGAAGGGGTGAATTGAAAGCCCCCCTGAAAATAACGGCACATAAATTTACGGCCAGCGCCAAAGCTGCTATCGAGGCTGCTGGTGGAGAAGCCATAAGTTTATAAGCAAAGGCTTTATGAGGAAATTTTTTGAGATCATAGCCAATATTTGGAAGATCGAGGAGCTGAGGTCCCGGATCATCGTAACCCTCGGACTATTGTTGGTGTACCGATTTGGTGCTCAGGTAGTCCTGCCGGGGATCGATACCACCCAGCTCGCCGAGCTTTCATCCAATACAGAGCAGGGAATACTGGGGATCCTCAATGCGTTCACAGGAGGGGCTTTTGCCAATGCTTCCGTGTTTGCCCTGGGGATCATGCCGTATATCTCGGCTTCCATCGTGGTACAGCTGATGGGGATTGCCATCCCGTACCTCCAGAAACTGGACAAGGAAGGCGAGAGCGGCCGCAAGACCAAAACCCAGATTACCCGCTGGCTTACCATCGCCATCTGTATTGTTCAGGCGCCGGCCTACCTTTACAGCCTCGGCGCCCTTGGGGTTCCGGACAGTGCCTTCCTTCTCGGGAAGGGGCTGAACTTTATCATTCCCGCGGTCATCATCCTGGTAACCGGCTGTGTGTTCGCCATGTGGCTGGGGGAGAAGATTACCGATAAGGGGATCGGGAACGGGATCTCCCTGTTGATTATGATCGGGATCATCGCGACCCTGCCTCAGGCCTTTGTACAGGAGGCGGCCTCCCGACTTAACGGGAACGGCGGGCCCATGCTGATCCTTGTGGAGCTGATCCTCTGGTTTGTGGTCATCCTCGCGAGTGTCCTGCTGGTTATGGCAGTTCGCCGCGTCCCGGTTCAGTACGCACGGCGTACGGCTTCCGGAGGTTATGAAAAGAACGTTATGGGCTCCCGTCAGTACATCCCCCTTAAGCTGAATGCTTCCGGGGTTATGCCCATCATCTTTGCCCAGGCAATTATGTTTGCCCCGGGACTGTTGGGAAGGACTTTCAACAGTACGGCCGTCGGGCAGTGGATGGAAGTACAGTTCCAGGATATTTTTGGCCTGGCCTACAACATCCTGTTTGCAGTGTTGATTATCATCTTTACGTATTTCTATACGGCGATTACGGTGCCCACCAACAAGATGGCGGATGATCTGAAACGAAGTGGCGGTTTTATTCCCGGGATTCGTCCCGGTAAGGAAACCGGAGATTTCCTGGACAGGGTAATGTCCCATATCACCCTGCCCGGTTCCGTGTTTCTGGCCATACTGGCGGTATTCCCGGCAATCGTCGTAAAACTGATCAATATTCAGCCGAGCTGGGCCCTGTTTTACGGCGGGACGTCCCTGCTCATCATGGTTGGGGTTGCCATCGATACCGTGCAACAGGTAAATGCCTATCTGCTGAACCGCCATTATGACGGCCTCATGAAAACAGGTAAAAACAGAAAAGTAGCATAATTATATGGCTAAACAGGCTCCCATAGAACAGGACGGAACAATTATAGAAGCGCTTTCCAATGCCATGTTCCGCGTGGAATTGGAAAACGGGCATGTAGTGACCGCCCATATCTCCGGAAAGATGCGTATGCATTATATCAAACTCCTTCCCGGCGATAAGGTGAAGCTTGAAATGAGCCCGTATGATTTGACAAAAGCTAGAATAACGTACAGATACTAAGAAACCGGATACGATGAAAGTTAGAGCATCCATTAAAAAAAGAAGTGCTGATTGCAAGATCGTTCGCCGAAAAGGACGGTTGTACGTGATCAACAAAAAGAATCCTAGATTTAAACAAAGACAGGGGTAATTATGGCTAGAATTGCAGGTGTTGATATACCAAAACAAAAAAGAGGCGTCATAGCCCTTACCTATATCTACGGTATCGGTAAAAACAGGGCCAAGGAGATTCTGGAAAAAGCTGAGGTAAATGAGGATGCCAAGGTTTCTGACTGGAATGATGACGAGATCGGTCGTATCCGGGAAGCAGTCTCCGTTTACACCATCGAAGGGGAGCTTCGTTCTGAAACCCAGCTGAATATCAAGCGGCTGATGGATATCGGGTGCTATCGAGGGATCCGTCACAGGATCGGCCTTCCACTCAGGGGCCAGCGGACCAAGAACAACTCCAGGACCCGCAAAGGAAAACGCAAGACAGTTGCTAATAAAAAGAAAGCCACAAAATAATACGTAGTACCGGGCTCCGGGCGGCCCTTCTGAAAACAGCCAGGCTGTTATCAGGATGCCTTCCCACCCGATTACTGAGATTCCTAAGAATATGGCAAAAACAGGTTCAAAATCAACAAAAACCGCCAAAAAGCGGAAGGTTTCGGTGGAGTCCACCGGGGAAGCACACATCACAGCTTCTTTTAACAACATCATCATTTCCCTTACCAATAAGAAAGGGGATGTGATTTCCTGGTCTTCTGCCGGGAAGATGGGATTCCGCGGCTCCAAGAAGAACACTCCCTACGCGGCACAGGTAGCTGCTGAGGAATGTGTTAAGGTCGCCCACGAGGCTGGCCTCCGCAAGGTAAAGGTGTATGTGAAGGGTCCCGGGAACGGCAGGGAATCCGCCATCCGGACCATCCACAACTCCGGTATCGAAGTAACCGAGATCATCGATGTTACTCCGCTGCCCCACAACGGTTGTCGCCCACCCAAAAGAAGGAGGGTTTAATACCACTTATTAATTTTTTCACTGAGGGTGCCGTTACGGTTATCGAAGGATTCGCCTTAATTCATAACCGCACGCTCTAAACAATAGAAAATGGCAAGATACACAGGACCAAAATCAAAAATTGCCCGCAAATTCGGCGAGGCGATCTTCGGAGACGACAAGGCCTTCGAGAAAAAAAGCTATCCTCCCGGGATGCACGGAAACAGCCGTCGCCGGGGTAAGAAGTCAGAATACGCTATTCAGCTGCAGGAAAAGCAGAAAGCCAAGTATACCTATGGCATCCTGGAGCGTCAGTTCCGGAATCTTTTTGAAAAAGCCACCCGAAGCAAAGGAGTAACCGGTGAAGTGCTGCTGCAATTTTGTGAGTCGCGCCTGGACAATGTGGTCTTCCGCATGGGGGTGGCGCCTTCCCGCAGGGCAGCTCGTCAGCTGGTGAGCCACCGGCATATCACTGTAAACGGGGAAGTGGTGAATGTTCCCTCATATTCCCTCAAACCGGGCGATGTGGTAGGAGTTCGGGAAAAGTCGAAATCCCTTCAGGTGATCGATGATTCCCTCGCTGCCAATAGTTCCGTTTACGAATGGATCAGCTGGAACTCGGATAAAAAGGAAGGCACCTTCGTGTCTGTCCCGGAACGGATTCAAATCCCCGAGAACATCAAGGAACAACTGATCGTCGAGTTATACTCTAAATAAAACAACACAGATCCGATTATGGCATTATTTAATTTTCAGAAGCCCGATAAAGTTATCATGATAGACTCCACGGATTTCGAAGGGAAGTTTGAATTTCGCCCTTTGGAACCCGGATATGGTCTCACTGTCGGGAATGCGCTCAGAAGGGTGCTGCTGGCTTCCCTGGAGGGGTTTGCCATCACCTCTGTGCGTATCGATAAGGTAGAACATGAATTTTCGGTGATCGAAGGTGTTGTGGAGGATGTTACCGAAATCATCCTGAACATGAAACAGATCCGTTTCAAGCGGCAGATCGACGATGTAAACGAGGAGACGGTTTCTATTTCCGTTAGTGGCAAGGAGCAATTGACCGCAGGAGATTTCCAAAAGTTTATTTCCGGATTTCAGATCCTGAACCCGGAACTGGTGATCTGCAACATGGACCCGAAGGTGAGCCTCAACATGGAGATCATCATTGAGAAGGGACGCGGATACGTCCCGGCAGAGGAAAACAAAAAATCCAATGCCCCCCTGGGAAGCATTGCTGTGGATTCGATCTTTACGCCGGTCCGCAATGTGAAATACAGCATTGAAAACTACCGGGTGGAGCAGAAGACCGACTACGAAAAGCTGGTTTTTGAAATTTCCACCGACGGGTCTATCCACCCGAAACAGGCCCTTACAGAAGCGGCCAAGGTATTGATCCACCATTTTATGCTGTTCTCCGACGAGCGGATTACCCTGGAGGCAGACGAGATCGCGCAGACAGAGACCTACGACGAGGAATCCCTGCACATGCGGCAACTCCTGAAAACCAAACTGGTTGATATGGACCTTTCCGTACGGGCTCTGAACTGCCTTAAAGCGGCAGAAGTGGATACCCTCGGGGATCTGGTGGCATTCAATAAGAATGACCTGATGAAGTTCCGGAATTTTGGAAAGAAATCCCTTACCGAGCTCGAAGAGCTGGTGATCAACAAAGGATTGAACTTCGGAATGGATTTGTCTAAGTATAAACTGGATAAGGACTAAGCAGGACTTTTGCTTTCAGACAGCCAAAGTCCGGCCAAACGATAGGAAACGATGAGACACGGAAAGAAATTCAATCACCTGGGAAGGAAAACAGCACACCGCAGAGCGATGCTGGCCAATATGGCTAGTTCCCTGATTGAGCACAAAAGGATAAATACGACTACCGCCAAGGCCAAGGCGCTGAAGCAGTTTGTAGAGCCCCTGATCACCAGATCCAAGGCTGAAAACAACAAAACTGCAGAAGAGGGCACTCACAACAGGAGGGTGGTATTCAGCAGCCTGCGCAATAAGCACGCTGTAACAGAACTCTTCAGCACGGTGGCAGAGAAGGTGGGGGACCGTCCCGGAGGTTATACGCGTATAATCAAACTCGGAAACCGCCTCGGAGATAATGCAGAGATGGCGATGATTGAGCTGGTGGATTTCAACGAGGTCTACAATGCCGGTAAGCCGAAGAAAAAGTCCACGCGACGCAGCCGTCGTTCCAAATCCAAGAAAGAGGAGGAACCAACTGCTGCCGCCCAGACTGAAAAGGCAGAAGAGGAAGTTAAGGCAGAAGCCAAATCCGAAACGCCTGCAGCGGAAACGGAAGCCAAGGCTGAAACTCCGGAGCAGAAAAAAGAGGCCAAGGACGAGGCTCCTGAAACGGATACTGCTGCAGAAGAGGCCCCTAAGGAGGAAGGCAAGGAAAAGAAAGATGACTCAGATGCCTGAATTAAAGGGTTTTCAAAAGTTATAAACAAGAAAAGGATAGTCCTGAATGGCTATCCTTTTTTTATGTTATTTTGTTATTCAACACTAAAACCGGGATGTTTTTATGAAGTATCAGGCCAAAAGGAAAGCATTAATTTTACTGGCGGATGGCACCATTTTCTACGGCAAAGCAGTCGGAGACCAGGAAGGGACTGCCTTTGGGGAGGTATGTTTTAATACGGGGATGACGGGGTATCAGGAAATCTTTACGGACCCCTCCTATTTCGGACAGCTCATGGTGACCACTAATGCCCATATCGGGAATTACGGCGCCAAGCAGTCTGAAGTAGAATCCGGCGGGGTTAAGATTGCCGGGCTCATCTGCAAGAATTTCAGCTATAATTACAGCCGTCCCGATGCCGATTTCAGCCTGCAGGAGTTTTTGAATGCCAATGGCCTGTTTGCGATTTCAGATGTGGATACACGTGCCCTGGTGAGCTATATCCGGGACAACGGCGCTATGAACGCCGTTATTTCCACCCGGGTCGATGAACTGGATGCCCTGAAGGAGGAACTCAGTAAAATCCCGAGCATGGAAGGCCTTGAACTCGCTTCCAGCGTCTCTGTCAAAGAGCCTTATTTTGTGGGGGATCCAAAGGCGAGGGTCCGGATAGCGGCCCTGGACATCGGGATCAAGAAAAACATCCTTCGGAACCTGGCCAGGCGGGGGGCGTATATTCAGGTGTTTCCCCATGACACTACTTTTGAAACCATGGAGTCCTGGAACCCCGACGGCTATTTTATCTCCAATGGACCGGGTGACCCGGAGCCCCTGAAGGATGCAGTGGCTGCCGCCAAAAAAATAATCGACTCTGGCAAGCCCCTCTTTGGGATCTGCCTGGGACACCAGGTAATCGCCCTGGCCAATGGGGTGAGCACCTATAAAATGCACCACGGGCACAGAGGGATCAACCACCCTGTAATGAACCTTCTGACCGGGAAAGGAGAGATCACCTCTCAGAACCACGGTTTTGCCGTGAACAGGGAGGACACCGAAGCCCATCCGGAACTGGAAATTACGCATGTACACCTGAATGACCAGACGGTGGCAGGCATCCGTATGAAGGGCAAAAAAGTATTTTCGGTTCAGTACCACCCGGAGGCCAGTCCGGGCCCGCACGATGCCGAATACCTGTTCGATCAGTTCTTTGAGTTGATCCAGGAATCCGTTTCCAGTGACGCCGTGGTATAGCCAGAAGGTATTTCCGGCCGGTGGAATAGCAGTAAATAAAACAATAACAGACAAACCTATCTGAAATGAGTATCATTATAGACGTACACGCCAGGCAAATATTTGATTCCAGGGGAAACCCTACCGTTGAAGTAGACGTACTTACTGAGAACGGGGTGCTGGGAAGGGCAGCAGTGCCATCCGGGGCTTCAACCGGGGAACACGAGGCTGTGGAACTCCGGGACGGCGGGACCGATTATATGGGGAAAGGCGTACGCGAAGCTGTTAAGAATGTGAACACCACCATAGCCGAAGAAGTGCGCGGAATGCTGGTCTATGACCAGAATAAGATCGACCAGGCGATGATCGATCTGGACGGGACTCCGAACAAATCAAAACTCGGCGCCAATGCGATTCTCGGAGTATCCCTGGCCGTTGCCAAGGCGGCAGCTGATGAAATGGGCATGTCCCTGTTTCGTTATGTGGGCGGGGTAAGCGCCAATATCCTGCCGGTACCCATGATGAATATCATCAATGGGGGGTCTCACTCGGATGCGCCCATCGCCTTTCAGGAATTCATGATCATGCCGGTGAAGGCCGGCAGTTTTTCCGAAGCCCTTAAAATGGGAACGGAAATCTTCCACAATCTCAAAAAAGTGCTCCACGGACGGGGCCTCAGCACGGCCGTAGGGGATGAAGGAGGGTTCGCCCCGAAACTGGAAGGCACTGAGGATGCGCTGGACACCATCAGCAAAGCGGTAACCCAGGCGGGTTATACCATGGGTAAAGAGGTAATGATCGCCCTGGACTGTGCTGCTGCGGAGTTCTATGTGGACGGGAAATACGATTATACCAAATTTGAAGGGGCCAAAGGGGCCGTTCGGAGTTCCGCGGAACAGGCGGAATACCTGGCTGCGCTTTGTGAAAAATATCCGATCATTTCCGTGGAGGATGGAATGGACGAAAATGACTGGGAAGGATGGAAGCTCCTCACCGAGAAGGTGGGCAACAAGGTACAGCTGGTCGGGGATGACCTCTTTGTGACCAACGTAGAGCGGCTTTCCAGGGGAATCCGTGAAGGCATAGCGAATTCCATCCTGATCAAGGTAAATCAGATCGGGACGCTTACCGAAACCATCGCAGCTGTGAACATGGCCAAGAATGCAGGCTATACCTCTGTAATGTCACACCGTTCAGGGGAGACGGAAGACAATACGATCGCAGATCTCGCGGTCGCCCTTAATACCGGTCAGATCAAGACGGGATCCGCTTCCCGAAGCGATCGGATGGCCAAATACAACCAGTTGCTCCGCATTGAGGAGGAACTCGGTTCGGTCGCCCGTTTTCCGGGGATGGAGGCCTTTAAGGTATCCCATTAATTTATCGGTATATTAACATTCGAAAAGGCCCTCTGATCAGGGTCTTTTCCTATTTTGGCTCCGGGAGCGCGGCTTTGGCCCCCGTCCAAAATATTATGAGATGCGCCATCAATTTTTATTTGTAGCTGCGGAAAACGATGCCCTGCCGGAATGCAAGGCCGGCGGGATGGGGGATGTGGTCCGGGATGTCCCAAGGGAACTCGCGAGAAGGGGCGATGCCGTGCAGGTGGTTGTTCCCTCTTACGGCAGGCTGCACCAGGCGGGAAGGTTTGTGTCATCCCTGGAGTTTTCCCTTAGAGGACTTCCCTATACCGCAGAGCTCTACGAGGTGCCCCCGAGGAAAAAGGTCGCCGGTATCACCCATTTTGTGATACACCACCCGGAGATCACGGCCGGGGAGATTGCACATATGTACCACCACGACCCGGAGGAGCCTTTCTATACGGATGCTGTAAAGTTCACCATTTTCTGCGCGGCGGTGGCCGCAGGGGTACAGCAGGGTGTTTTCGGAAAGCCGGAATTCATTCACCTGCACGACTGGCACAGCAGTCTGCTGTTGTTCCTGAGGGAATTTCACCCGGCCTGTACCGCCCTGAAGCCGATCCGTTTCGTCTACAGTATCCACAACCTGGCGATACAGGGAATTCGCCCCTTTTCCGGCAATTATTCCTCCCTGGAACACTGGTTTCCGGGCTTGCCGTATGACCGGAGCGCACTACAGGACCCGCGGTTTACGGATTGTATGAACCTGATGGCCCTCGGGATCCGGTTGGCCGATGCAGTACATACCGTATCCCCGACCTACAGAAAGGACATTATGAAACCCAGTGCACCACCCGAATTTATTGGGGGTGAGGGATTGGAAGAAGACCTGGTGCAGGCGGACCGGGAAGGCCGCCTCTTTGGAATATTGAATGGGTGTAATTACCGAAATATCCGAAAGGCAAAACCAGGGACGTTGTTTCCAAATGCCATCAAAGCCATTTTTCAATGGCTCCAGATGGAAGACAAGAAATACAAGGCGGATTTTCTGGCACATACAGGAGAGAAGATCCTTCCCCTGTTGGACAAGCCGCCCGGGATGATCTGTTCGAGTGTGGCACGGCTCACCGAACAAAAGTTCTATTTTTTCAGGCGTTCCCCCGAAAGCCTCTTTCATATCCTGAGGCGGCTGGAGCAGCTGGAGGGGGTTTATATGCTGTTGGGAACCGGGGCCCCGGAATACGAGGAATTTTTCCGGAAAGTCAGCTATGAAAACGCCAATTTTATCTTTATAAATGCCCAGAGCGAGGACCTCATTGATTCCATGTATCTGGAAACGGACCTTTACCTGATGCCGAGCCTCTTTGAACCCTGCGGGATCAGCCAGATGCTGGCCATGCGAAACAGCAATCCCTGCCTGGCCCACGCCACCGGCGGGCTGAATGATACCATCAGCCACCTGAAAACCGGGTTCCTCTTCGGGGGTAATACCTATGCAGAGAAAATCGAGCAGTTACAGGTTGTTTTTGACCAGGCCCTGGCGCTTTTCCAGGATGATCCGGAAGCCTGGGAAAAAATTTGCAAAAGGGCGGGTAAACAGCGCTTTACCTGGCGAAAATCCGTAGATGCGTATTACCGCGATCTCTACCAGATCAGTTAGGACCGGAACCCTCCTTTGCTCCCGTTGTTAATAATGGTTTAAAGGGCAATGCTCCAATTGTTAAAACAGGGGCTTTTTGTTACCTTTACGGGACGTACAATTCTTAAGTAAATCACACGAAAATGGCAGATAAAGCAAGCTTATCCTTCAGAGGAGAGACCTATGAATTTCCCGTTGTGGAAGGGACTGAAAAAGAACTGGCAATCGACATCAAGACCCTCAGGGGTTCCACGGGGCTGATTACGCTGGACCCCGGCTACAAGAACACGGGTTCCTGTGAGAGTGCCATTACCTTCCTGGATGGAGAAAAGGGGATTCTCAGATACCGGGGCTATGCCATTGAGGACCTGGCCGAAAAAGCGGATTTTCTTGAAGTGGCCTATCTGCTGATCTTCGGGGATCTCCCCAACAAAGAACAACTGGAGAAATTCCATTCGGACATAAAGGCTGAATCCCATGTGGATGAGGAGATGAAGAAGATCCTGGACGGGTTTCCCAAATCTGCCCACCCAATGGGCGTGCTGTCGGCACTGACCAGTGCCCTGATTGCGTTCAACCCCGCTTCCGTGGATGTTACCTCCGAGGAGGACCTGTACCATGCCATCGTCCGCCTGCTGGCAAAATTTCCGGTGCTGGTATCCTGGACCCTCAGGAAGAAAATGGGACTCCCCCTGGATTACGGGGATGATTCCCTGGGATACGTGGAGAACATTCACAAGATGATGTTCAAGCGGCCCAACCGGGAATACCAGGTCCACGAGGAGGTAGTGGAAGCCCTGGACCAGCTGCTGATCCTCCACGCAGACCACGAACAAAACTGCTCCGCATCCACCGTTCGGATCGTGGGCTCCTCCCACGCAGGCCTTTTTGCCTCTATCTCAGCCGGGATCTCTGCCCTATGGGGACCCTTGCACGGAGGGGCTAATATGGCTGTCCTGGAGATGCTGGAAGCCATACAGGAAGACGGAGGGGATACCAAGAAATACATGGAGAAGGCAAAGGACAAAGACGATCCGTTCCGCCTGATGGGCTTCGGACACCGGGTCTACAAGAATTTTGATCCCCGTGCGAGAATCATCAAAAAGGCAGCAGACCAGGTACTGAACCAGCTGGGCGTGGAAGACCCCATCCTGGATGTGGCCAAAGGCCTGGAAAAGGAAGCCCTGGAAGATCCGTATTTCGTGGAGCGTAAACTCTATCCGAATGTGGATTTTTATTCCGGCATTATTTACCGCGCCCTCGGGATCCCAATTGAAATGTTTACGGTGATGTTTGCCCTGGGCAGACTGCCCGGATGGATCGCACAATTCCGTGAAATGCGTCTGAACCACGAACCTATTGGACGCCCCCGACAGGTATATGTAGGGGAAAACCTCAGGCCTTTCAAGCCGCTGGACCAGAGGTAAACCCTAACCTGCTTTCAATTTAAAGGATCCCTCCCGGGGTCCTTTTTCGTATATTGCCGGCAGAAAACCAGATCTCCTATGTTCAACCTGCATGTCTCAGACGAAACCTCACGTCTAAAGACGGTACTGCTGGGAACCGCGGCCCAACCCGGTCCGGAACCCAGGCCGGAAGAGGCCTATGATCCCAAATCTCTGGAGCACATCCTGGCGGGAACCTATCCGGAGGAAGCGGATATGGTGCGGGAAATGGAAGGATTCGCGGCTGTATTGAAAAAACATGGGGTTCAGGTTTTCCGCCCGAAGGTGATCGCAGACTGCAACCAGATCTTTTCCCGTGACATCGCCTTTGTGGTGGATGACAAACTGGTGAAGGCCAATATCCTGCCGGAACGGGAACGGGAGTTTGATGCCATCCTGCATGTTTTGGACCACATCGAGAAGGAGCAAGTGCTGGTCCCCCCGGAGGAAGTACACGTGGAAGGGGGGGACGTGATGCCCTGGAAGGAATTCCTGTTTGTCGGGACCTATACCGCAACGGATTACCCGGATTACATAACCGCACGCACCAACCAGGAGGCTGTGGATTACCTGCGGAACAGCTTTCCAAACCGGACCGTTAAAGCCTTTGAACTGCGGAAGTCCAATACGGACGCCCGCAAGAACGCCCTTCACCTGGACTGTTGTTTCCAGCCTGTGGGCCGTGACCTGGCAATCCTTCACAAGGAGAGTTTCCTGAATCCGGAAGAATATCAGTGGCTTCGGGAGTATTTCGGGCCCGACAAGGTTTTCGATATCACAGAGGAAGAAATGTATCGGATGTTCAGCAACATCTTTTCAATCTCCCCGGAGGTGGTTGTGTCTGACCAGAGTTTTACCCGGCTGAATACCTGGCTTCGGGACCGCGGCATCACCGTGGAGGAGATCTTCTATCAGGAAATCGGAAAACAGGGTGGCCTGTTACGGTGCAGTACCCTTCCGCTGGAGCGTGCGTAAGCGGTTTTTGTAAACAGGACTAACCGGGCCGGGTTATTTTCTCTCGTTCGAGAACCTTCAAACCCCATTGGGAAAGGGAATATGGTGCACGGATCCCGTTGCCCGTCAGGGTGTTATTTCCTCCTGTCGTTTTTCTTCCGGAATCACCGCTGAAATAACTACTTTAGCCAAAGTTTTTTTCGCCTATGCAAATCACAAATACCATCCTGATGGTACGCCCGGTACATTTTCGTATGAATGAGCAGACCGCGGTGAACAATTTTTTCCAGGAAGACCTCGACCTTCGCAATTCCGTCATCAACCAGCGCGCTCAGCAGGAGTTCGATGCCTTTGTTGTAAAGCTGCGGGAAGCCGGTGTAGAGGTAATTGTGGTCGATGACCGGGTGGAGACAGATACCCCGGACTCCATCTTCCCCAATAACTGGGTTTCCTTCCATGAAAATGGTACGGTGGTGATCTATCCCATGTACGCCGTCAACCGTAGGAGGGAGCGACGGATGGATGTTTTTGGCGTTCTGGAGGAAAAAGGATTTGTCATCGACCAGGTCATCGATTATACCTCAGCCGAGAAGGATGAACTCTTTTTGGAGGCCACCGGAAGCATCGTGATGGACCGCACGCATCAGAAGGCCTATTGCGCCCTTTCGGCCCGGGCTGATGAAGGACTTTTTATAGAGTTCTGCGAGGATTTTGATGTGGCCCCGGTTATTTTTACAGCTTACCAGTCGGTTGACGGAAAACGTCTTCCCATCTACCATACCAACGTGATGATGTGCATTGCGGAGAACCTGGCGGTGATCTGCCTGGATACGATAGATGATAAGAAGGAGCGGAAAAACGTGGTCAGTCACCTGAAGAAGGACGGGTTTGACATACTAGAGATTTCCGAGGCACAAATGCATGCCTTTGCTGGCAATATGCTGCAGGTTCTCGGCAGGGATGGGGAACGCCTGATGGTGATGAGCGCCTCGGCCCGGAATTCGCTCAACCCCGAGCAAGTGGCAACTATCGAGAAAACCTCCAGGATCATCTCCAGTCCGATCGATACTATTGAGGCCTGCGGGGGCGGGAGTGCCCGTTGTATGATGGCAGAGGTCTTTCTGCCCAGGAAATAACCCAAGAACTTTCCGAATTCCCCTTGGGCTAAAGGCTCTCTCTGGAATCAGCTGCCTTCAGCCCGGTACCCGTTTGTGATATTCCGGATCATCCCCTCGAAGATGAAGTAGTGAAAGGGCAGGATGCTGTACCAGTACAACCTGCCGGCCAGGCCCCTGGGCCGGAAAGTGGCATTCTGGTGAAGTATATTTTCCTCATCGATATAGAATTCCAGCCAGGCTTCTCCCGGGAGTCGCATTTCAGCGAAGAGCAGCAATCGTCCTTTTTTACGATCGGCAAGAAGGACCCGCCAGAAATCCAGGGAATCCCCGGCATAGATCTTGTCCGGATGGGTGCGCCCCCGCCGGAGGCCTACCCCGCCGCTTAGTTTGTCAAGAAAGCCCCGGATCTGCCAGAGCCAGCTTCCGTAGTACCAGCCAGTTTCGCCCCCAATCCGCCAAATGTTGTCAAGCACGGCTTCCCGGTCTGAGACCTTAACGGATTTTTTATCCGTGAGCACCCCGTATTTCGGGACCTGAATATACCGGCCCAGGTTTTGGTCGAACCGGCCGCTGACCATACTATCCTTCCAACTGCTTACCACGGAGTTCTGTTCGATCTTCTGGAATGCCATTTCAATAGCTTCGCGGTAGGTATGCGTCTTTATTCCCAGTAATTCCTGCAGGTTGTTGTCACGGGCTATCACCTCCACTTTCATGCTGTTCACCAGGGTAATAGCCAGTTTGTACGAGGTGGAGGTAACGAAGTACAGCCAGTAGGAAGAGAGTTTTGGGGTCATCACAGGGACGGTCACCATCCAGTTCTTGAAACCACGTGCCTTCGCATATCCTTTGAGCATTTCCCGGTAGGTCAGGACTTCCGGGCCGGCAATATCAAAACTCTGGTCAAAGGTTTCCTGCCTTTCCAGCACCCCGGTCAGGAACTGGATGACATCCCTGACCGCGATGGGCTGGGTTTTGGTCAGCACCCATTTCGGGGTGATCATCACGGGCAGTTTTTCACAGAGGTCCCGGATGATCTCAAAGGAGGAACTTCCCGACCCGACGATGATCCCCGCCCTCAGGACGGTCAGCGCAAAGGGCCCCTTGTACAGGATTTCTTCCACATTTTTCCGTGAACTCAGGTGCTTGGAAAGGGTATCGTTGTTTACAATCCCACTCAGATAGATCACCTGCCGTGGCCTGGCCTGCTGCATGTAGGTGTTGAAATGCCCGGCGGCCCGGGCTTCCCGCTCATCGAAATCCCTGGTGGAGGAACTCATGGAATGGATCAGGTAATAGGCAACATCAAAGTCCCCGTCAAAGACACCCGGTTTGGGTTCCTCCAGGAAATCAACCTCCACTACCTGCACCTTGCGGCGGGTCTCCTCATGAACGGAAAGCCGTTTTTCATCCCGGACCACACAGACTACCTCATGTCCTATCTCCACGAGCTGGTGTAAAAGGCGCAACCCGATGTAACCATTGGCGCCGGTAAGCAGGATTTTTAATGGTTTTCCGACTATTTTCTCCCTGGCGGCCATCACAGATTGGGCGGACTTTGTGGCACGTGGTCCGCTTTGTATCCCAAAAGTTTTACAAAGAATTTTTGAATAGCCTTGGTATCTGCCCTGACCTTGACAAAATGATGGTCCATATAAACGCTGTAAATGCTGAGGTCCCCCTTGTAGAGAGTGAGTTTATAGTATGGGATCACCAGGGCGAAGGTTTCCAGCAGGGACCTGAAACGCAGGATAATCCCTTTGGGACGCAATTCTATATTACAACTGTTAAGGTTATTATCGAGCAACAGCAGGTTTCGGATCTCAAGGCTTGCCCCGGTGATGAAGAGTTTTGGCGATCCGATCCCGTTCATGGTCCACCGCTGCCTGAGGGTAAAGGGCTTCCCGACCAGGGTGTCGATTTTCCGGGTTATTTCCGCGTTGTTGTAAGATACATTAACGAGCATTGCCTGAGGTTTTGTGACTTGAGAACCTGGCCTGTCTGGTATGTGGTTTCATAGCTTTTTGTAGTAAAGTTAGCTATTTGCGGCCAATCCCTGAAAACGAAAGAAATACGGCTAAATTTCCTTAGTTTTGCCCCCTGAAAACATCCGATCTATGCAACTGGAGTCCCTGCTTGTAGAAAAGGTACAGGAAGCGGTTCATTCCCTGTATGAAACCACCCTGGAATCCGTCGAATTACAACCCACCCGAAAGGAATTTACAGGAGACATCACCGTGGTCATATTTCCAATGCTCCGCCAGTTAAAGGGCAATCCAGTCGAGATCGGGAATGCGATAGGGGAGTATCTCTCAGGCCACCTTGAAGAGGTTTCCGGATTCAATACCATCAAGGGGTTTTTAAACCTTGAAATCAGTGATGCCTTCTACCTGCGTTTTTTTGAGGAGATCCGGGAGCGGGAGGACTACGGGTATAAAAAGACACATTCGGCCGGGGTTACTATGGTGGAATATTCCTCTCCCAACACCAACAAACCACTCCATCTGGGACATATCCGGAATATCCTGCTCGGGTATTCCGTCGCCCGGATCCTGGAGGCTGCCGGCCACAAAGTTTACAAGACACAGATCATCAATGACCGGGGGATCCATATCTGCAAGAGCATGCTGGCCTGGAAACGATACGGCAAGGGGGAAACCCCGGAAAGTACTGGCATTAAGGGCGATAAGCTGGTGGGCAACTATTATGTGGCCTTTGACCGTGCCTACAAAGACGAAGTACTGGACCTGGTCTCGGGGGGAATGCCAAAGGAGCAGGTGGAGCGGGAAGCCCCCAGCCTGAAGGAGGCCCAGGAGCTGTTGCGGCTATGGGAAGCCGGCGATCCGGAAGTAGTGGCCCTTTGGGAAATGATGAACGGTTGGGTCTACGACGGGTTTGAGGTCACCTACCGGAACCTGGGCGTGGATTTCGACAAACTTTATTACGAAAGCAACACCTATTTGCTCGGGAAGGACGTGGTGGCCGAAGGACTCGAAAAAGGGGTTTTTTACAGGAAAACTGACGGCAGTGTCTGGATCGACCTGTCCGACGAGGGGCTGGACGAGAAAATCGTCCTTCGGGCAGATGGCACGGCAGTTTACATGACTCAGGACATCGGCACGGCCATTCAGCGGGTACGGGACTACCCGGACATCACGGGGATGGTCTATACGGTAGGGAATGAGCAGGACTACCATTTCAAGGTCCTCTTCCTCATCCTTAAGAAGTTGGGGTACGAGTGGGCCGAGCACCTGTATCACCTCAGTTATGGAATGGTGGACCTGCCCAGCGGCAAGATGAAGAGCCGGGAAGGCACCGTGGTGGATGCGGATGATCTGATCCTGGAGATGGATCAGACCGCCGCCGGGATCTCAGAGGAACACGGCAAACTGGACGGCTTCAGTGAGGCGGAGAAAAAAGAGCTCTACCACACCATTGGCATGGGCGCCCTGAAGTATTTTATCCTGAAGGTGGACCCCAGGAAGCGCATGTTGTTTAATCCGGAGGAATCCGTCGACTTCCAGGGGAACACAGGCCCCTTCATACAAAACACCTATGCCCGGATACAATCAATACTGCGCAAGGCTGATTTTGACTTTAAGGCCGGAGTGGACCCTTCTGCACTGGGGACACTGGACCCGAGGGAAAAACAACTCCTAAAGGACCTGGAGGTATTTCCACAGGTGGTGGAGGAGGCCGCCGCACAGTACAGTCCGGCCCTGATAGCCAACTACACCTATGACCTGGTGAAGGATTTCAATTCTTTTTACCAGCAGATTACTATTCTGGGAGAACCTAATATCGCCCACCGGCGTTTTCGGGTACAACTAACCCACAAGGTGGGGGAGGTGGTCCGGCAGGGCACCGCCCTGCTCGGGATCGACGTGCCGGAGCGGATGTAGGCCCCGGAAGTGAGTTTACTCCAAACCGGCTTCGATCAGCTCCAGAATCATCACTATCTCTTTCCGGAGCGGGGCATAATGAACGGTTTCCGTGTTTTTGGCCTCCAGCATGAAGAGCAGGAGGTTGTTTTCAAATTCACGGGATTTAATCAGGGGGAGGTTGCTGTGAAGATTCCCGTCCCCGTTCAGATCCATCCCGGAAGCGACCCCGGTGTAGACCACAATGGTTTTAATGCTGCCCTCCGGTCCGCGCAACAAATCAATGGTGTGCTGCCGTTGCACCCGAAGGTTGCTTTCCTGACGGTGAACGCTTTCCAGGAAGGAATCCCAGGAGGTGAGGTGTTTGCGAAGGCTGGCGCTCGAAAAGGTCTCAAGCCCTCCCGAATTGATGAGTTCCATCAAAAGGGAGTTGTTGGGGTTGTATGCGATCTCATAGGTAAGACCTTCGATGAGCATTCTGGAGAGTTCCGCCTCCTCCCGGACAGAAGCCTCCGGAACCTGCTTTAGGAGTTCCCCGGCCGTTTCGTAGGATTTCCGGTTTACGGCGATCAGGGTATCCAGCTTGAGAAGGCTTGCCTGAAATTCATCTTTCAGCCCGGAGAGGTAAAATTGCTCCCTTTTCAATTCCTGCCGCTCCTGGTTCCAGTTGTCGATCCATAGGGCCGCAAGGATTCCCAGCACAATCAGAACGACCTCGCCCAGGGCATACAGGGCATAGGTGCCGAAAGATTTATTTTCAATCAGGTTTCTCCTCAGGTTTCGCATCAGGCTGAACATAATTCCAGGCTTAAAAGTAGCTTTTTTGCTTGAATTTATGAGCACCTGAAAGGACGATAACAAAGAAGAAGGGCTTCCCGATTCGGGAAGCCCTTCAACAACCATCAAATAATTGCCAATGGGCAATTTCACTAGGATTCGGA
Organism: Robiginitalea sp.; assembly: GCA_037382325.1. GTDB lineage: Bacteria > Bacteroidota > Bacteroidia > Flavobacteriales > Flavobacteriaceae > Robiginitalea. The sequence continues at coordinate 19,684 of JARRQA010000006.1, forward strand.
AGATTGAACAGCCAAATTATAGACTACCAGACCGAACCCAATTTTATTCACGGCATCACCTATATTATAAATGACATCCATGTTCAGGCCGGTAAAGATGCCTTCGTACCAACCTGGGGTTCCGGCCATGTACCCAATCGGGTAGATTGCCCATCCCACCAGTACAAACCAGCAAAGGGTTTTATGGGCCTTCAGAACGGCACCCCCGGCATTTTCCGCCAGTTTTTTGGCGGAACCAAACCAGATAATGTATACAATGGCAAAATACGCAATACCTGAAATCAAGCCCCACAGCCATGCCTGGTCACGGTATACGGCTTCTCCGAAATACCCGGTAACCAGCATGATTGCCGACAGAAGGATCAGGTTCCACATCAGGGACTTTTTGGCACCCGCTACCCTGAGGATCAGGAAGAACTCCACACACATGAGCGGTACAGTCAGTACCCAGTCCACATAACGGAAAAATGTCGGGGACTCCATGTTGGTGGCCCAGTAATCACGCATGTACCAGTAGTGTACTGCTGCGATAAAGGTAATAAGTCCTGAAACCAGTATCGAAACACGCCACTTCTTGTCGAACTGGTTCATCGACAGGAAGAAGAAAGCTGAAGCGGCCATCATGGCCATACAGCCTACGAAAAAGGTAAACCCAACATAGTCATCCGTTGCGATCTTGGCTACGTACGACAAATTGGTCAGAAGACTTTCCATAATAATTAGTTTTATTAGTTTTGTTTAAGTAAATTTATCTAAAACTAAACATAATATATTAAAAAATATCTTAAAAAAATAAGAAATTGATAAAAAAAGGCCTACAAGCCGTTTATTTTAGCCCCACGGTGGAGGAGGTGCTGGCCTTTATCCTGATTTTTTCGTTTGGCATCCTGCACGGGGCTAATGATCTTGAAATCCTGAGGCGCAGGAACACAGCTTCCACAGCCCGAAATAATAGTGTGAAGCTCCTTGTGGTTTATGCGGGTTTCGTTTTGGGGAGTGCCCTTCTGTTCAGCCTGTTTCCGCTGGCTGCCCTGATCTTCTTTATTGTTTTCAGTGGCTATCATTTTGGGGAGCAGCACTGGGTGGGGCGCATGGGGCGCCGGCATTGGCTTCAGAAACTTCTGTATACGAGTTACGGACTGACCATCCTGTTCCTTTTGTTTGCCTCCCACGGGGCGCAGGTCGCTGAGGTAATGCAGGAGATAACCGGCTATCGCTTCCCGCAAGATTGGTTCACCTACGGTTGTCTCGGTTTTTCGGGACTCTTTCTAATCACCTGTTTTTTAAATTTCTACTGGAGACAGATGATCAGATACCTGGTGCGAGAGCTATTTTTGTTGATCGTTTTCTTTATTGTGTTTAACACTGCATCACTGATCTGGGCGTTTGCCATCTATTTTGTGGTATGGCATTCCATCCCCTCCCTCGTGGATCAAATTAGGCTGTTGTATGGTTCGGTCAATTGGCGTAATGGATCCAGGTATGTGCGGTCATCCGCCATTTACTGGGCAGGTGCCCTGGCAACACTTGCCATTGCATTCCTCTATTTCAGGGGGAGTTCCTACGGGTTTATGCCGTTATTCTTTTCCTTTCTGGCGGCAATCACGTTTCCCCATGTTCTGGTGATCAGTCGTCTCTACAAGTCCTAAAACCAAATCCGGAAACTGGCATTGGGGGTAAGCCCCAGGGAGATGCTTTCTATTTTTTCAACCGCATCCTGATCGTTCAGTCGGTAGTAGGTATTCAGGACATTCCTCCTGCCGGTCAGGTTCAGTACGGAGGCCCCGAGGGATGCTTTCACGGACTCCGAAATCCGAAAGGAATAGGTCATGGAGGCGTCGATACGGAAGTAGTCCGGGAGTCGGCTGCTGTTGGGCTCGCCGTAAATAATACGGCTCGGGAACACGGAGGTGTCCACATCATTGGGTGGGGGCAGGGGTTCCGTGAACGGGCGGCCGGTACGGTAGTTCAGGCCCAGTCCCATCTTAAGTTTCTCATAGGTGTAATTCAGCCCGAGGGTAACCGTGTGGCGGATATCCAGGTTGTTTGGGAAGGTGGCGGGCAGAAGGGCGTCAAAGGTATAATCGTTCCGGTTGAAGGCATAGCTGAGCCAGCTGCTCCAGGACCGGGTCTTATAGTTGAGCAGGGCCTCAACTCCATATACGTGGTAGCGCCCAAGTTCCCCGCTAAACTGGTCTTCGTTCTGGAATCCCTGGGTATCAGTGCTGATCCCCTCCACTTCCTTGTAAAAGGCCTCCAGGCCCGCCAGCCAGAAGCCCCGGTCGTAATGCAATCCCACAGATGCCTGCTTGCTTGTCGCCACAGGGAGGTCCTCCCCGTCTGCGAGGATCCAACGCCTTTTTTCGATCCCAAGGAAATTTTGTTCCAGGTCCACGATTTGGTGGGTAGCCTGGTTTTTGAATTCCCCAAGGACTTCAAGGCCCAGGTGTTCCGTCAGTTTGTAGTGCAGACTCAGGCGGGGTTCCAGATAAAATTCAGTGAAGTCCCGGGGGTTGTAAAGGTAATTGAGCCTCAGGCCCGCCCGGGTCAGCAGCCGTTTTTCGGGGCCCTGGTAAAGCCATTCCGTAAACAGGGCGTGTGTATAGAGCAAATTCTTTATACGGCTCTGGAAGGGTGGCTGGCTCACTTCGGTAGTGTTGGTTACCCCGGTTTCCAGGAACTGATAACCGGCCTGCCAGTGCAGCAAATCATTGAAACGGTAATCTAAATGTGCTTTGAGGGCATTTTCATTGACCTGATTGAGTTGAAAGAGTTGTTGCCCGCTATTTTCGGTAAGCAATTCGGAATCGAGTTCGTATTCGGTATGATAGGCGGAGATTTGGGTGGTCAGTGAGGCGTTCCAGTCGCTTTCCAGCCGTCCCCCGAAGGCAATATTCGTCTGGTCCAGGAGACTGCGGTTCCGGGACCCGTTCCCGGAAAGGGTTTCTGTATAGGCAAGGTCATTGTCCACATAGAGGAAATTCATGCGGATGCGGTGATTGTCCCCCAGGTCGTAGAGGAGTTTTCCACTAAAATCGTAGAAATAGAAGTTCTCCTCCCTGCCCGAAATTTGCCCGGTGGCGTTTCCCCCCGGGGTAGCGATCTGCGCGTCCTGGAATGCCCTGTCCGAAAACTGGGAATAGGTGGGAGTGTTCAGGAAATCCGTTACGGAGCGGCGGGCAGAGAATTGAAAGGCCAGGCGGTCTGTGACGGGAATATGGGAATAAACATCCGCGCTGATAAGGTTAAAGCCACCCCCTCCGAAGTAGGTCCGTTCTACTTTATCAAAGGTCTGCATGCTGATGATGCCGCTCAACCCGTCCCCGTAGCGGGCACTCGAACCGTTTTTGATTACCTGAACGGATTCGGTCAGGTAAGGATTAAAGGCGGAGATCAACCCAAAAAAATGCCCTGATTGATACATTTTGATACCGTCCCAGAGCAGGAGGTTCTGGTCGTTGGTCCCGCCCCGGATGTTGATATCGGAGACGGTCTCATCAATACTTTTAATACCGGGGAGTGCCTGAATGGACTGGAGTACATCTGGTTCGGTCTGGCCGGGCAGGAGTCCGAATTCCCCCGGATTCATCCGGATGCTTCCGTCAGTTTCTTTTGAGAGTCCTGTCGTCAGGAACTTATACACCACCACTTCCTGAAGTTCCTGATAGCGGATACTTAGGGTGAGTTCACTGCAAGGTTCTATTTTGGATACCTGATCTGCTTTTACAAACAGCGGTTTGAAGCCCAGATGTCCTATTTTAAGGGTGGCTCCCCTCGGCACCTCCAGGAGGTAAAATTCGCCGTTTTCTGCGCTCACCGTGGTTTTCGTTCCCCCCAGGACTTCGATGGAAGCCCCGGTTACGGCTTCTCTGAAATTGTCCAGGACACGCCCGCAAATCGCGATGGTTTGTGGAAGGGTAAGGGAATAATACCGGTCGCTGAGTTTTTGGACGGATAAACCGGTTTGTTCCGCCAGACTGGCTGTGAAATCTTCCAGGGTTCCTGAGGGATCCCAGGTGAGGACCACCCCTTCCAAATCCTGATCTGCGTAGGAGAATTTGACCTGAAACCGCATTTCAACCTCAGGGATCCAGGAGACCAGCTCCCGGGTTTCCGGATCCCTGGCTGGTTCCTGCGCGGAAGCGCCTGCCAGGAAACTGAGCCATAAAAAGAGGAGGGGTTTCAGGGATTTAGGGAGCGTTCTGGGCATAGATAAGTACTTTATTCCCATCAAGGGAATAGCCGAGTTGCAGGGGTGCACTTATACTTTGTAACGCTAAATCCAAATTTGTGTTGCTGAAGGTCCCCGTAAATAATGCGCTGGTGTCTACATCGCGGGTATCCACCTCCACATCGTATTGCCGTTCGAGTTCCTGCAATACATAAGAGAGGGGCAGGCTGTGGAATGAACTCTCGTTTTCCGTCCAGGAGGGTCTGGAGGCTGAAACTTCAATAAGTTCAGCTTCCCCATTTACGACACGATATCCCGTCCCGGCTGGGAGTTTGCGGGAAATGCCCGAGTGTTCCACGCCAACCAGTCCCTCGTAACAACTTACGATGAAGACCCCTTTCCGGTGCAGCACATTGAACTGCGTACCCAGAACGGTAACGGACCCGGCACCGGTCTCCACGGTGAAGGTTTGTCCTTTGGCTACTTTGAAGTACGCCTCACCATCGAGTTTTACATGGCGATTGGAATCCCATTCCCGGGAGCTGTATGACAGTTCGGACCCCGCATTCAGGGCTACCTCGGAAGCATCGGGCAGGATGATTTCCGTGTGTTGGGCATAGTCCGTTTTTACGGCATCATCCAGGGAATTCGTATAGAAATAGGTAATTCCCAGAAGGACGATAAGGACGGCGGCCACCCTCCAGAGGCTGCGAAAGGAGGTAAACTGTATCACACGACCCTTGGGGTTTTGCCTGGCCCCACGCATTTCAGAGAGGGCCTGTTCCACATCGAAGTCCGGTCCGCGGAGCTTGGAAGCGGTTCCCACTATCCGCTGGTAGGACTCGAATTCAGGGGTGTCCCTGAAGGCTTTGAGCTCCTCATCGGAGAGTTCGTTATTCAACCATTTAGCCAGGTAATTCTCTTTCATGGGATGACCTTTACAACCCTATAACAATCTCAGGGTGAGATACCCTACTCCGGAAATCGAATATTTCAGCCATTAACCGATGCCTGCTCAAAACAGCCCTGCAATGTTACCATCCCGGTCAATCGTGATCCGTTCTGAGGCGGGGCTGGAAGGCAGGCCGGGCATCCTGAGGATATTCCCTGCTATCGGGATAATAAACCCGGCTCCTGCAGCGATTTCGAACTCACGGATGTTGATATCGAAATTTTCGGGGCGTCCCAGTTTTTTCTCATCATCGCTGAGACTTTTCTGGGTCTTCGCCATACAGACGGGGAGTTCCCCGTACCCCAATTCCTCAAAACGCCTTAGTTGCCGGCTCGCCTTGTTACTGAGTATGACATTTTCGGCCCCGTAAATGGTCTTGCAGATCTTTTCCATCTTCTGGCGGGGTGGGTCGCTTAAGTCATAGGTAGGCTGGAATTCCCGGGTACAGCTATCGACAGCTTCCACTACTTTTTGCGCCAGGACTCCGCATCCCTTTCCTCCCTCGGCCCATCCTTTGCTAATGGCTACGGGAACCCCCAGAGACTGACAATGCTCCAGAAGGAGCGCTCTCTCCGCATCCGTATCCTTGTCAAAGTTGTTGATGGCAACGACAATGGGAAGGCCAAAACTCTGAAGGCTGGCCAGGTGCCTTTCCAGGTTGGGAAGGCCTGCTTTCAGGGCATGGGTGTCCTCGCTTCCCAGCTCACTCAGAGGTTTCCCGCCATGGTATTTCAGCGCCCGGATGGTCGCTACCAGCACGATTGCTTTTGGTGACAACCCGGCAGCCCTGCATTTGATGTTCAGGAATTTTTCCGCCCCCAGGTCGGCCCCGAAGCCCGCTTCGGTTACCACGTAGTCGGCCAGGCTGAGTCCCATTTTGGTGCCGATCACCGTGTTGGTCCCCTGGGCGATATTGGCAAAAGGCCCGCCGTGGATAATGGCCGGATTCCCTTCCAGGGTCTGTACCAGATTGGGCTTGATGGCATCTTTCAGCAGGACGGCCATGGCGCCTTCGGCTTTGAGGTCCCTGGCGTATACGGGTTTTCCTTCCCAGGTATCCCCGACGTAGATATTCCCGATCCGGCGTTGCAGGTCTTCGAAATCTTCACTCAGGCAAAGAATTGCCATGATCTCGGAGGCGGCTGTGATATTGAATCCGGTTTCCCTGGGGACCCCTCCTGATTTTCCGCCCAGGGCAGCGATGATATTGCGAAGGCCCCGGTCATTCATGTCCATGCACCGTTTCCACAAAACAGTCCTCGGGTCGATCCCGAGGTTGCCCTTCCGGGCCTGTATGTTGTTATCGATAACGGCTGCCAGGAGGTTGTTGGCCTTTTCAACCGCATTGAAATCTCCGGTGAAGTGCAGGTTGATGTCCGCCATTGGGATCACCTGGCTTCGCCCGCCTCCTGCGGCCCCGCCTTTGATCCCGAAGACGGGCCCCAGGCTCGGTTCCCGGATTACCGTCAATGCCTTTTTCCCAATGTGGTTCAGGCCGTCCCCCAGTCCAATGGAGACGGTCGTTTTTCCTTCCCCGGCCGGGGTAGGGGTGATAGCAGTGACCAGGATGAGGTTTTTTTCTTGAAGGGCATCCGGATCGATAAGGGATAAAGGGAGTTTGGCTTTGTTGCTCCCGTAGTATTCAAGTTGGTCTTCGGGAATATCCAGTTTGGCGGCGATCTCACGGATGTGTTCCGGGGTTACGCTCTGCGCGATTTGAAGGTCGGTCATTGGTAACGGTTTGTTTGCAGGTTGAAGGTACTAAAATTCCCATGATTAAGGCATGTATTGGGTGCGGGCAAAGGCTACCGCTTCCGCACCAGGTCCTGGTTGGTGTCGATTTACTCCAGGTAATCCATTATGAGCCTGTACCTTTCAGGGTGGCTGGTAAGGGCATCTGCCGGGACCTCTGGAGCCATGGAGGCATTTGGAGGATAACTCCCCTTTTCAGGGGCTAGCTCACGAAAACCCTGGCTCCAGACATAGAGAGGTTTCCAGGTTCCCTTCTCAGCTATATCCCCCATGGTCGAAACGGGCATGTAAATGGGCAATTTTACAACGGTGGTATTGGAAAGTGTCTTGCCGTTCTCATCGGTTATGAGCAGGTTGCACCCCCCGCTTCCACAAACCATCGAGTCCATGATATAGAGAAGGAATTCCCGTGTTTCATAGTCGTTGTCCAGGTCTACTTCGAGTTCCATAAAACGAAGGTTATCCAGTTCTTCCCCGCTGTAGTCGAAGCCAGCCACCTCTTTGACTTTTTTCAGCCGGCTGCGGTCTGTCGTGTTCAAACTGTTTTTCAAAAGCCCCTGCTGATATTCTTTCATATAGGTGTCAAATTGTTCACAGGATACGGCCGGCACGGTCATTACAGCTTCCTTTTCGGCATTCAGAGTGGCAAGTCCATCTTCCCCTATTTTGTAGTCCCGCTGCTCCTCGTAGCGTTCCCCTTCCGCCAGATACGTGGTGGTAGTCTGCACCAGGGCCCGGTCTCCCCGGTAGATCCCTGAGATAGAGCCCCGGGACCCGTCCGTTCCGTAGGGCGCATTTATCAGGCTTCCAGATACCTTCCCGTCTTCACCGATATGCAGGCGGGTAAACTGGTAGTTGTAGGTATCTCCGATTTGCGCTGGAGTTGCGGTCCTGGATGCAAAACAATAGTTGGGATTGGTTTACCCTTCACCCCGAGCTGCACGGGCCCGCGTAGCAATTTCTTCTAAATAGGCGTCTTCCGTCGTGGCGAAACGAAATAGAATACATAGATGAGAAAGAGGCCTACCGTGGCCAGGGTGAGCCACTGGAATTTAGTGAGTTTCACAGATCATGTATTAATGATCTAACCAAAATACTCAAAAATTGGATTCTCCCACCGCTTAGTGCAATGGAAATAGGGCGGGGTCAGGCCAGCCGGTTGAGGTGCTCCTCCATCCGGGCTTTAAACCGGAAATACATCAGGAAATAGAGCGGCATGCCCAGGAAGAAAAACACCAGCGGGCTTCCATCGGTAAACGATTTCCCGAGGACCCTGTAAAAGCGCAGTTGATTTATGAGCGAGAGAACCACTACCCCCACAAGACCGGTAAAAATCCCCAGAAGCAAAGAAGAGACTATCCAATTCGGCTCCACAAAGTAGGAGGTAATGATAAAAAGCAGAAATACCCCGTACAGGAGAAAGGCTATTCGCGAGAGCCGTTTAAAGCTCAGGTAGTACTTAAGGGCTTCATCAAAACGATCTTCCTTCAGGTACCCAATCCTGCGCAGGATATCCTCATCCAACCCGCGTTTTTCAAGGATTCTTCGCGCCTTGTCACGTGTTTCCACCGAAAAGCCGAAAAAGCGGTGCCGACGCACCAGGTTGATAAGCTGGGCGTTGTCCAGGGCATACAAGCTTGTATGTTGCGGTGGCTTCATCTGGTTGGTATCGGCGCCAGTTGGTTCAATTTTTTTGGTTTGATGGGAGGCTGTTAAAACAGCGATGCTTCCCAAAAGGACCGTCAAATTAGGAAATTGATGTTCCCAGCCCAGAAAATTGGGATCAAACGCACTTTTTAAGGGATATAGCGCCCAAAAAATTGATAAATGGGTTATTCGTCGAATGAAGTTATTTTCAGGGCGACAACAGGGGATTTACAGCTGCTTTTAAATCTTTTATCTCAGAAGGTTTGGGGGCATTGTAATTACGATACCCAGAGGTGTTGTCAATGATCAGGTAATGCGGGAACCCCCCGCGAATGGTCGAATCCTTTTTGCGCAACCGTTGCCACATTCGTTTCTCAAAATCCCGGTCCATCATGTAATGATATCCGTGAAGTTCGAGTTCCTGGATGGCGTTTTTCCAGAGTTGTCTCGTATTCGGATGGCGTGTTTGGTGCGAGAGGTAGAGAAATGCCACCTGATCCTTGTCTTTGAAAAAGTTTTTTACTTCCGGCAGGTGCTTAAATTCCTTTCGGCAGAAGCTGCAGGTGCTGAACCAAAGGTCCACGTAAAGGATCTTGTTTCGGAAAGCATCGTCGGAAACGATATCGTCCAGGGATTCGAATTCCCCTTCCAGAAAGTAGGTGTTCGCATCCCCGGAATAGGAGGTGTCGTAGTAATACTTTATAGTTAGGATGAGCAGGGCCAGGATGCCAATCCCGAAAGCGTATTTGAACCATTTCTTAAACCTGGACCACATTTTGGCAACTTAAGCGCGACCCCAAAGGTACTGCCGGTAGTGGCGGGTTAAAAAAATATTCGATTACCGGTATGCTGACATGGATTTTAGGGTCTTAAATCCTGGGCTCAAACTCCAGTTGCCGACCCTCGTCCCGGGCCTTTTTATCCATGCCGGCCCCTACGGCAATCCCTATTGCCAGGCCCATCCCGATACCAACCCCGATAAAACCCATATTGCCCAGGGCGGTACCCATTGCCACCCCAATCGGCACCCCGAAGACCGCCATACCAAGGGCTAGCCAGGTTTTCTGGTAGTGATTTTTGGGAACGATCCTGTGTTCTTTTTCCAGGAATTTCAGGATTTTGTATTCCGTGCCTACGACGGCTTTGCGATACGCCTTTTCAGTGCCCTCAAGTTCATTGAGCGCATCGATTTTAAGGTTCAGCGCTTCAATCACAGGCCCTGGCAAATCCCTTTCTCTGAGTGCCTGCAGGAGTTCCCGGAAGTTCTGGATCTTCCGCTCTGTGCGCTTGCCGGGCTTCAGATCTGGTCTTTCCTGAAGTGATTTCAAGGTCATAATGGGAATTATTAGGAGTCGATGAAATAACCTCTTTTAAATAAGAAGTTTCTTTAAGCTATCAGTCCCAAAAAGCGAGTAAATGTTACAGGTTTTTCCAGGGATCAGGAGTTTGCCCGATCAGGGTTTTTTCTTTCCTGAATAGACCTGTTTTCCGCCCACCCATGTCTGTAGGATTTTAACGTCTTTGATGTGTTCAGGGGAGATCTCGAAGAGGTTCTCGGAGAGCATTACAAAATCTGCCAATTTTCCGGGTTGCAGGGATCCCTTGATATCCGCTTCAAAAGAGGCATAGGCACTCCCGGTCGTGTAGGCCTTCAAAGCCTCTTCTACGGTGATTTTTTGTTCCGGGACCCAGCCATCCGGGTAGGCGCCGTCCAGCGTCCGCCGTGTTACGGCGGCATAGATGCCGTAGAGAGGGTCCGGTGGAGCCACGAACCAGTCGCTTCCAAAGGCCAGGCGGGCACCTGCATCCAGAAGCGAACGGAAGGCATAGGTGTTTTGGATCCGGTTTCCGATCACCCGTTCCGCCCAGCGGCCGTCATCAATGGCGTGGTAGGGTTGCATACTCGGGATCACGCCCAGTTCCGCAAAGCGATGCAAGTCTTCCTGAGCAATGTGTTGGGCATGCTCGATGCGGAACCTGCGGTCCCTGGGGCCGTTTTGCGCGATTGCTTTTTTAAAGGAGTCCAGCACAAAAGAAATAGCGTCGTCCCCTATGGCGTGCACGGCTACCTGAAGTCCGGCCCCATCGGCTCCCAGGATCCAGTTTTCAAGGCTGTCCTTCGGGGTTATGAACAAGCCATATTCCCCGGGTTGGTCCGAATACGGCTCTTTAAAGGCAGCCGTATGGGATCCCAGGGAGCCATCTGAGAAGCCTTTCAAACCTCCAAACCGGACCCATTCATCCGAACGCAACCCCTCTTTTAATTTTCGATCGAGCCACTTCCAGCGGGAGAGGGGCGTAAGGGCATAGATCCGTGTGCGGAGCTTCCCCTGCTCACGTGCCTTTTGAAAGAGTTCCAGATACCCGACGGGATCTGTGCCCCCCACATGGTGTACAGAAGTAACCCCCTGGGAGGCCACGTAGTCCATGGCAGCCTCCAGGGCTTTAAAATACGCTGTCTCGCCGGGCTCCGGCATGGCCCGGTCGACCAGCCCCATGGCATTGTCCTTTAGGACTCCCGTTGGTGTTCCATCTGGTTCACGGACGATTTCGCCCCCATCGACATCTGGAGTGGCAGAATCGATTCCGGCGAGTTCCAGGGCTTTTGAATTGGCCAGGCCCATATGTCCGTCCAGGCGGCGCACAAATACCGGGGTCTCAGGGGTCAGGGAGTCGATCCAATGCCTGGTGGGCAATTCTCCGCCCCATTGTTCATGGTCCCAGTCGCCCCCCCGAATCCAGTTGCCGGGATTTTCCCGGGCAAAGGCTCCGATCCGCTGAATAAACTCGGCGGGAGTACGGGCGTCCCTCAGTTGCACGGAGGCCAGCGCCAGGCCTCCGGTAAGAAAATGCACGTGGGAATCGATAAAGCCGGGGACCACAAAAGCTCCCGAGGCGTCCACTACTTCCCCGGCTTTTTCCTTCCAGGGATCGAGCGTTACGGCTGTACCTGTCTCCAGAATTTTGCCTTCCGATATCAGCATGGCTTCGGCCCAGGGTTGCTCCGGATTTCCGGTCCAGATACGGGCATTGGTAAGCAGGAGGTCAGGGTTTTGCATAGTCGAATCCGGTTTACAATTAAATAAAGGAAGGATCAGCAGGAAAATACTTAAAAAGGAGATGCCTTTCATAGACAGGGGATTTATCCTGTAAGGTAGGAAATTGACCCGATGTTTTCAGGAAATTCCACAGTCAGGACCTGAACTAAATACCATCGATCTTTTCCCTTAGGGATTTTAGGGCCAGGTGCATCCTCTTTTCGATAGCCTTGACACTCACGCCTTCGATGTCGGCAATCTGGGCATAGGTCTTGCCGTCGATACGGTTCAGCAGAAAAGTGGTGCGCTGGTTTTCCGGCAGGCCGGCCAGGGCATTCTCAAGTTTTTCTTTGAACTCCTGTTCCTCCATGAGGAATTCAGGATCCTGTCGGGTGGTCGTAGTGTCTTCTTTGCGGTGTTTGAGCCGGACTTTTTCCGCCTTCAGGACATTCAGATAAAGGTTATTGGCCACGGTATAGACGAAGGCTTTGGCTTTTTCAGGGGCGACCCTGGCGCAGTTTTCCCACAGTTTTACGAAAGCTTCCTGCACCGCATCCCGTGCCTTTTCCTCATTCCCGAACTTGTAATATATATAATTGAACACCGTTTTAGAATGGGTGCGGAAAAGTTCACTGTATATGTGTTCGTCGCAAACGTTGTCCATTTATATAATGAGGTGTTATGAATTGGCGGTTCCCAAAGATATCTTAAAAATTTAAGGAAAATAGGTAGGGTAAAGACGATCCTCGTTGTTTTAAGAGTATAAATCAAAAAAACCCTGTCAGGAGGAGTTTGAAGAGGTCAACACTTCCGATGCGCAGGAGGAATCTTTTCAGGCCACTTCTTCCACGGCCCAGCTGATGGAAAAAACCGCATTCAGGGATGGTTCCTTTGATAACATTGTGGACGGCTCCAGTTGTTTTGCGTTGAATTTTCCCTATACCGTGAATGTGAACGGGTTGGAAATTTCTGTGGATTCAAGGGAGGACCTCCGCCTGATCGAGGAGATTTTTGACGAATTTGACGATGACGAGGATGTCCTGGAGATCCTCTTTCCGATTACCATCACCCTTGCAGATCATTCTGAGATCACCATAAAAAACAAGGAAGAGCTGATCGAACGGGGCCGTCAATGTGTGGAAGGGGGAGCAGATGATGATATTGAATGTATCGACTTCGTCTATCCGATTACGCTTTTTACTTTCGACCTCAACAACCAGCAGACGGGTAGTGTCACCGTAAACAGCGACCGGGAACTCAAGCTTTTCTTTGAGGAACTGGATGATGACGACTTTGTGAGCATCGACTACCCGATTACCCTTATCAAATTCGACGGAACCGAAATACAGGTCAACAGCAATGCCGAGCTGGCAGCTGCCCTGGAGATGGCTAAGGATGCCTGTGATGAGGATGATGATGACGACTACAACGACGACGACTTTGATGAGGAGCGCCTCTCGAACCTGCTGACCGAATGCCCATGGGTCGTGCTTTCCATGGAACGAAATTCCATGGACCAGAGCGGGCAATACGAAGCCTATCTGATGACCTTTGCGGAGGACGGATCGGTGCAGGTGCGCGACCGGGGCGGCAATATACTGGCAGGGGACTGGGACCTGGATGGTGAAGGTGAATACGTGGAGCTGAACCTTTCCTTCGATACCCTGGTCGATTTCAATCTGGATTGGAAGGTGTATGAACTGGAGGAAGGCAAGATCAAATTGTTCAGTGGGGAAGGCAACCGCATTATCATGAGGCTTACCTGTGATGAAACCGGGCAGACGGCACCAGAGACCCTGCGAAGTATCCTGGCCGAATGTAACTGGGTTGTAAAGAAGGTCAAGAACCAGGGAGAGGAAATCCGCCGCCTGATCGGTTATGAATTCAACTTTATGGCCGAAAATGCAGTGAGCCTGAGCAACGGTACTAATGCAATCGAAGGCAGCTGGGAGGTAGCGGTGGGCAGCAATGGAGCGCTGGTAATGGCTATAACCATGGGTGATGAACCCGCGTTGAACTTTGAATGGCCCCTGCGCGAGCTCGCACAGGATCGACTGCGGTTTGAGGTTGAGGAAATCGGATATGAGCTCATCATGGAACGCGTCTGTGCTGCTGATACAGAAGACGGGGATGTGATGGGGATCTCCGGCACCCTCATGGCAGGGGATTGGATGGTAGCTCAGTATACCGAGGCCGGAACTGACAAGACAATGGATTACCAGGGGTATGACTTCACCTTTGCAATGCAACACGAACTGACGGTGAGCACCAATATGGACCCGGTGAAAAGCGGGATATGGAGGGTAGTCCGCGACAGTGATGGTGGGCTGGAGGTCTATCTGAACCTCGGGGACGACGGGGATCAGCTCTCAGAGCTGACCGATGACTGGGATTTTGTTTCCATCTCCGAAACCCGTTTGGAGCTCAAAGATGAAAGCGATGACGGAACGGTGGATACCCTCGTGTTTGAACGGAAATAAATCCTCAAGGGAACCCGATATACAATTGACTTAACTGATAGCTATGAAAACCAAAGTGATCTTTTTGAACCTTTTCGCAGTAATACTGCTGGCAGTATCTTGCGATTCGAGTGACGATCCTGCAGCTATGCAGGCAGATGTAAATGCTGCTGAGCTGCAATCCACGGCCCAGGACGGGCAATGGAGGATCACCTACGACTATGATACTGACAAAGAAGAGACGGACCACTATACGGGATATGTCTTCACTTTTGGTGGGGACGGCACAGTTACCGCGACCAATGGAACAATGGAGGTTACAGGGACCTGGTCCGTAACAGATTCCGATTCTTCAGATGACGACAGTATT
>JARRQA010000007.1:0-35081 GCA_037382325.1 Robiginitalea sp.
TTTGACCAGTACAAAGGGCAGGATCCCGAGGATTGCTGCTAAAAAAATTTATGAGATTTCATCGCAATATTGCAATACCGTATATATATGAGCACAAAAGAAGAACACCTTAAACGCGTTGTTCGGGAGAAGTACGCGCGCATTGCCGAACAGGGAAAGGCAGAGAACGCTTCATCCTGCTGCGGGGCTACCACCCCGTCCAATAAGGTCTACAACATCATGGTGGATGATTATTCCACAACAGAGGGTTATGTGGAAGATGCCGACCTCGGATTGGGATGCGGGCTACCCACCCAGTTTGCCTTGATCAAACCAGGGGAAACCGTGATCGACCTGGGCTCGGGGGCCGGGAATGACTGTTTTGTGGCCCGGCATGAAGTGGGACCGGAAGGCAAGGTGATCGGGATTGACTTTACCCCGGCCATGATCCAAAAGGCCAGGGAGAATGCCGAAAAACTGGGCTATAACAACGTGGAGTTCAGGGAAGGGGATATAGATGATATGCCGGTAAGCGACAATCTGGCGGATGTCATTGTGAGCAATTGCGTCCTGAACCTCGTTCCGGACAAGCCGAAGGTGATGGCCGAAATCTTCCGGGTCCTCAAACCGGGAGGCCACTTCAGTATCTCGGATATCGTACTGGTCGGGGAACTGCCCGAAGCCCTCAGGGAAGATGCCGAGATGTATGCGGGCTGTGTTGCCGGGGCCATTCAGAAAACCGCCTACCTTCAGGGGATTAGGGATGCAGGTTTTGAGAACCTGGTCCTGCAGAAGGAAAAACCCATCACCATCCCCGAAGACATTCTCTCCAGGTACCTTTCGGCGGAGGAAATGGCTTCCTTTAATTCTGAAGGGGCAGGAATTTACAGCATTACCGTTTACGGGGAGAAACCTGCTGCTGATTCCGAAGAACCTGAAGCGGGAAAAGCCGATACGACCCAGGAACCCTGCCTTCCGGGCAGTGGGTGCTGTTAACCAACTTCCGTCAGCACCATGGCTGCAAGAATCAACCTTATCAGTCCGGAACTCAGGGCAACCATTGAAACGGCCCGCAAAATTGAAGTGGGCAATGACCGGAAGGCCATCCTGCAGCCCCTTGTCGAGTATATACAGGCCAAGGTGGACCAGGGCCACAGGGCCCACCTCAACTTTATCTGTACCCATAACTCCCGAAGGAGTCAGCTATCCCAGGTATGGGCCCATACCGCGGCGAATTATTTTGGGGTTCCGGCAACGTGCTGTTCGGGTGGGGTAGAAGTCACCGCCTTTAACGAGCGGGCAGTGGCTTCCCTGATGCGGAGTGGCTTTCGGGTTACTTCCGAGGGGGAAGAAAATCGTGAATACACGGTCTATTATTCGGAAAATCGGAAACCTATAAGGGCTTTTTCCAAATTGTACGACGATCCCGAAAATGCAGCCTCCGATTTTGCCGCAGTGATGACCTGTTCAGACGCAGATGAAAATTGTCCGTTTATTCCGGGGACCGAAGCACGGATCCCGGTGCGCTATAAGGATCCGAAGGAATTTGACGGGACTCCGGAGGAGGCCCTGAAGTACGATGAACGCTCCCTGCAAATCGCCTCCGAGATGTTCTACGTTTTCTCACAAATAAAAAATGCATAAATGGCTAAGGGAAGAAAAAAACTCAATTTCCTGGATCGAAATCTCACCCTCTGGATCTTTCTGGCCATGGCCCTCGGGGTGGCCCTCGGGTATTTTTTTCCATCCAGCTCGGGATTTATCGATTCCTTCAGTACAGGAAGTACCAACATCCCGATTGCCATCGGCCTCATCCTGATGATGTATCCCCCTTTGGCCAAGGTAAACTACAAGTTGCTGCCAAAGGTTTTTCAAAACGTTAAAGTACTGTCTATTTCCCTGCTGCTTAATTGGGTGGTGGGCCCAATACTGATGTTTGTCCTGGCCCTTATCTTCCTTCAGGAGTACCCGGAATACATGGTGGGGCTGATCCTGATTGGCCTGGCCAGGTGTATTGCGATGGTCCTGGTCTGGAATGACCTGGCGGAGGGGAGTGCCGAATACGGGGCCGGGTTGGTGGCGTTAAACAGTATTTTCCAGGTTTTCGCATACAGTTTCTACGCCTGGTTGTTTATCACCAAATTGCCTCCATTATTCGGCTTTGAGGGGGCTATCGTGGATATTTCCATAGCGACTATAGCCGAGAGTGTCGCCATTTATCTGGGGATTCCCTTCCTGGCCGGGCTTATGAGTCGCATTATCCTGGTGCGGGTTAAAGGGGAGGAGTGGTACAAGGAGAAATTCATCCCGGCTATATCCCCCATGACCCTGATAGCCCTGCTTTTCACTATTGTGGTGATGTTTTCCCTGAAGGGGGAACTCATCGTAGAGATTCCCATGGACGTTATCCGGATCGCTATTCCCCTGCTGATCTATTTCACGCTCATGTTTCTGATTGGCTTCTTTGTCAGTAAAGCCATGGGGGCGGAATATGACAAAAATGCTTCCATTGCCTTCACCGCTGCCGGAAATAATTTCGAGCTGGCCATCGCTGTGGCCATCGCTGTTTTCGGCCTGAATTCCGGGCAGGCCTTTGCCGGGGTTATCGGCCCCCTGGTTGAAGTCCCGGCCCTCATCCTACTGGTACGGGTAGCATTCTGGCTTCGGGGGAAGTACTATGTCCGGGCAGGGACCTGATTGTTCCTTACAGGAAAGGGCGTTACCTTATAATCGGGGTGGGGGGAGCCCCCAGTCCAAGGAAAATGTCAGGAAAGACGCTGTCTTAAAGCACGAACAGGAATAGCAACGGGAAGATAAGCCCGACCACCATCAGTTTCCAACCCCTTTTGCTGAACCCGTTGCGGCCCATGGGGATTATCATGCCCGTGATCGCGTTCAGAATCATCCCGGCCCCATCTTCTGTATTCACCTCCAGGATATGGTTGCCGCTGAAATCTACCCTCAGACAGTTACCCCGTATCCGGTGGCTTTGTCGATTGGTCAGTTTCATTTTAGCGATTTGCTTTCAGAATATCCCAACCTACCCATACCGGCCGACGCGAATTCAAAGATTCAGCTTCAAACATAGAATCATAGAATGATACTAAATAAGCACAAAGATTATAATGAACTATCTCTGGGTATGAACCCCTGCACAGGGTCTTGAAAGGGAACTAGGATTGATATTCCGTAACGTTGTACTGGACGGCTTTGAGCCTGAATTTCCCATAGATAAATTCCCCATCGGGATAATGCCAAATGGCTTCCCCATAAGACGGAAGGCGGATCCCGTTGAACTCGCGGTAATTTTTTACGGGCGTCGTAAAGGGGAAGCGTTCCATTTTGGAAACATCATAGCGGTCTTCGGATCTGAAATCGATTAAATCCCCTTCCTCGTTAAAGGAAAGGACTGCGGAAACATCCAGGTCTTTAAGGGTAAAGGTCGCCCGGACCCTGGTGGTATCCAGGGCTTCATACCGGATTCTGTCATTTGCCAGGGCTCCGGGTGCGAAAAGACAAAGGTCATTCAGGAAGGTTACGGTCTCTGTGGGATACATTTCCGGGGTTTCAATCTTTAGTTGAGGGAACAGGGATAGTGCCCGAACAACCATTTTTGCATTTGGCGGACGGTAGGTGTGATACCCCCATACCGACAGACTTTTGACGCGACCCTTCATAAAGAACAGGCGGGAAGGGTTCTGGAGAAAGTTGTACTGCTCGGAAGTAAAGTGAAACCAGGGCTTGCCCTTTTCGCGCATTTCCCCTTCAAATTCCAGGCGAAAGTTCTCCACAACGGGTTTCCCAACTGCGCCGCTGCGCCGGATAAATTCCGCTACCGGAGGGGGCAAAGGCTCCAGGTCCCTCTCGGCGAGTATCCGCGTATCCCTTCCGGCATATACGAGCAGGGCTTGTGCATCTCCCCGGAATCGCTCTTCGAACGACCATTTGGCATACCCTACCAGGATACCAGCCAGGATGATCAGGTTTGCGAAGGAACCAAAACGGGTATCATCCCAGGACGAAAAGATCCACATTTGAGACAACAAGACTCCGATGAGGGCCGGCAGGAACCATTTAGGATTTCTCTTTCCCACCTGAAGGGCAGACCACAGGAAGACCATGGCAGTCAGAAACCAGCTGAAACCAACCATCCCGGGAATATCTTTTTGAAAATACGGTAGCTCCACCCAGCCGAAGGCATGCGCAAACCATATCAGGTGGACTGCCGCATGAATCACTAACAGGGTCAGGAAGGCGGTTCTCATAAAATCCGTTTTCGGACTGTTTTGCCTGGTGCATTAAGGATGAGAAGGTCTGCCAGACTACATCCCTCCTCAAAGATATCCAATATCTCCTTTGCGTATCCACCTGTTTTTAAAAACCACAAAAAAGAAAATGCGCGGAATCCCGCGCATTTTCCCAAGACATGAAATGAAAAGGGAATTAGTCATCCAGTAAGTCGATAACCTCTTTTACCTTTTCTTTGATCTGTTCAGCCAGGCCATTGTTTCCGTCAGCATCCATAGGGCTTATTTCTATTAAGCCATCCCCATTCCCATCCTGGGCCTGGGACAGGTCAATCCCTAAGCTCCCGTTGAATAGCAGACTAAGGTCAAAATCGATTACCAGGCTTTCGGCGCTACCACTGATAACGATATCCAGAGTGGGGTCATCGAAGTCCAGCTCCAATTCTTCTTCAAAATCGTGCCAGAATTCGAAGGGCATTCCCTGGTAGGTTCCCCGGATCAGGATTGATTTACCAAACAGGTCGCTCTGAGCATCCGTACTGGCGTCAAATTCGAATTCCAGTTCTTCAAACCTCCCGTCAGGCACCGGGATATTGAGAAAGGTAATTTGTCCATCCAAAAGGTTGAGTTCAAAGGGGCCTTGCAGTTCAATCTCGTCGTCCGAGTCCAGGAAACCATCGTCATCCCAGAGATCATCGTCTTCAAGGCTGTCCTCATTAGCGGACTCAAATTCATCGTCGTCCACTTCGAGTTCAAATTCCCTGACGTTTACCAGAAATTCGCTGACCTCCAGGTCAGCGTTGATGGTTTTGGCCGTTGTGCCCTTTGCCGGGGTGCCGCCCTCAAAGGTGGCCCTGGCACTCAGCCGGAGTTGTCCATCGGATCCGTCATCCTGGTCATTGGTACAGTTTGTAAAAAGAAGAATGGCCACTACGGCAGAACTTAGCGATTTTAAGTAAGGGGGTATTGTCATAGGATTTTTGATTGCTTTTGCCCCTATAACACCTGAACAAAAGAAAACCCTACTTAAAATTTCCGGAAAAAGGTCGGATTACCTCCTCCAGCGTTCGGGAAAGGTATAGATCACCCCGAGGTTTACGGTGGCCCAGGAGAGTTCGTCCACAGCGATCCCGGTATAGGAAAGGCTGACCTCGGTTTGGGCGCCCATCAAATATCCGACCAGGGGTTTATAATAGAAGCCTCCGTCATTCCCGTCATTGAGTCCGAGGGCGTATCCAACATCTCCTCCGAAGGAAAATGAATTGGAAGGCCATATGCGAAAGGAAGCAGCAAGGGGCAGGAATTGCACATGGGGGAGGTCTGCGCCACCGGAATCGAATTTTTCAGGGAACCCGTTGATGAATCCCGTCATGAATCCGGCATCCACCACTTCTCCCAGGGCATAATGGTATCCGACGTCCGCCCCGACCACGAGGCTTACGATGTCATTGACCTCCTGGCTGACAGGCAGGCCGCCATTAAGCCCGATTTTAAAACCCTGCTGGGCGTGCAGCCCGGCGCTGATCAGAAACAGGAGGATAAAGACATAACGCTTCATAAGTGGGTTGTTTGTCCTCCTTAACGAAATCAAGCGGGATTTTCGCCTGTAAGGCCTGCTTTTTGTTGTGTAACCCGGATCTTTCGGGGTGAAGGCTGAAATCAGTGCGGAACCCAACCCGCATAGGAACCCAGATGCCAGGCAAAGAGCAACAGCCAAAAAGCCGTCCTGATCCAGTTTTTGGAAACCAGAAGGGAAAGGTCCCTTTTTTGCGCGACACCGTCACTGATCCTGCGGTGCAGGGGCACAAAAGTGCCAAAAGTTATGCCCCAAAGCAGGCATATCAGGAAGGTGTAAACCCCCGGGGGAAGTCCCGGGCGGGAAAAAAGCCAGTAAAACCCTCCCAGGAGCTGAATGGTCATCAGCGGGACCACGATCAGGGAGATGTTTCGGGTGTAACGGCGGTGCCAACGAACCAATTCCGGTCCTGTGAAATAGGAGAACCCGGGATAGACCAGCAGTTGCACAGACAGGATTACCCCGGCCATACAGGCATCTGCAAACAGGAGCCAGAGGATTCCGTCAGACATGAGGTTCAGTGGCCTGGGGCCTGTACTTAGTCCTGTAGGTAATTATGGAGTTCCGCAATCTTATCGGGATGGTTGAAGGCGCCCTCGTAGAAGGAGGTTACCGTTGCCGAGGTATCGTCCTGAATGCCACGCGAGCATACACACATGTGGCGGGCATCGAGGATCACAGCCACATCCTTTGTCTGCAGCACCCGTTGCAGTTCTGTACCGATCTGGTTGGTCAGGCGTTCCTGTACCTGGGGCCTTTTGGCGTAATACTGGACAATGCGGTTTAATTTGGAAAGGCCGATTACCTTACCTGAGGAAATATAGGCCACGTGGGCTTTACCGAAAATGGGAACGAAGTGGTGCTCACAGTTGGAATAAAAGGTGATGTTCTTCTCCACCAGCATCTGCTTATACCGGTACTTGTTGTCAAAGAGAGTTACCTTCGGCTTGTTTTCCGGCTTAAGGCCGGAGAAAATTTCATCCACATACATTTTGGCGACCCGTTGGGGAGTTCCCTTCAGGGAATCATCGGTCAGGTCCAGGCCCATCACGTCCATGATTTTCTCAAAATAATGGGCAATGAGGGCTCGTTTTTCGTCATCCGGCCGATCAAAGGCATTCCTTTTCAGGGGCGTTTGCATCCCGGTTAGCAGGTGGTCATCACCGATTTCATCGTGGTGGTAGCCGTTTACTTCTTTGGTCTCCTTCAGCAGATTTTCCAGCATATCATTTCTTTTTGGGTATGGATATTACCTTTTCAGGCTGAACTTCCCAGTGTTTCTATTTTTTCAAGGATTTCCTGCGCTTCGGCATATTTACTGTCACCGGCCGCACGATTGACCTGTGAAAGCGTATGTGCTTCGGACATCAGTTTTTCATACTGCCTTTGCAATTTTTGTGCAGGTGATTTCTTTCGGAAGAAGCCAAACATATCCTTTCGTTTTTAGGTAAGACCAAAGTAGTTATTCCGTTTAATAAAATATGTTAAAGATTAAACAAAATTGACAAAGAATAGGATAGAGAGGTCTTTTGCCTATTTGAACCACCTAAGGGTTGCATCGACCATTTTCTGCTTGAAACCCGTGTAGGGAGGCATTAATAATTCAATGCTACTGGGTGTATACTGCCGTACGATGGAGCGCTGGTTGGAAAATTCGAGGAACCCGTAAAACCCGTGCGACTTACCTATCCCGCTGTTATTTACGCCTCCGAAAGGAAGATGGTGGTTGGAATAATGCACCACGTTGTGATTGATACACCCGCTTCCTGCCCGGGTTTCGGTGTTTATTCGTTCGATGGTTTGTGAATCCCGGCTGTAGATATACAGGGCAAGGGGTCGTTCCCTTCGGTTGATAAACGCAATGGCCTCCTCCACTCCGGATACCGTTACAATAGGAAGGATGGGCCCGAATATCTCTTCTTCGAGAAGGCGGGCATCCTCAGGAACTCCCTCCAGCAGGGTGGGTTCAAAGTACTTCGTTTTGGCATCAAGGTTTCCCCCATGAAGGATTCTGGCGCCCCTGGAAGTGGCATCCTCCAGGGATTCCGACAAACGTTTCAGGTGTTTTTCATTAATGATCCGCGCGTAGCTTTCCGAGCGCTCCGGGGTATCCGGGAAAAAGCTGTCCAATTGCTCAATCAGGGCCGTTACCAGGGCATCCTTTGCTTTCTCGGTGACCAGCACATAATCCGGAGCTACACAAATCTGGCCGGCATTCAGGCATTTGCCCCAGGCCAGTCGTTTGGCAGTGGTTCCCATCGCTGCAGTCTCATCCACAAAAGCCGGGGATTTGCCCCCCAGTTCTAGGGTAACCGAACTCAGGTGACGGGACGCCGCTTTCATTACAATTTTTCCAACGGTCGGGGACCCTGTGAAAAAGATATGGTGGAAAGGTAAATCCAAAAGTGCCTGTGCCGTTTCCACTTCCCCCTGTACCAGGGCTATCTCGGATGGGTCGAAAAGGTCTTCGACGATTTCCTGCATCACCTGGCTGGTGGCCGGGGTGGCTTCCGAAGGTTTGAGGATACAGCAGTTTCCGGCGGCAATGGCGGACACCAGAGGCCCGAAGGTCAGGTTGAGCGGGAAATTCCACGGAGACAGGATCAAACAGACCCCTTTCGATTCATATCGGATGTACGAACGGGAGCCAAGCATGGGCAAAGGGCTGTTGACCCGCTTCGGACGCATCCAGTCGCGCAGGTTTTGTTCCGCATACCGGATTTCCGCCAGCACGGGATAGATTTCTGTGAGATCGGTTTCCAGAAATGGTTTTTTGAAATCGGCATACAAGGCTTCCCGAATGGCCTGTCGATATTGGTGTTCCAGGGCTCTTTTTAGGTCTTTTAGCCTGGCAAGCCGTTCTTTATGGCTGTGCCGGCCTACCTCCAGATAATGCTCCCTTTGTTTTTGAAAAAGTCCTACGTACGGATTGGGGCTCACTTTCATGAAGTTTGTTTCTCGATGCTTTGGGATGTTTTCTTTCTGAGGATGTTCCGTATGATGATTCCGGCATGCTGCCTGGAATTTTCGATAAACCATTTGTGGGTTTCCATTCCCCCGCAGATGACCCCTGCAAGATACAGCCCGGGAACATTGGTCTCCATGGTTTCGGGATCGTAGGCGGGAAGTCTTTTTTCATCATCGGAAAGATGGATTCCGGCGGCTTCCAGAAAGGCAAAATTCGGCTGGTACCCTGTCAGGGCGAGCACAAAATCATTCGGCAGTGTTTTTTCCCCCTCGGGGGTTTGCACGACAATTTCTCCGGGCCGGATCTCCGAGATCGTGCTGTTGAAGAATGCCTGTATGCTGCCTTCCTCAATCCTGTTGAGGATATCCGGCCGTACCCAGTATTTGACCCGTTGCCCGATTTCAGGACCTCTTACGATCATGGTGACCTCTGCCCCCTTGCGCCAGCATTCCAAAGCCGCATCCACAGCTGAATTGCTCGCTCCCACCACGGCCAGTTTCTGGCTTGCGTAGAAATGGGGGTCTTTGTAATAGTGGGACACCTTGGGGAGATCCTCCCCGGGAACCTCAAGGCGGTTCGGAAGGTCATAGAAGCCGGTGGCAATGATGACATTTTTGGCCTGGTAACTGGATCGATCTGTTTCCACAGAGAACCCTTCGGCTTCCCGCTGCACTTTGGTGACCTTCTCAAAGAGGTGGATGTTCAGCTGGTTGGAGGTAACGATTCTGCGGTAGTATTCCAGGGCTTCATTCCTTTTGGGTTTGGCTTCCTTGCTGATAAAAGGTATTTCATCAATTTCAAGCCTTTCGGAAGAGGAAAAGAACTGCATGTTGACCGGGTAATTGAACAGGGAGTTGACAATAGGCCCTTTTTCCAGGATGAGATAAGATACCCCATTCTTTTTTGCCTCCAGTCCGCATGCGATCCCAATGGGTCCGCCCCCGATGATGATCAATTCCATAAGCGTCTTTATTTTTCGTTCCTACCGCTCCCTGCAAAATTAGCCAATAAACATGGAAATGGGGGTATAAGCAGGCACACATCTGCCAAACGGAATGATAATTATCATACTTTTTAGCAGGCAGAAATGGCATCTTTAATCCAGTGAATTTCTAATACCTGAGTCATGAGTCTTCCCGATCGCATCCCGGTTTCCACCATAATGACCACCCAGGTGGTAGTCCTCAATACAGCGGACAGTTTGGAAAAGGCGGAACGCCTTTTTAAGAAGCACCACATCAGGCATATTCCGGTTATCGAAAGTCATAACCGCATTGTGGGGATGCTCAGCCTGACCGACCTGCTTCGAATCAGTTTTGCAGACGGGGCTTATGAAGATGAGGAAGAAGTAGAAACCGTGGTGTATGAAATGTTTTCCCTGCCTCAGGTAATGGCCAAGAACATCAAGACCGTTACTCCCGATACGACCATTAAAGAAGTCGCCGAACTACTGGCTAGAGAGGAATTTCACGCCCTGCCCATTGTGGAGGAAGCAAACCTGGTGGGGATTGTCACCACAACAGATCTGATCAAATACTTGCTCAACCAGTATTAACAGGCTTCCACGGAGGCAAGGGCAGCGATGGTGGCGGACGGGTCCTCCGAACCGAAGACAAAACTTCCCGCAACCAATACATCTGCCCCGGCTTCCAGCAGGGGTGTTGTATTTTCCAGGGTCACGCCTCCGTCTACTTCAATCAGTGTTTTCAGTCCTGTTGAATCTATCAGGGTACGGAGGTCCCGGACCTTTTCATAGGTGTTTTTGATCAGGGACTGGCCCCCGAAACCTGGGTTCACCCCCATCATGCACACAAGGTCTGTCACTTCGAGACAGAATTCCAGATGGGCGGGTGGCGTATGAGGGTTCAGGGCCACTCCGGCATTCATGCCGGCTGCCCGGATGGCTTCGAGGGTACGGTGCAGGTGGGGGCAGGCCTCGTAATGGACCGTAAGGTTGTCCGCACCCAGGTCGGCAAAGGTTTGAATATAGCGGTCCGGGTCCACAATCATCAAATGTACGTCCAGGGGTTTTTTGGCGTGCTTTCGAATCGCTTTGATTACAGGCATGCCATAGGAAATGTTGGGGACGAAGACCCCGTCCATCACATCGATATGGTGCCAGGTGGCCCGGCTGTTATCCACCATTTCCACATCTCGCTGAAGGTTTCCGAAGTCCGCAGATAGGAGGGAAGGGGCTATTTTGGCAGATTTCATGGCTTTCATGATTCGCTTTTACACAAAGGTACTGTTTTTGCCGGTGTCTTCACCGTGTGACGGGGTGTTTACACCCTGTCCAGTTCGGCCAGCAACCCCTCCAGGTCCAGGGGCCTTGTATACATTTCCAAAGCACCGTCCTTCTTCCTCGGCCAGCTCTCAAAAGGCGTGTCCCAGTAGAGCTCTACCCCATTTCCGTCGGGGTCATCCAGGTAGAGCGCCTCGGATACGCCGTGATCAGCAGCCCCGGTAAGGGGGTATGCATGTTCTTTCAGCCTTTTGCAGATTCGGGCAAGGTCATACCGGCTTGGATAGCGGATAGCCGTATGGAATAACCCAGGTGCCTTTTTGGAAGCGGGGGGAGCGCCTTTGCTATACCAGATGTTCAGTCCGATGTGGTGATGGTAATCCCCGGCTGCCAGAAAAACAGCTTCCTCCCCGTATCGCTGCCGGACCCGGAACCCCAGTATGCCGGAGTAGAATCTCAGGGCCCGTTCCAAATCAGAGACTTTCAGGTGGACGTGGCCGATCCGGACGGCATCGGGAAGCTGGTATTTGTCTGAAGATGAGGGTGTATCCATGGGTTCCATAGACGCTTGTAAGGCGCCTGCCTATGGGGTTTAAATGAAAAAACTCCGGTAATCAGCCGGAGTTTATTCATCAATCAAAAAACGAACAGTCATGATAACTGCTGTTGCGGTAACAAGGTACAAACTTTATACCAATATTCCAATTTAAAGTTTATTTAACAGCTAAGTGGCAAAGCCTTAACCGAGATAGGTTTTCAGGATCTTGCTTCGGGAGGTGTGTTTCAGCCTCCGGATGGCTTTTTCCTTAATTTGACGCACCCGTTCGCGGGTTAAATCAAAAGTTTCCCCGATTTCCTCCAGGGTCATGGAATGCTGTCCGGCAAGTCCGAAATAGAGGCGGATCACATCGGCTTCCCGGGGTGTCAGGGTCTCCAGGGCCCGCTCAATTTCGGTCCGAAGGGATTCGTGGAGCAAATCCTTGTCCGGATTGGGAGATTCCCCGCTTCGCAATACGTCATAGAGGTTGGAATCCTCCCCGTCAATCAGGGGGGCATCCATGGATACGTGCCGTCCTGAATTTTTAAGCGATTGTTTCACGTCCTCCACGGTCATATCCAGTTCCTTGGCAATTTCTTCGGCAGAAGGAGCCCTTTCGTGCGCCTGCTCGAGGTAGGCAAAGGTTTTGTTGATCTTGTTGATGGAACCAATCTTGTTCAGCGGCAACCGGACGATCCTGGATTGTTCGGCGAGCGCCTGCAAAATGGACTGACGGATCCACCACACCGCATAGGAAATAAATTTAAATCCACGGGTTTCATCAAAACGCTGGGCAGCTTTGATCAGTCCCAGGTTTCCTTCATTGATCAGATCGGGGAGGGTCAATCCCTGATTCTGGTATTGTTTGGCAACAGAGACCACGAATCGCAAGTTCGCCTTGGTTAGTTTCTCCAGGGCTGTCTGATCCCCTGCTTTGATGCGCTGGGCGAGTTCCACCTCTTCATCTGCGGTGATCAGGTCCACTTTGCCAATCTCCTGAAGGTATTTGTCGAGGGAGGCCGTTTCGCGGTTCGTTACCTGTTTTGTGATCTTTAGCTGTCTCATCCGTCTTAACTAAGTTTAAGTTCCAGTAATTTGGGTACTGCGTATAGTTATACGTAGAAATTTGTAAAAAGTTACACAGGGATTACAAAAAGTTTAAATTTTAGTTAAAATCCATAAAAAAACCCCTGAATTCAGGGGTTTTGCGTTGAAATCCAAAAGGATCAGGACTAATCACGGCGCGGACGGCGTTTGTTGCGGTCGCGGTTTCCGCCTCCTTCTCTCCTTCGCGGCGGCCGTTCCTTGTATCCCTCGGGTTTCGGGATCAGGGCCTTGCGGGAGACCTTGTCCTTTTTGGTCCTTGGGTCGATCCCCAGATATTTCACATCGAAGACCTCGCCCATCTGGACCACATCGGTAACCTTGTCCGTGCGGTTCCAGTCCAGTTCCGAAATATGGAGGAGTACCTCGTTTCCAGGTGCTTCCATATATTCCACCACGGCGCCGAAATCCAGGATCTTGATGACTTTGACCTCGTAAACGCTACCCTCTTCGGGTTTGAAGGTGATGGAGTCTATCTTTTGAAGGACCTTGTCAATTCCTTCCTGGTCGGTTCCCAGGATCTCTACAATTCCTTCCTCCGTATCCGGATCTTCGTTGATCACGATAGTGGTATCGGTCTCCTTCTGCAGTTCCTGAATCACTTTTCCACCAGGACCGATCAGCGCACCGATGAATTCATTCGGAATAACGACGGTGACCATTTTCGGTGCATGTGGTTTTACATCCGGGTTCGGGGCCGGGATGGTTTCAGTAAGCTTATTCAGGATGTGCATCCTGCCGTCACGGGCTTGTTTCAGGGCCTTTACAAGGATTTCATACGACAATCCCTTCACCTTGATATCCATCTGACAGGCGGTGATGCCTTCCTCGGTACCCGTAACCTTGAAGTCCATATCTCCTAAGTGGTCTTCATCACCCAGGATATCGGACAGGACCGCGTATTTTCCGGACTCTGAATCCGTGATCAGTCCCATGGCGATCCCGGACACGGGCCTTTTGATGGTAACCCCTGCATCCATAAGGGCCATGGTTCCGGCACATACGGTGGCCATAGAAGAGGAACCGTTGCTTTCCAGCACCTCCGAAACCACACGGATCGTGTAGGGCCAATCTTCGGGGATCATCCCCTTCAAGGCTCTTTGGGCCAGGTTTCCATGTCCGATTTCCCGCCTCGAAGTCCCGCGGATGGGCCGGGCCTCTCCGGTACAGAACGGTGGGAAATTATAGTGGAGGTAAAAGGTTTCCTCTCCTTCGTAAGAAGGCATGTCAATGATATTGGAATCCCGGGAAGTCCCGAGGGTCACCGTGGCCAGGGCCTGGGTTTCACCCCTGGTAAAAAGGGCAGACCCATGGGTGGAAGGAAGGTATTCCACTTCACACCAGATGGGACGAATCTCATCGGTCTTACGGCTATCCAGGCGAAGCCCTTCATCCAGGACCAGATTTCGAATGGCTTCTTTCTCTGCCTTATTGAAATATTTGGAGATCATTCCTCCGAATTCCTCCTGCTCTTCCTCACTGAAGGAAGCCATTATTTCTTCTTTTACGGCAGCGAAGGCTTCACTGCGTTCCTGTTTTGAGGAACCAGCCTTGGCAATGGCATACACCTTGTCATAGGCCATGTCGTAAACTTTCTTTTCCAGGTCCTCATTTTCAGGGGCCTGCTCGTACTCGCGCACCTCTTTTTTGCCAAACGCCTCGGCGAGGCGCACCTGGGCGGCGCATTGAACCTTGATGGCTTCATGGGCAAAACGGATGGCTTCCACCATTTCCTCTTCTGAGATTTCCCCCATTTCACCTTCCACCATCATGACAGAATCCTCGGAGGCCCCGACAATCATATCGATGTCCGATTCTTCCAGCTGTGCCCGCGTTGGGTTGATGATAAACGAACCGTCTACCCGTCCGACACGCACTTCTGAGATGGCGCATTCAAAAGGAAAATCGGAAAGCTGGATAGCGGCTGACGCGGCAAGGCCGGCCATGGCATCTGGCATCACGTCCTCGTCGTGGGACATCAGTTGGATCATCACCTGTGTCTCGCAGTGGTAATCCTTTGGAAAGAGCGGACGCAGTACCCGGTCTACGAGGCGCATGGTAAGGATTTCCCCGTTGCTGGGACGTGCCTCTCTTTTGAAAAAGCCTCCCGGGTAACGTCCGGAAGCTGCAAATTTCTCGCGGTAATCTACCGTGAGGGGTAAGAAGTCCACATCGCTGGGTTTGTAGTTGGAAACTACGGTACAAAGCAGCATGCATTTGCCGGATTGCACCACGACGGAACCATGGGCCTGTTTGGCCAGTTTTCCGGTTTCGATAGAAATCTCCCTACCGTCACCGAGGTCAATGACCTCTTTAAATGTCTTTGGAATCATACAATGAAATTAGACCTGCCGGGGCAGGCGTGTTAAACAATGGTCTGTTGTTGTGTTGTTGTGAAGGTCGACCAATGAAAAACCGGAAGTAAGCTTTTTATGTTGCCTT
Source organism: Robiginitalea sp. (assembly GCA_037382325.1). Taxonomy (GTDB): domain Bacteria; phylum Bacteroidota; class Bacteroidia; order Flavobacteriales; family Flavobacteriaceae; genus Robiginitalea. Next base: position 15,097 of record JARRQA010000007.1, read on the forward strand.
AGTTGCTAAGGACTTTAAAGAGTATCCGGTATGACCCGGACAAAATAGAAACAGGGGAGCCATGCCCCCCTGTTCTTTTTATTTTCGAATATTCAGCTCTTTAATAAGGCTGCGGTATTTTTCAATATCCTTTTTCTTGAGATAATCCAGCAGGCTTCTGCGTTTTCCCACGAGTTTTACCAGGGAACGCTCCGTATTGAAGTCTTTCTGGTTCTCTTTTAGGTGTTTTGTCAAATGGTTGATCCGATGGGTGAACAGGGCGATCTGTCCCTCTGTGGATCCCGTGTTTGTTTCTGAACCGCCGTAATTCTTGAAAATGCCGGCTTTAATTTCTTTGGTTAAATACATGCCAATATTGTTGTAAATGATTTTTATGTATCCGATTGGTTTTCAATCAGGCTGCAAAGATAGGAATTATTTCCCAATACAGGTCCGCTGCAACTATAATTTCAATCCGCCGCCACCTTTCGCAGAGGTTGGTTCTGAAGCAGGTCCAGATAGAGATTGATCTTCTTTTTGAGGTCCCTCCGGTGAACGATGAAATCAAGAAAGCCGTGCTCGAGTACGAATTCGGCAGTCTGGAAGCCTTCCGGCAAATCCTTTCCGGTGGTATCCTTCACCACCCTTGGGCCCGCAAAACCGATCAGGGCACCGGGTTCGGCGATGTTGATATCCCCGAGCATCGCATAGGAGGCCGTGGTTCCCCCGGTAGTCGGATCGGTACACAGGGAGATGTACGGCAGTTTGGCCTCGGCCAGCTGCGCGAGTTTGGAAGATGTTTTTGCAAGCTGCATCAAGGAGAGTGCGGCTTCCATCATCCGGGCGCCTCCTGATTTGGAGATCATCAGGAAGGGAAGCTTCTTTTTGATGCTGTAATCGATGGCCCGGGCAATTTTTTCACCGACCACACTCCCCATGGAGCCTCCGATAAAACTGAAGTCCATACAGGCGATCACCAGATCCTTTCCCATGGATTTACCCACCGCCGTGCGGATGGCATCATGGAGGCCGGTTTTCTTTTCGGCCTGTTTCAAACGGTCGGAGTATTTTTTGGTGTCCTCAAATTTCAGTGGATCCTTGGAACTGAGGTTGGGGTTCAGTTCTTTGAATTTATTGTCATCAAAGAGGATCTGGAAATATTCCTTGCTGCCGATCCGCACGTGGTAGTCGTCTTCGGGACTCACCCAGAAATTCTGAGCCAGTTCCTCGGACTCGACAATTTTACCGGTGGGGGATTTGTACCACAACCCCGTGGGAGTGTCTTTTTTCTCTTCGGTGGAGGTTTGAATCCCCTTTTCTTTTCTCCGGAACCAGGATGACATATGTTCGTCTTTTTGAGATTCGTGTGTACCTTCCAATTTACAAGGTGTTAACGTTGTTAAGATCTTCAAAGGCACGGGTGAGTCGCTTCACAAAGCTCTTTTCCCCTTCCCGAAGCCATACTCTTGGATCGTAGAATTTCTTGTTGGGCTGGTCTGCCCCCTCGGGGTTCCCGATCTGTGTCTGCAGATAGTCCTTTTTGGTCTGGATATAATCCCGAACCCCTTCCATAAAGGCGTATTGCAGATCCGTATCGATATTCATTTTGATCACCCCGTAGCCGATTGCCTCACGGATTTCATCCAGGGTAGAACCCGAGCCTCCGTGAAACACAAAATCGATGTGATTTTTGCCAAGACCGTATTTCTCGCTGACGTATTCCTGGGAGTTCTTCAGGATCTTGGGGGTTAGTTTTACATTTCCGGGCTTGTACACCCCGTGTACATTTCCAAAGGCCGCTGCAATGGTAAAGCGGTGGCTTACCTTGGAGAGCTCCTCGTACGCATAACCCACTTCTTCGGGCTGGGTGTAGAGCTTGGAGTCATCCACGTCGGTGTTGTCCACGCCATCCTCTTCTCCTCCGGTAATGCCCAGTTCAATTTCCAGGGTCATGTCCATTTTGTGCATCCGCTCCAGATACCCCTTGCAAATCTCGATATTCTCTTTTAGGGTTTCCTCGGAGAGATCTATCATATGGGAACTGAAGAGGGATTTTCCATGCTCGCGGTAATGGGCTTCGCTGGCATCCAGCAACCCGTCTATCCAGGGCAGCAGTTTTTTGGCACAGTGATCCGTATGCAGGATGACGGTGGCCCCATAGGCCTCGGCGAGCTGGTGTACGTGCCTGGCGCCGGCTATAGCCCCAAGGACGGCAGCCCGCTGGCCCTCATTCGAAAGGCCTTTTCCGGCATTGAACTGGGCCCCTCCGTTGGAAAATTGAATGATGACGGGCGCCTTTAGGGAAGCGGCTGTTTCCAGGACCGCATTGATGCTGTCCGAACCGATCACGTTGACTGCAGGCAGTGCAAACCCATGTTACAATGAAGCAAAAGTAATAAATAATCCCTCTTAAAAAGGATAATTGATCCCAATCTGCAGGACGGCATTGGCAAAGTTGTAGTCCCTGAACCATCTTTTGGAAGGGATTTCCGCAGGGTTATAGGTCTTGAAACCGACGTCTGCCCGGAAGACGAAAAAGGAAAAGTCATACCGAAGTCCGAAGCCGCTCCCCAGGGCGATGTCCTTCAGGGAATTAAAGCCGGTGAAGGTGGCATTGGGGTCCGTTTCACTGTCCCAGACGTTCCAGATATTTCCCAGGTCGGCAAAAAAAGCGCCCCTGAAATCCCCGAAAATAGGGAAGCGGTATTCCAGGTTGAAGGCGAGCTTGAAGTTGGCTTCGTTAAAATCGTTCGGATTATCCGTGCTGCCAGGCCCCAGGGAATAGGGAAACCAGGCCCGGTTGTCGTTGGAACCCCCCGCAAAGTAGCTGCGGAGGAAAGGGATGTTATCGGAATTCCCATAGGGTACCGCTATGCCCGCAAAGGAACGGAAAGCGAGCACATCCGTAGTGGTCAGTTCCCAGTGCTTGATGTATTCGAACTCCGTTTTGATATACTGGGAATAGGGGACCCCAAAGACGAGGCCCTGCCCACTTTCATTCTCATCAAAGGGGATAAGGCTGGAGATCCCGGAAAGCAGGTTCCCCGCACTTTCGACCTTCCATCGGAACTGGTGGAAGCTGTTGTCGTTGATGTCCGTTTTATTGTTCTCTGTGAAGGTGTAATTGCTGGCGAAAATCAGGTTGTTTTCCGTCAGGCGCTGCCTTCGTTCCTCCACCCGGAACACCTCGGTGTATTCCTCTGAGTCCACAGGGACCAGGTTTCCTTCCAAAATGGCTGCGGTAAACCCTGTGGTTCCTTCGGGGATGGAAAGCCGCAGTGGTTTGTCGGGATCATCCGTGGGCTCGTAAAATTCCGCCAGATCAGGGTTGTTCTGAAATTGCGGGTCGTCGGCAACCACATCCAGGCGGTCGTAGGTGCTCTGGTAGACATTGAAGAAGTTCTCGGGGTTCAGATTCCGCACAAACTGTATGTTGAGCAGTTCGAAAATGTTTTTGCTGGAAGCATTGGGAGACCAGTTGTACGCCAGGATGGTATTCAGGGTCTGCTTGTCCAGGCCGATATTCTTCTGGAAACTCGTACCTGCGGACACCCGGGTCTGGGGCAGCATGTAATTGGGGATGATTTTCTGGGAGCTGAGTACCGGAATCCCCCAGATCCTCGGGAAGACCAGGTTGATGTCAGCGGTGATTTCAGTGAAGAAATCCTCCGGCGTATCGTCGCTGAGCAGGCCAAACGATCCCCTGGTGGAAAGGCTCAGGGTCTCGGCTCCTTTAAAAACATTTCGCTTGATCAGGGCAGCCCCCACCCCGATCCCGAGTCGCTGTATGTTGGAATGGGTAACGTCCAGGTCCAGGGCCAGGGAGTTCCGGGGGCGGGCGGAGAGGTAAATGTTGGTGGTCAGCAGGTCTTCACCTTCATTTACGAGTTCGATGTTGGGATACCTGAAGGTATTCAGGTTATTGATCTGCCGGTAGGTTCTGATCCGGTCGATGTCGCGGTAGATATTCCCTTTTTTAAGGAAGATGGCATCTGCCAGGGCTTTGGGCTTGTACCGCAGCTTATCCTTGTAATAAACGGTGACTTCGCCGTATCGGACGGATTTCAGTTGCTCCGGGCGGTCGCCAAAGGAATGATCCGCAAAGATATTCACCGAATCGATCCGGTGGACGCGGTATGGGGTTGTTTCTTGTGTTTCGTCCCGGCTACGGGGGTTGTCGATATTGAGTTCCACCTCCATGAGCTGGTCGTCCCTTCCGGGAAGCGTATCCCGGAGGATGTCGTAGGTGATCGAACTCTCCTGGAAGTTCCAGATCCCCGAGTTCCTGAAGATATCGGTCAGCCGTTCCCGTTCTGCGGTGAAGAGTTGCAGATCGAATTGATCCCCCTCCCGCACAAGGGAGGCCCCTTGATGGATTTGATACAGGGAATCTATCTGGGGGGAGGCAATTTCTCTTGACAGGCTGTCGATGAGGTAGGGTTTTCCGAGGTCGATGTCATAACGCACCGCGGCGCGCTGATTTCCTGTAGTGTCCACCGTGGTGCTCCCGGTACTGTTAAAATAACCACGCGTGTTGTAATAAGCCTTCAGGCGTTCCAGGGATCTCTCGGTGCGGCTGCTGTCGATGACCACCGGAGCTTCCCCTGCTTTTTTCAGGCCATTGCTCAGACCGGATACAAAAAAAGATTCCCCCAGGCGTTCCACCTGTTTTTCGGAGAGCAGCTTTACCAGGTGTTCGTAACGCCCCTCCTTTCGGTAGAGCCAGTCCTGGTAGGATGAATCGGGGTCTTTCTTGGCGAGATTATAGAGGTGCAGCCTGAGCGGAATCCCCAGGACTTTTACATTGGGTTTCTGTGAGACAAGGCTGTTGACATCGGTATCCGTGATCTTTGTACTGTCCGCGTATATGCTGTAATCCGTTAGCAGGAGCTGATCCGGTTCCACCCGTTTGAGCACGTTACAGGAGAAAAAACTGAGCCCCACAAAGAATAATCCTATTTTAGCGGGGAGGTTTAAAACATGCCGGCGGGCCTTCATAAGAGCCAAAATTACACTATTTGGATGGTTGCAAAAAGGGAATTAAAATTTATAAAAAGTCTGCATCAAAAAAAGTACCGGTCCCGTCATGGGCTCTTCCTGGCTGAAGGGGTAAAGCTCGTGGGAGAACTACTGCGATCCGGTTGGAAGCCAAGGGAACTCTTTGCGACCGAACCTTTAAAAGGGATTCGCCAGGCCCGGCCGATATCCGAACAGGAACTGAAAAAGATCAGTGCGCTTGTACAGCCCAATAAAATACTGGGGGTTTTTGAGATTCCCTCCCGGGTCGAACCTGTTTTCAACGGGTGGCTGCTGGCCCTGGACGGTGTCCGGGACCCGGGAAACCTGGGGACCATCATCCGGCTTTGCGACTGGTTTGGAATCCGGGACCTGCTTTGTTCTCCGGATACGGTTGACTGCTATAACCCCAAGGTCCTGATGGCAACTATGGGTTCCATTGCGCGCGTCCAGGTGCATTATCTCCCTCTGGGGGAGACCCTGGCCGGCAGTGGTCTGCCAGCGTTTGGGGCGAGTATGGAAGGGCGGCCTCTGGGCTCCCTTCCGATGCCCGAAGAAGGAATTCTGGTGATGGGGAGTGAATCCCACGGGATTTCGGAAGCTGTGAGTCGGCAACTTAAAGGTACCCTGGGGATTTCCCCCTTTGGGAAGGGGGATGCCGAAAGCCTCAATGTCGCCACGGCGTCCGCTATTTTTCTCTACGAGATAAGACGAAACCCCGCAGGGCCTACTCAAAGGTGAAGTTCACAAAAACCCCGCGGGTTTTCATGGCTTGGATATTGCCCGTCCAGGGGCTGTTGGGATTGGTGTCCGGCACGAGTTCATCCGTTATGGCAAAGACGCCCCGGATGGAAGGGGAGAATTTAAAGTATTCCAGGTAAAAGTCAATCCCGAAGCCAATTTCGTAGTTGTAGACCAGTTTTTTCATCCGGAAGGTCCCGCTGCTGTTGTCATCCATGGAGTCTTCGTTGCTGCCCAAATTTAGGGCCATGCCGGCGCCTCCGATCACAAATGGCTTCCAGTTGCCCAGCCTGCGGGTGCTCACCTTCAGCAGGAGCGGAAAACTGATATAGGTGGATCGCACTTCCCGGATGGCCTCATTCTGTGAGGTAAAACCGGGGAATCCAAGTTCCCGCAGCGTGTAGAACAGGCCGGGTTCAAACCGAAGGTCCAGGAATTCATTGATCCGCATTTCTCCAATTAGCCCTACATTGAAACCAAAGGACTTGCTGACCAGGACGTCCGGCAGGTCGTTTTTATATTCGAATTTAAAGTCATACTGGTTGAAGCCCAGAAAATACCCCCAGTTGAGGAAATTTTTGTCTTCATTTTGCAGGTTCAGGATGGGCTTTTCATTGAATTGAGCCAATACCGGCTGTCCCAGGGAAAGGGCAAGTAAAAGCAACCAGATCTGTCTCATCATTTCGTGGCGGTATATATGGTAGCGACCCCGAAGGTCTGTGGCTCGTGTTTCATACCTATAAACCCGATTTTTCCCAAAATATTGTTGAATTGTTCCCCGTGTGGAAAGGCCGCCGCAGATTCAGACAGGTAGGAATAAGCGGTCCCTTCCCGTGAAAACAACTTGCCAAACAGGGGTAGCACATACCGACCATAGAGGTGGTATCCCCATCTGAAGGGCTGTCTTCGCGGAACAGACGTTTCCAGGATTGCCAGAATGCCCCCGGGTTTCAGGACCCGGTATATCTCGGACAACCCTTTTTCCAGGTTTTCAAAATTGCGTACGCCAAAAGCCACTGTTGCCGCATCGAAACTCCCATCCGGAAAGTCGAGGGCTTCGCTGTCCCCGAGGACCATCTGTACCTTGTCTTCCAGGTCCAGTTTTACCACTTTTTTTCGTCCGACCTCCAGCATGCCCGGGGAAAGGTCCAGGCCAACGATCTTCTGTGCAGGCGTATGCGCAAAGGCCAGGGCCAGGTCCCCCGTACCCGTGGCGATATCCAGGATCGATTCCGGATTGTGCGCGCTCACCAGCCGTATCAGCCGTTTCCGCCAACGGATGTCTGCACCAAAGGTGATCAGCCGGTTCAGCCCGTCGTAATTCCCGGATATGGTATCGAACATCCGGCGTACCTGTTCCTTTTTGTTCAGGTCAGAATCTTTGTATGGCAGGATTTCCTTGCCCATGCGTGTCTTCTTAAGCCGCAAAGATAAGGACATTCAAAATGATCCGCCCCACCGCGCCCGCCTACTTTTGTGCTTTTAGGAGCCCTTCGGCACACAGGGAAATATAAAAATCCGTAATTTTGTCCCACGGTCCGTCTGAACGGGCTGACACCGGGCCACGACCGCAGAACTTCATTTGGCTACGGCCTGTATTTGCCCGAAACAATGCTATACTGAATGAAAATTATCATCGCCGGGGCAGGAGAGGTAGGCTTTCATCTTGCGAAATTACTTTCATACGAATCTCAGGATATCACCCTGATCGACAGTGACAAGGAAAGTCTCTCCTATGCGGAGAGCCACCTGGACATTCGAGTGCTCAAGGGAGATGCCACGAGTATTTCCATCATGAACGATGCCCGGGTGAGCCAGTCCGACCTGGTCATCGGGGTAACTTCCTCAGAGACTACCAATATTACCCTGTGCCTGCTGGCCAAACAACTGGGCTCAAAAAAGACCATTGCGCGGATTTCCAATACGGAATTCCTGGACTACAAGGACCTGGTCAAGTTTTCCGAAATGGGGATCGATGAGCTGATTTCCCCGGAGGAGCTGGCAGCTACGGAAATAAAACTGCTTTTGAGCCAGTCGGCCTTTAACGACACCTACGAATTCGAGGAAGGACTCCTGATCATGGTGGGGGTATCCCTGCCTTCCGGGGCCCCCTTTGTGGGGAAAACGGTGCAGGAGGCTGCACTGATTTTCCCGGAACTCCATTTCATGCCTATTGCCTTGCAGCGAAGGGGGACGCAGTTTACGCTGATCCCCAGAGGAAACACGGAATTCAAAGAAGAAGACCAGGTGTATTTTATCACCGATCGAAAGGGGGTGGAGGAACTCTACAAGCTGACGGGCAAGAAAAAAGAAGAAATCCGCAATGTGATGATCCTCGGGGGCAGCAAGGTGGGTACCAAGGCAGCCCGTGACCTTTGCGAGCAGCGCTTCAACGTGAAGATCATCGAAAAGGATAAGAACAAGGCCTTTGAGATTGCGGACATGCTTCCCAACGCTCTGGTGATCAACGGGGACTGCCGGAATGTCGAATTGCTGGAAGAGGAGAGTCTGGAATCCATGGATGCTTTTATCGCAGTGACCGGGAACTCCGAGACCAACATCATGTCCTGCCTTGTGGCCAAATCCAAACACATCAAGAAAACGATCGCCCTTGTAGAGAATATGGACTATTTCCAGATTTCGCATTCCATAGGGGTGGATACCCTGATCAACAAGAAACTGCTGGCAGCGAACAACATTTTCCGCTATGTCCGCAAAGGGGAAGTGGTTGCCCTTACCCGGCTGAACAACCTGAATGCGGAAATCCTGGAATTCGTGGTCAAGGCCTCTTCCCTGGTAAACGGAGAACTGATCAGGGAACTGGATTTTCCCCGGGAGGCGAGTATCGGCGGGGTGATCCGACAGGGCAAGGGGATCATCGCCCTGGGGGATTTCAGGATACAGGAGGGAGACCGCGTAGTGGTTTGTTGCCTGCCCAGTGCGATCCCCCGTGTCGAAAAGCTATTCCTGTAAGATGGCCTTAAACTCCAGAATCATCATTCACCTCATGGGCGTGCTGTTGTTATTCAATGGCGGGTTCATGCTGCTGGCGGCCCTGGTAAGTGGTTTTTACGGAGACGGTGCCACCTTTGGACTTGGCCTAGGCGCCATTACCACTCTGTTTATCGGAACCCTGGCCATGTTTTTTACCAGGGGTCACAAAAAGGAGGTAAAGCGGAAGGAGGGCTATATCATTGTGGCTTTCGGCTGGATTATCATGTCTGCCTCAGGGGTGCTGCCCTATGTTCTTTCCGGGGCCATCCCAAGCCTCACCAATGCATTTTTCGAAACCATGTCCGGGTACACCACTACAGGGGCTTCCATCCTGGAGGATATCGAATCCCTCCCGGAGGGCATCCTCTTTTGGAGGAGTCTCACGCACTGGATAGGGGGAATGGGGATCATTGTGCTGGCCATCGCTATCCTTCCACTGCTCGGGATTGGGGGAATGCAGTTGTTTGCGGCCGAGGCCCCCGGGCCGGGAGGCGACAAGCTTCACCCCAGGATCGCCGATACCGCCAAGCGGCTCTGGTTCATCTATCTGGGGTACACGTTGGCCGAAACCCTGTTGCTCAAACTCGCTGGCATGTCCCTTTTTGACGCGGTAAACCACGCTCTTTCCACCCTGTCCACGGGAGGGTTCTCCACCAAAAATGCCAGTATTGCCCATTGGAATGACCAACCGCTCATCCAGTACATCATCGTCCTGTTTATGTTTCTGGCAGGCACGAACTTCGTGCTGAGTTACTTTGCTTTCAAAGGGAAGGTCCAGAAGGTGCTGAAGGATGAGGAATTCCGATACTATGCCATTTTCCTGGGATTCTTCGCCATCCTGGTTACCCTGGTCATTTACTTCAGGGCGGAAGTGCCGGTGTCCGAGTACCACCCCATGGTCTACGGTCCCCTGGAGAGTGCCTTGCGCCACGGACTGTTCCAGGTGATGGCGGTCATTACCACCACGGGATTCGTTACGGCGGACTTTACGGGCTGGACCCCCTTTCTTACCGTATTTTTCTTCGGGCTGATGTTCGCAGGCGGCTCCGCGGGGTCTACAGCCGGGGGGATCAAGGTGATGCGGCATATTTTGATCATCAAAAACGGCTTGCTCGAATTCAAGCGGACCCTTCACCCAAGTGCCATAATTCCGGTCCGCTTCAGCGGCAAGACCGTCTCAGAACACATCGTCTACAACATCATAGCCTTCTTTGTGCTTTATATGTTGTTGTTTATCATCGGTGCCATGGTACTCGGACTACTGGGCCTGGATTTTATATCGGCCGTTGGTGGTGCCGCCTCTTCCCTCGGGAATGTGGGGCCGGCCTTCGGGACTTTGCATCCCCTCAATAACTTCAACGGACTTCCGGCTATCGGTAAATGGTGGTGTGCTTTCCTCATGCTGGCCGGCAGGCTGGAGCTATTCACGGTCCTGATCCTGCTGACCCCTTATTTCTGGAAACGAACTTAGGAAGGAGCGATGCCCGGGAGGCCTACAAAGCCTCTCCGATACGGCGTATCGCCTCCCGGATTTCCTTTTCGGAGGCTGCGTAAGAGATCCGGATGCAGTTCGGGCTTCCAAAGGCTTCCCCGGTCACGGTAGCCACCTGTGCTTCCTCCAGGAGGTACATGGCAAAATCCGAAGCATTTTCGATACCCCTGCCCCTCAGGGTTTTTCCAAAGAAATGAGAAACGTCCGGAAAGACATAGAATGCCCCTTCCGGTACATTTAGTTTGAAGCCTTCGATCTCACCCAGCAAATCCAGGATCAGGTCCCTGCGCTTGTGAAAGGTGTCGATCATATAGCGGATCCGGTCTACCGGGGCCTCGAGGGCAGCGATGGTGGCCCTCTGGCCAATGGCATTTGCCCCACTGGTGATCTGTCCCTGGAATTTGGTACAGGCCCTGGCGATCCAGGCCGGCGCACCGATGTATCCTATCCGCCAGCCGGTCATGGCGAAGGCTTTGGAAACCCCGTTTACGGTGATAGTCCGGTCATACATGCCCTGGATACCTGCCATGCTCACGTGAGTGCTCCTGAAATTGATGTGCTCGTAAATCTCGTCTGAGACCACCAGTATATCGGGATACTCCCTCAGCACCCCGGCCAGGCCTTCGAGTTCTTCACGACTGTATACCGAACCACTTGGATTGCAGGGGGAACTGTACCAGATCATTTTTGTCTTTGGGCTGATGGCATCCCTCAATTGGTCCGGGGTCATCTTAAAATCCGATTCGATCCTGGTGGGAACCTCCACCGGTACGCCTCCCGCCAGCTTGACAATATCCCGGTAACTGACCCAGTAGGGGGCGGGAAGGATTACTTCGTCCCCGGGGTTGAGAAGCACCATGGCGACATTGGCCAGGGATTGCTTGGCCCCTGTGGAAACCACGATCTGATCGTCGCTGTATTCCAGGCTGTTATCCCGTTTGAATTTATTGGAGATCGCCGTTTTCAGATCGGCATACCCGTCGACGGGGGTATAGCTGCTGTAGTTCTCGTCAATGGCTTTCTTGGCGGCTTCCTTGATGAAATCAGGGATGTTGAAATCAGGTTCCCCGAGGCTCAGCCCGATGATGTCCTTCCCTTCCTTTCTCAGTTCCCTTGCTTTTGCAGCCATGGCCAGAGTGGCCGAAGTGGACATTTGCCTGATGCGGTCCGACAGAAGATCATTCATAAAAAAAGCACTTTATTGCACCTGAAGACGGGGTTTTTTACCGAGTTCTTTCAGATGGCGGAAATGTGATAGGACTGCTTTCCGGGTCGTTTCGTATTCGTTGTATGGCAAATTGAACTCCCGCGCAGTTTGCTTGACAATTTTCGCGATTTTGTTATAGTGTATGTGGCTGATGTGCGGGAAGATATGGTGTTCCACCTGATGGTTCAACCCGCCGGTGAACCAGTTGACCAAACGGTTCCGCGTCCCGAAGTTTACAGTGGTGAATAACTGGTGGATCGCCCAGGTATTCTTCATGCTTCCGTCTTTCTCGGGCAGCGGGGTTTCCGCATGGTCCACTACGTGGGCCAGCTGGAATACCACACTGAGGATGAGCCCTGCCACATAGTGCATGATGAAAAAGCCGAGAAGTACCTTCCACCAGGCGATATTCAGCACCAGCATGGGGATAACGATCCACACTGTAAGGTAGATTATTTTTGTAATCACCAGGACGCTCCAGTTGAGCACCGGGTTCGGGAACTTTCCGTAAGCGAGTTTTTTACGGGTATACCTGTACATCTGCTTGAAGTCGGTTGTCAGGGCCCAGTTAAAGGTCAGCAGCCCGTACAGGAATATTGAATAGTAGTGCTGAAACCGGTGGAAACTGTACCAGGGATCATGCTTGGTAAACCGGAGGATTTTCCCGGCATTCAGGTCTTCGTCGTGCTCGTGAATATTCGTGTAGGTATGGTGCAGCACGTTGTGCTGTACCTGCCAGTTATAGACGTTTCCGGCAAGGATGTAAATACTCCCGCCCATGAGTTTGTTCACCCATTCTTTGGAGGAAAAGGACCCGTGGTTTCCGTCGTGCATGACGTTCATACCCACTCCGGCCATGCCGATTCCCATCAGGATGGTACCCAAAAGGTTTGCCCAGCCCGGTAATCCCAGGGTAAGGATCAAAAAATAGGGAGCCAGCAAAAGGCTGAACATGACTATGGATTTCAGGTAGAGTTTCCAGTTGCCGGTTTTCTTGAGTTTGTTTTCCCGGAAATAATCGTTGACCCTTTTGTTGAGTGTTCTGAAAAATTTGGCCGAATCATTCCGTGAAAATCGAATTGGAGATTCTTGCATAAAAAAGAATTGTAATCTTAGAAATATAAAAGAAAAAGACGGCTATGTGTCGTCTTTCCGCTCAATACGAAAGTAGTACTTTTGCATTCAAACCACAAAGGTAGGCATGGAAGCCGAGATTGTTTACAAATATTTTCCCAATTTATCAAATCACCAAAAAGACCAGTTTAAGGCCCTCGGGAAACTCTATTCGGATTGGAACACCCGGATAAATGTGGTCTCCAGGAAGGACATAGATGAGTTGTACCTGCGCCACGTACTGCACAGCCTTGGGATTGCCAGGGTACATGCGTTCCGGGATGACCTGGAAATCCTCGATGTGGGTACCGGGGGTGGCTTTCCGGGGATTCCGCTGGCCATCCTCTTTCCGCGAGCCCGGTTTACCCTGGTCGATGCCATTGGAAAGAAGATACGGGTGGTACAGGACGTCATACAGGGCCTGGACCTTCAGAATGCCGAGGCCCGGCAGATCCGTGCCGAAAACATGGAGGAACAATTTGATTTTATCGTCAGCCGGGCGGTGGCCGCCATGCCCACCTTCGTGCACTGGACGACCGGACGGTTGAAAAAAACTTCCCGCGACAGCATCCCCAATGGCATCCTCTATCTGAAAGGCGGGGACCTCTCCGGGGAACTGGCTCCTTACCCAAAGGCCAGGATTTACCCCCTCCGGCGTTATTTCGAGGAACCTTTTTTTGAAACCAAAAAAGTAGTCTACCTGCCGGATCCCGGCCGGAAGAGGAATTAAAAAAAGCCCCGGGAAGGGGCTATTTTTTATCCGAGGAAAGGGTACCGGTAGTCCTGGGGCGGCACAAAGGTCTCTTTGATCAGACGGGGAGATACCCATCGCATGAGGTTCTGCGCAGACCCTGCCTTGTCGTTGGTTCCCGATGCCCGGGCCCCTCCGAAGGGTTGCTGCCCGACCACAGCCCCGGTGGGCTTATCGTTGATGTAGAAGTTTCCGGCGCAGTTTTCAAGCACCTGGGTCGCCTCGGCCAGCGCATAGCGGTCGGTTCCCATGACAGCCCCCGTAAGAGCATACTCAGAGGTTTCATCCACCAAGCGGAGCGTCTCGTGCCAGTAAGCATCTTCATACACGTATACGGTGACCACCGGACCGAATAGCTCGACTTCCATGGTAGCGTATTTGGGATCGGTCGTCAGGATTATGGTGGGCTCCACAAAATACCCCTTGGATTTGTCATAACCCCCTCCTGCAATGATCTTTGCCTCCTTGTCCTTTTTGGCCCGGTCTATATAGCCGGCCAGTTTGTCAAAGGCTCCCTCGTGGATCACGGCAGTAATAAAGTTGCTCATGTCTTCCGGGGATCCGGGTTTATTGAAGGTCGCGAGGTCTTCCTTCACCATATCCAGGATGGTTTCTGCCGTCGATTCGGGCAGGTATACCCTTGAGGCCGCACTGCATTTCTGACCCTGCAGTTCAAAAGCCCCCCGTGTAATGGCTGTGGCCACCTGCCTCGGCAACGCGGTGGGATGGGCTATAATGAAATCCTTGCCTCCCGTTTCCCCTACGATACGAGGGTAGGTCTTGTAGCGGTGGATGTTCGATCCGATCTGTTTCCAGAGGCCTTTGAAAACCTCCGTGGACCCTGTAAAGTGAATCCCGGAGAAATCGGGATGAGACAGCAGGGTTTCCGTGATCATGACTGGGTCCCCGTACACCGCATTGATGACCCCGTCAGGGAGCCCCGCTTCCCGAAAGACGTCGATGATCACCTTGGCTGAGAAAATCTGGTGGTCACTGGGCTTCCAGACCACGACGTTGCCCATCAGGGCCGCACTGGAAGGCAGGTTCCCGGCGATGGCTGTAAAATTGAAGGGGGTAATGGCGTATACAAAGCCTTCAAGCGGTCGGTACTCCACCCGGTTCCAGATGCCATCAGCGGATTCGGGTTGCTCCTGATAGATTCGGGCCATGAATTCCACATTGAACCTCAGAAAGTCGATCAGCTCGCAGGCTGCATCAATTTCCGCCTGATGTATGGTCTTGGACTGTGCTATCATGGTCGCTGCATTGATTCGCGTGCGGTAGGGGCCGGCGATCAGGTCGGCGGCCTTCAGAAATACAGCTGCCCTGTGTTCCCAGGGCATTGCAGACCAGGCCTTCCGGGCTTCCAGGGCCGAATCAATGGCCAGGTCGACTTCTTTTTTGGTGGCCAGGTGGTACTGGCCCACCTGGTGCTGGTGGTCGTGAGGAGGCGCTATGCGGCGGGTTTCCCCTGTACGGACCTCCTTCCCTCCGATCCACATAGGGATGTCCTCGGAACCGTTGAAATAGGCTTCATATTGTTGAAGTACGGCTTCCCGCTCCGGGGACCCCGGGGCGTAGCTTTTAACCGGCTCATTCACGGCCGGAGGGACCTGAAAAAATCCTTTACCCATGACGAAATTCTTAAGAGTTATAAATTCCGTCAAAGGTACGAAATGCCAAAGCCTTAAAAAAGTGACTGCCCTTATCCCGGAACGCCTAATTCAGTGCAAAAGGCGCATTCAGTCTGAAGGTGGGGATATAAACCCTGAATTTTTCAGTGGAGGAGAAATTTACCATGTTGTAGAAGCCCTTCATCGCCCCCAGAGGGGATGCCAGCAGGCAGCCGGAACTGTAACTGTAGGATTCTCCGGGTCGGATGACCGGTTTCTTGCCGATGACCCCTTCCCCGTCTACCACTTCCATGTCATTCAGGGCATCGTAAATATCCCAGTGGCGTGTGGTGAGCTGCACTGAATCTTTACTTTGGTTCTCAATAGTGATGGTGTACCCGAAGGCAAAGTGCATCTTGTAGTTCTTGAAGAACGTCCCTTCAAAACTCGTCTTAACCGAAATTTTGATTCCCCGGGTAACTTGAGTGATCATTTTCATTTCCTAATAGGTAAGGGCGCTTCCGACCAGGAAGATCAGGGCAGCGACGCTTGCTAAGATTACAAAAATAGAGTTCAAAAACAGGTATTTGATCGTCGTTTTGAACCACCCCTGTCCGTAAAACCTCCGCATGGAGAGGAAGAGGTAGACCGCAAAGATCAGGATGAACCAGCCGATGGATGTTGTCCCGAAAATTTGGTCGATCAAAAAACTAACAATCAGCAAGATAAAGAAGAGCGACTGACTATGAAAGGAAAAGACCAAATTATCGGTGTAGTTAAACTTTTTCCTGATATACACCAGCCACAGAAAGATCGTGAAAAACGGCAGAAAGGCAAAGATGGCAAAAGGGACGGTCGAAAGGAACTCCTTGATAAAACTTCCCGGCTGCCGGTTCAGGTGGTCCACGCTGTCTGCAATCCCAAATGCGATCTGATCTTCCCGGCGGTTGGGCAACCCGTGTTTTTCCACCGCCTCTTCATAGGAAAAGACACTGTCTTTGTCGATAAGGGTAAGGAAAAAATTGGCTTTCGCCAGGGTGCGATCTATGGTGCCATTTCCGCCTATGCTATCGAGGTAGGCACGGGGGTTCGCCATGATGGTGGAATCCGTGATCTGCTTCGTGTCCTTTAGTTGTTTTTTAAGATTCAGCTTGTCCAGTCCTTGCAAATCCAGGCTGTCCAGGGCCTCTGACGTCAGGTTGTCCAATCCTTTTATCCCCATACTATCAAGCTTCTTCAACTGGGTGCTGTCCAGGTTGGCCAGCGCTTCCTTCGCGGAGGAATCCCCGGAGTTGAAATTCAGGCTCAGGTCAGGTATATCGTCAATTCGGCCCGAGGGGCTCTGGCCATACCGGTCAAGACGGTCATAATCTCCCGTCACGCTCAGCAGCAAAAAATAAATGAACGCCGAGGTGAGCAGGAGCCTGAAGGGATTAGCATAGGTCTTCCTTTTACCGGCGATAAAGTCTTTGGATACCCGGCCGGGCCGCCACAACATGGTTTGAAGCGTCCGGACCAGGCGGGTATCAAAGCGAACGAAGTCCTCGAAGAGTTCATCCAGAAAATCCTTTATGGTAAGGTGTTTTACGCTGTTCGCCTGGGCGCAGTTAGGGCAAAAGCGGTCACTTAGCTCCAGGGGGTGCCCGCAGTTCAGGCATTCCGTACCGCGGTACTTCAGCTTGTATCGGCCCCCGTGTTTTACCGGTGTGGTCTCCATGTCTGGAAGGAGAAATTAATTACTGATAGTGCTGGAATTGGCCGAGCCAATCCCGATAACACTGTCGTAAATATCCCCAAAATTCCGGTAATACACCAGAATCGTGTAGTTGTTTTCCGTAAAGTGAAAGTTTCCGCCTACCGTGTTCAGCTCCACGGTGCCATCCTCCCGAAGAATGACGTATTTGAAATTGTAGAACCCCTGCTTGAGTAACAGCGCAGCTTCCATGTTGCCCGTGGCCCGGTTGAATTCCATCTGATTGAGGTCTTCCAGAGCGTAATTGTTGAATTTTCCAAATACATAGACCTTGTCCAATCCTTCTGAATCGCGCCATCGGTTAGGAAACAGGTAATGGTGGTAGAGGTCTTTCATTTCGATACTGGAGATTGCCACGGTGGGCACCCTAAGGTCACTGGTGTCGAAATTGAGGTATTCGTTCCCGCCCCAGAATGCGGTTTCCTGGTCGTACCTGTAAACGAGTTCGCTGCCGATGGTGTACTGTGGCCGGATCCCGTAAAGAGCGGTGGGCCAGTGGTAATTCTGAAGGATGGCTACCTTGACCTCTTTCTTCGGATTGATCAGTTGTATACCTGAAGGGCGGATACTGAACTGTACTGATTGTTTTTCTTCCAGAAACTCGAAATCCCGGGACCGGCGTACCGTGGCAGCAACCTGTACCAGGTCCTGGTAGACCACGAACCTCCGAGAAAACTGCAATTCGTTGCCAGAATTGTAAATCTCCAGCACATAGTTCCCGCTTACTCTGAGCCCCACTTGTTTATTGGGCAGGGTCAGCCGGTAATTGGAATACGGTTGAAGGGTAGTGTAGCTGTTTTCATAGTTGATGATCCGCTGATTGTCCGTTCCGCTCAGGTACTGGGATTTCAGCAACTGGGAGGGCTCCCAGTCGTAATCGCAATGGACGATGCGGTAGTAGTAGTCCTGTTCGCTGGCAGAGAGATCGTCAAACTCCAGGCGAATGGGTTCCCCCAGTTGCACAATCGGAAACTGGTCTTCGGTAGGCCCTTTGAAAATTATGGATTTGATGTGCTCGGGTTCGGGTATCTCCAGTTGCACCTGGGCCAGGGTGCCAAGACACCAAAAAAAGAAAGGAATTTGTTTAAGCTTTAAACGCATCTGAACCCCTGTTGAAGGACAAAGGTAAACAAAAAGCAACCCCCTGAAATTCCAATCGATATACCGCCAAAAAAAGGGGTAATAATTATGAAAACTTTCTTTTAAGTGCTATTTTTGGCCCAAATTTTTAACCTAAGGTCTAAGATAATATGTCCACTGACATCCGGATCAAGAAAGGCTTGAATATCAACCTTGTCGGAGCCGCAGAACCCACCACCTCCAAAGCCGTTTCCAGTAATGTTTACAGTATTCTCTTAGATGATTTTCACGGACTAACCCCCAAGATGCTGGTCAAGCAGGGGGCTGAGGTAAAAGCCGGGGAACCGATCTTCTACAACAAGAATTACGAGGCGATGAAATTCGTGGCTCCGGTCAGTGGGGAGCTGATCGAAATCGATAGGGGAGCACGCCGGCGCATTCTCAACCTGAAGATCCTGGCGGACAAAGAACAGAAGACCCTTGAGCACAGCCCGCTTGACCCGGGTAAGGCCGGGGCAGATGATATCCGGGCTTTCCTGCTGGAATCCGGGTGCTGGCCCTTTATAAAACAACGGCCCTATGATCTGATCGCACATCCGGAGGACGTCCCCAACCCCCCTGGCGGCAGACATCAATTATACGCTCAAGGGCAAAGAAGCCGAATTACAGGCCGCCCTGGATGCCCTGGCCAAACTGACACCTGGAAAGGTACACGTGGGAATCGGCAAGGGGGAAACGTCTCCTTTCGCCGGGCTGAAAGGCATCAATTTACATCAGGTTACCGGCCCGCATCCTGCAGGATTGGTTGGGACACAGATCAACCGGATCGACCCTATTAACAAGGGCGAGCGGGTCTGGACCGTAAGCCCCCAGGATCTGGTCATCATCGGGGAGACCCTGCTGACCGGGAAGTTTAATCCGGAGCGGGTAGTAGCCCTGGCCGGTTCCTGTGTTAAGAACCCAAAATACTACACCGCCCGCATCGGCGCGGAAATCTCGACCTTCCTTTATGCCAGCGGGGTGAATCAGAAAAATTTCCGGGTGATCAACGGGGATGTGCTCACAGGCCGTAAATCCAGGCCCGAAGGACACCTCGGATTCTACAACAACACCGTTTCGGTGATCCCCGAGGGGGATGATTATGACCTTTTCGGTTGGACCAAACCGGTTTTCGACAAGATTTCGCCCACACGGGCCCTGACTTTTTCCTGGTTGAAGCCGGGAAAAAAATACGATTTGGATACCAATACCAATGGCGAGCACCGTGCCTTTGTGGTGACGGGGCTTTACGAAGAAGTCTTCCCGTTGGATATTTATCCCATGCAGTTGCTCAAAGCCTGCATGTACAAGGATATCGACGAGATGGAACAACTCGGGCTTTACGAGGTAATCCCGGAGGACTTCTCCCTGACGGAATTTGTCTGTATCTCCAAACAACCTCACCAGCAGATTATTCGAGAAGGATTGGATTTACTACATAAAGAAATAGGATAAGAAATGAGTGACAAGAAACTTACCTTAAAAAAGCGTTTACATATCATCAAGCACAGGCTGCGGGGCAAGAAGATTGCCCCTGCTTTCAGTGCCTTTCATACCTTTCTGTATACCCCGGACGATACGACCCACAGCGGCGGACATGTCCGGGCGGCCGATGATTTGAAACGGACGATGAATATGGTGATCCTGGCCTTGCTGCCGGTATTGCTGTTCTCCTTTTTCAACACCGGATACCAGCATTTTGCAGCCATCGATGCTGCCAGTGGGAGCCCAAGGGTCCTGGATCTTTGGGGGAATTTCCTCACCTGGGAAAACTTCTGGCTGGGCTTTAAGCTGGTAATGCCCCTGGTAATCATCTCTTATGCGGTCGGTTTGGGAGTGGAATTCATCTTTGCCATAATCAAGGGCCACGAAGTGGAAGAAGGCTACCTGGTCACCGGGATGCTGGTTCCCCTGATTGTCCCTGTGGACACTCCGCTCTGGATGCTGGCCGTTTCCGTCGTTTTCGGGGTGGTCATCGGGAAGGAAGTTTTCGGAGGTACCGGGATGAACATCCTGAATCCGGCACTCACCATCCGTGCCTTTTTGTTTTTTGCCTATCCCACCTGGATGAGTGGGGACAAGGTATGGGTGCATGGAGCCGTGGAGCGGGCCGGCACCCCGGATGCCATCTCCGGAGAGACTATCCTGGGATCCCTGGCACAGAACAGCCCATACGATTACAATACGGCAGATATGTTCTTCGGTTT
>JARRQA010000008.1:0-20889 GCA_037382325.1 Robiginitalea sp.
AAAGGGAAGGACATCGTGGTGGTCGTGGGAAGCGCATATACAACTTATCCCCCGTTCTTTAAGGAAGCCGAAAAGGTTGCGCCTGAGTTTGTTACGCCTGAAATGATCAATATGGCTGAAAGGTTCATCGAGCAGCAGTAATTCCGGCTGAAGCGCAAGGACCCTGGCCAGGGCCACCCGCTGCTGCTGCCCCCCACTGAGGAACTGTACTTTCTTATCCCGGTATTCCAAAAGCTCCATGGTTTCCATCAGCTCTTCCGTCCGGGAAGCCATTTCCTCGGGTTCGGAAGGCGATAAAAATTTGCTGATATTTTCCGCCACGGAGGTATAGGGCATCAAATCAAAATCCTGGGCCAGATACTTCACAAAAGGGCCTCCTGCCACGAGTTGGTAAGCCGGTCCTTTAATGGCTTTTTTCTTCCATCGGATACGCCCCTCTTCAAACGGCAATTCCCCGTACAGGAGTTTTAGAAGGGTGCTTTTGCCACAGCCACTTTCCCCCATCACAGAGAGGTGTTCCCCTTCTGCAACCTCGAAGCTGAGATTGTCCAGGACCGCTTCCTGACCGTAGGCAAAAGAAAGATTCTGTACGCTGAGCATGCCGTAATAAAAAAATCCGCTTCCTGTTGAAACGGATTTTAGAGTGGTTAATTGATTTTTATTCTTTGAAGTCTTTCAGGACAGCCTGGTTTGGCAATTCTGTAAAGCCCATGTTATAAAGGGTGAATCCAAAGATGTCCGCATATTGTTCTATGGTCTTGCTGATGGGGGTCCCCGCACCGTGGCCCGCATTGGTTTCTATTCGGATCAGTACCGGGTTGGCCCCACCGTTCTTCTCCTGAAGGGTAGCTGCAAATTTAAAACTATGGGCAGGGACCACGCGGTCATCGTGGTCCGCGGTGGTGATCAGGGTGGCCGGATAGGAAACGCCCTGTTCAATGTTGTGCAGAGGGGAGTAGCCTTTGAGGTATTCAAACATTTCCGGGCTGTCACCGGAAGTCCCATAATCATAGGACCACCCTGCCCCGGCTGTAAAGGTGTGATACCGCAACATGTCCAGGACCCCTACCGCTGGCAGGGCCACTTTCATGAGTTCCGGCCGCTGGGTCATGACAGCCCCGACCAGCAGGCCTCCATTGGAACCACCCCTGATAGCGAGGTATTCCGGAGAGGTGTAGCCTTCCGAAATCAGGAATTCTGCTGCTGCGATGAAATCATCAAAGACGTTTTGCTTGTTCATTTTGGTCCCGGCATTGTGCCACACCTTGCCGTATTCCCCCCCGCCCCGGATGTTGGGCACAGCGTAAACCCCGCCCTGCTCCATCCATATGGCATTTGAGGTGCTGAAGCCCGGGGTCAGGCTTACATTGAATCCTCCGTATCCGTAAAGGATGGTCGGGTTTTTGCCGTTTAACTCCAGGCCTTTTTTATAGGTGATCAGCATGGGAATCCGGGTGCTGTCAGCTGAGGTATAGAATACCTGTCTGGATTCGTACTGTTCCGGATCGAAGTCGATCTCCGGCTTCCAGTACAGTTCATATTCACCTGTTTCCACATCGAATTTGTAGGAGGAACTCGGAGTATTGTAGTTTGTAAAACGGAAGTACAGGTCTTTTTCTTCTTTCTTGCCGCTGAAGCCTCCTGCACTGCCCATCCCGGGAAGCTCTACTTCCCGGACCAGGTTGCCATCATAATCATACTGAAGCACTTTGGAAAGGGCATCGACCATATACTCTGCAAAGAAATAACCTCCCCCGGTGCTTGGGCTCAGTACATTTTCTGTTTCCGGGATGAAATCCACCCAGTTTCCAGGGGTCGGATCGGAGGCATCCACGGTGACGATTTTCTGGTTCGGCGCGTCCAAATTCGTAACGATATACAATTTGGAGCCCACGTTTTCGATAAGGTAGCTGTCGCTGTCCTCATGATCGAGGACCTGTATTATCTCTGACCCCGGGTTTTTGAGATCCTTTATGAAGAGTTTGTTTCCCGAGGTGGTGTTTGAGGCAGAAAGCACGAGGAAGCGGTCATCTTCCGTGACACTGGCAAAGACATACCGGTGTTTTTCTTCAGGAGTGCCCCCGAAAACCAGTACATCCTCCTGTTGGGGCGTGCCCAGCTTATGA
Source organism: Robiginitalea sp. (assembly GCA_037382325.1). Lineage (GTDB taxonomy): Bacteria > Bacteroidota > Bacteroidia > Flavobacteriales > Flavobacteriaceae > Robiginitalea. The sequence continues at coordinate 2,127 of JARRQA010000008.1, forward strand.
TAGTATACCTTGTGTTGGTCCGTCTTGGCCGAAAGTTCACTTCCCTCTGGCTTGTCATAGCTGGAATAATAGAACCCGTCGTTCCCTTTCCAGGAAATGCCGCTGAATTTGATATCGACCAGGGTGTCCTCCACGATCTGCTTATTCACTGCATCCATCACAAGGATTTTCCGCCAGTCGCTTCCTCCCTCTGAAATCGAGTAGGCTGCTATCGAACCGTCCCTGGAAAAACTAAGCCCCGCAAGGGAAGTGGTCCCGTCTTCTGAGAATTTATTCGGGTCCAGGAATACTTCAGCTTCTCCTTCTCCCTTTCGCCTGTAGATGACAGACTGGTTCTGCAGCCCGTCATTTTTCGAAAAGTAGGTGAAGTCTCCCTCTGTAAAAGGGGTGCCCAGCCTTTCGTAATTCCATAGTTTTTCAAGCCGGTTTTTGAGCGCCTCCCGGTAAGGGATCTTTTCGAGATAGGAAAATGTCACTTCGTTCTCGCGTTGCACCCAGTCCTCGGTTTCAGGGCTTCGGTCATCCTCCAGCCAGCGATACGGGTCCGGGACTTCTTCCCCAAAATAAGTGTCTACGGTATCGACCTTGGCAGTTTCAGGGTAGTCTAAAGCCATAGAATTGGTTTTTTTATTTTCACAGGCCAGCAGGGTAAAACCCAGCAGGGAAAGGGCAATTAAATTTTTCATAATGCATCGTTGAGTTCTTCTCAAAAATATCACAAAAAAGAAGTCTGACCTCTTAAAAACAGGGCCTTTAACAGATTTTTAAGGTCTTCAGAGGAGACCTTGTTTGAGCAGGTATTCCGCGATCTGTACCGCATTGGTAGCCGCCCCTTTTCGAAGGTTGTCGGCGACGATCCAAAGGTGCAGGCTCTTCGGCTGGCTTTCATCCCTTCGAATCCGGCCGACAAAGACCTCGTCCCTTCCATGGGCGGTGACTGGCATGGGATACAGGGCCTCTGCCGGATTGTCCTGCACTACCACCCCCGGGGTCTCATCCAGGAGTTCCCGGACCCTGTGGAGGTCAAAATCGCGGTGAAACTCCACATTCACGGATTCTGAATGTCCTCCGGAAGTTGGGATTCGCACAGCGGTGGCTGTTATGGAAAAGGTCTGGTCATCCAGAATTTTCTGCGGTTCCCGCGCCAGTTTCATCTCTTCTTTTGTATATCCGTTCTCCTGAAACACATCGCAATGTGGCAGGGCATTGCGATGAATGGGGTGGGGATATGCCTTTTCACCTTCTACCCCCTTCATTTCGGCCTCTAGCTGCCTTACTGCCTGTACTCCTGTCCCGGAAACGGACTGATAGGTGGACACCACCACCCGTTTCATCCCGTATTCCCGGTGGAGCGGAGCCAGCGCCATCACAAGTTGGATGGTGGAACAGTTTGGGTTGGCGATGATTTTATCACCGGGTCCCAAACAGGATGCATTGATCTCCGGCACCACCAGTTTCGATATCCGGCCTTGCCTTAACGGCATCTTCAAGCCCGATGACGGTCAGTTCCCGGTCCCTGAACCGAAGCTTTTTTCCCACGGATCGCTCGGAAGCCACCACCAATAATTCCTCCAAGGGGAAATTGCGCTCTGCCAGGACCGCCAACATGACTTCGCCGACCATTCCGGTAGCACCTACCACGGCAAGTTTCATATCCTTGAATTTAGGGGGTAAAGGTAGGCAAGCCGGGCATTCCGTCAAAGCAAGGACGCCCGGACTCTTAAAAACCCTCGAAATTGTTTCAAATCAAACAATGGGGAAAAAAGAACCGCTGCGGGGTGGCCGCAACGGTTTTAGGATTAATAGTTTTTGTGGTGTAGCGGTATCGCGCAACGGGCGCGATCGGATTGTTCTAGTTCTTTTTCAAAAGGTCCCGGATTTCCGTTAGGAGTTCTTCCTGTGAGGGCCCTTTTGGCTTTGGAGCGGGTTCTTCCTTTTTCTTGCGGACCTTGTTGTAGGACCTGACAATTACAAACAGTACAAACCCCACAATGACAAGGTTGATAATGGAGTTGATCCAGGCCCCGTAGCGTATGGCACTTTCAGGGGTAACCACTTTTCCGTCTGCTCCGGTAACGGCCTCGGAGAGCACATATTTAAATTCTGAAAAATCAACTCCTCCGGTAAAATATCCTACAAAGGGCATCATGATGTCATTCACAAAGCCACTGACGACGAGTCCCACGGCTCCCGCCAGGAGGACCGCAACGGCCAGGTCGACGACATTCCCGGTCATGATAAAATTTTTGAATTCTTTAAGCATGGTATTGTTTTTAAGTGTTTAGCCGTGGTTTAAGGTAATAAATTTTAGCGCAGCCGGCAGAAAAAAGTTCATTCTAAAATGATTCGGGGAACGCGGCGGGAAATCCCGGTGAGTAATTCATAGGAAATGGTACCTGCTTTCCCCGCCAGGGTTTCGGCAGAATGGTCTTTGCCGAAAAAAACGACTTCATCCCCTTCCCGGCAATCGATGCCACTGATGTCTATCATCGTCATGTCCATACAGACATTCCCGATGATGGGGGCGGGTTGGTCTTTGACGAAAACCGTCCCCCGGCCTTTTCCAAAATGCCTTCCGATCCCATCAGCGTGCCCGATGGGCAGGGTAGCCGTTTGCAGGGGCATGCTGGCCTGATACCCTTTGTTGTATCCCACCCACTGACCGGATGGGATATCGTGAATTTGTGATATCCTGGTCCGAAGCCGGGCAACGGGGCGGAGCAGGGGATCGGTTTCCGGGTCGTTGGAATAGCCGTACAGACCAATCCCCGTGCGGACCATGTCGAACTGAGCCTCCGGGTAGTTGAAGATCCCTGAGGTGTTTAAGATGTGCTTGAATGGCTGCCCCCTGAGGTGTGACCCTGAATGGCGGATAATGGATTCAAAAGCACTAACCTGCCCCAGGGTGTACGCTTTCTCTTGCAGATCATCAGAGGCTGCCAGGTGTGAGAACAGAGATCGCACTTCCATCGCCGGGGAGGTGTTCAGTTGGCTGCCGATCCATCCAAGATCCCCTTCCTGAAAGCCCAGACGGTTAAGCCCGGTATTGAATTTCAGGTGGATGGGATAATTCTTTTGTTCGTGATTTTCCAGGGCTTGCAGGAACAGGGAAAAGATTCTGCGGCTGTAAAGACTGGGTTCCAGGCAGTGATCGATTACCTCATCGAGCCCTTCAGGTTGTGGGTGGAGTACCAGGATGGGAAGCCGGATTCCGCCCTGGCGCAATGCTACGCCCTCCCTGCTGAAGGCCACCGCCAGGTAATCGGCCCCGAGGGATTCCAGTTTCCGGGAGATGGCCAGCGCGTCGTTTCCGTAGGCAAATGCCTTGACGACCCCGAGCAACCGTGTGCTGTCCCTGAGCCTGGAGCGGATGACGCGGTAGTTGTGAGCCAGGGCCTGCAAATCGATTTCCAGGGCAGTTTCAGGAGTCTGAGGCATTCCTGGGGTTTTTGGAGGTCACTACTTCCGGATCCTTCACCTCTAGCTTGCTTATTTTTTCCTTTAGCATGGCTTTGTAGAAAGCGGCCCGGCTGAGGGGTTCGTATTCATCGGTTTCCCCCAGCATGACCAGGCGGTCATTCTGGGATTTGCGAAAACTGTAGTGGGCCAGGTTTCCCGTCCTGGGGCAGATGGCGTGGACCTTGGTTACATATTCTGCCGTGGCCATAAGGGCGGGCATGGGACCGAAGGGGTTGCCTCTGAAATCCATGTCCAGTCCTGCTACAACCACCCGGACACCGCGGTTGGCCAGATCATTGCAAACGGTGATGATTTCGTCATCGAAGAACTGGGCCTCATCAATGCCGACTACCTGGCAGTCATCGGCCAGCAGGCGGATGTTAGCCGCGGCCGGCACCGGAGTCGAACGGATTTCGTTCTCATCGTGGGAGACCACTTTTTCCTCGTGATACCGGGTATCGACAATTGGTTTGAAGATCTCCACTTTCTGTCTGGCGAACTGGGCGCGTTTCAGACGGCGTATCAATTCCTCTGTTTTGCCCGAAAACATGGAGCCGCAGATCACTTCGATCCAGCCGAATTGTTCTTCGTGATTAACTGTGTTTTCGAGAAACATTTTGTAATTTTAGACGAAAATCCCCCTGTGCGCCGTTATCCTTAAACGGCAATGTAAAAGTATGAAAAATACGGACCGCGAATAGGGTCCAGACCAAGATGCTATGAAACGAAAATTGAGAGCTGAACTGATAAGGCTGGCCAGTGGCATTATCTCCAATGACGATCTGACGGATATTTCCGAACTCTACGAGGAGTCCCGTGCGCTCTATGAAAAACTGGCCGTGCTGAACTTTATCGAGCAAAAACTCAAGGATGTAGAGGTCGACGTGAACAAAAGTGAAGTAGCCTCCAAATTTGAATCCATCGCCTCGGCAGTGCTTAACGAAAACAAACTGGTGCCTGAAAGCAGCCCTCACGAAGAGGACATCATCATCCCCGGCATTGATACGATAAAGCATATGGTCTCGGAAATGCCCGGAGGGGAAGAACTGGAAGAAGTCCTGGCCCGGTTTATAGAGCAAAAGGATTTCATCAAATCTGATAAAGATACGGTGACCCCCAGAGCTGTGGACCTTTCGGAGGCTGTCTCCTCCAAATCTTTGAATGATACCCTGACTGCAAAAAAGATCACCGTGGGACTGAATGACCGTCTGGCATTTGTAAAGCATCTTTTTAACGACAGTACAGAAGATTTCAACCGTATCCTCTCCCAGCTCAATACCATGGAGTCACAATCGCGCTCGGTGGAGTTCATCGAAAAAATGGTAAAACCGGAATACGGGAACTGGAAAGGGCAGGAAGAATACGAGGCCAGATTCATGGCTTTGATCGACCGTCGTTTTTCCTGACAAGTTCCCAATGGAACAAGCTAAAGAAGGCTTTCTCGATGGGCCTTTCTCCCCCTAAGAACCTATGGCTGGCATGCTCTATATCGTTCCCACCCCTATTGGAAACCTGGGGGATATCACCCTTCGGGCCCTGGAGGTGCTCAAAAGTGTGGACGCCGTATTGGCGGAAGATACCCGTACCAGCGGTAAGCTCCTCAGGCATTATGAAATCTCCACTGCAGTCCGGTCTTACCACATGCATAACGAACACCGCATTACAGCTGACCTGGCCTCGCGAATCGAGGCTGGAGAAACCATGGCTTTGATCTCCGATGCCGGGACTCCCGGGATCTCCGACCCGGGATTCCTACTGGTGCGGGAATGCCTCCGGAGGGGGGTTGCTGTGGAATGCCTCCCCGGCCCCACCGCTCTTATCCCGGCCCTTGTTGAAAGCGGCTTCCCTTCGGACCGGTTTGTCTTTGAGGGCTTTCTGCCCCCTAAAAAAGGACGTCAGAAACGGTTGCAGGGATTAAAAGAGGAGCCGCGGACGATCATCTTTTACGAGTCTCCCCATAAGCTTTTAAAAACCCTTGACCAGTTTCGTGAAGTCTTTGGTTCTGATCGTCAGGTATCTGTGAGCCGGGAACTGAGCAAGCTGTATGGGGAAACCATACGAGGGACGCTTCATACGGTCGCAGAGCATTTCAAAACCCATGCCCCCAAAGGGGAGTTCGTCCTGGTTCTCCGGGGGGCGGACTCCTAGTATTATTCCAAAAGGTATATTTTAGGACTTCCCGTGTTTTCCCGTTTCCCAGCCGTATTTGGAGAGGTATTTCTCCCCGCTTTCCACAGCACCCGGCTCAATGGAAGTCCCCATGGAATCATTCCAGCGATTCAGGTAGCCAAAAAGGGAAATTACCCCCAGCATTTCCACTATTTCACCTTCGTCCCAGTATTTGTGAAGCCTTTTTTTGAGATCCTCATTTACCGTGTTAGGTATTTGAGAGGCGGCCAGGGCAAAATCCAGGGCTACCCTTTCGGCTTCCGTAAAGGCCGGGTGGGTCCGAAATTCCCAGATATTGTCCAATTTTTCCCTTTCTCCCCCGTAGCGTTCTGCTGCCCTGATGGCATGGGCCTGGCAATACCGACATCCCGCGGCATTGCTGCTTACCCAGGCGATCATGCGTTTAAGGGCTGAAGTAACACGGCCTTGGTTGGCCATAACGGCTTTGTTCAGTTCTATAAAGGCCCTTGAAATTGCCGGCCGTCGTTGCATGGTCAGTACGGAATTCGGGCAAAATCCCAGGGTTTCGTTAAAGAAGGAAGCCAGTTCCCGGGTTTCGGGGTCTGTATTCGGATCCAGGGGGTCTACCAATGGCATATCGGAGGTATTTATTGTACTTTTGGGTTCTACAAGAAACAAAAAAATATGGCTTCCACCAATCACGTAACGACCCGATGGATGGGGGATATGGCCTTTGAAAGCAACAACCCCTCGGGCCTGACCTTTAAAATTGATGCCAGCCCGACTGAGGGGGGTCAGGGTGAAGGCCTCCGTCCGAAAGCGCTGATGCTTAGCTCCCTGGCGGGGTGTTCCGGCCTTGATGTTGCCTTTATTCTCCGAAAAATGAAATTAGAAGTGGGTAGTTTCCATATCGATATAAAGGCCCGTCTGAGCGAAGCCACCCCTCAGACCTATGAACACGTTCAAATGGAATTCCATTTTACCGGCGAGAACCTCAATGAACCGAAACTGGAACGGGCTGTTACGCTCTCTGTGGACAAGTATTGCGGGGTTATGCAGATGTTCCGGCAGTTTGCCGAGGTGGAAGTTAGCACCCATTTCCACAACGAACCCCGGGAAGAATAGCTCTGGGATTTTGTCAGAACCCCATGCAGGGCGCTTTCACCCCTGAGGTATATTATTAAAACAAAATAAGGAATGCGCTGGATCTACAAACCCGAGCCCGATGCGGAGCAGACGGCCTTTTTGGCCGGGGCCCTGAAGGTAGACCCCCTGGTGGCCGGTTTGCTGGTACAACGGGGCATTTACAGTTTTGAAGAAGCGCGTTCCTTCTTTCGCCCGGAACTGGAAGACCTGCATGACCCTTTTCTGATGAAGGATATGGACCAGGCCGTGGAACGCATTGAAAAAGCAGTTGACAGAGGGGAACGAATCCTCATTTACGGGGATTATGATGTGGACGGCACCTCAGCTGTTTCCTTGCTGGTGGCGTATTTGCGGGAATTTTATCCCAATGTAGCTTCCTATATCCCGGACCGGTACACCGAAGGGTACGGGGTTTCCTTTGAGGGAATCGACTTTGCCGCCGACAATGATATCACCCTGATCATTGCCCTGGATTGTGGGGTGAAAGCGACCGAACAGGTTGCTTATGCCGGGCAGAAAGGGATTGATTTTATCATTTGCGACCACCACCGCCCCGGTCCGCAGCTCCCCGATGCCATTGCAGTTTTAGATCCGAAACGGGAGGATTGTCCCTATCCCTACAAAGAGTTGTGTGGCTGTGGGGTAGGGTTTAAACTTATTCAGGCCCTGCATCAGCGGAAGGGACTGACCGTTGAATCCCTGACACCCTATCTGGATCTGGTGGCTGTGGCCATTGCTGCCGATATCGTTCCGATCACAGGGGAGAATCGGGTGCTTTCCCACTATGGTATGTTGGTCATCAATGAGAATCCCCGCCCAGGGCTGAGAGCCCTTATGGAATCGACCCATCGGGATTCCTATAAGGTGTCGGACCTGGTTTTCCAGATAGCACCCCGCCTGAATGCCGCCGGGCGGATGGAACACGGGCAGCAGGCGGTCCGGTTACTGACAGAACAGGATCTTTCAATGGCCCGGGAGCAGGCAAAGGGGATTGAGTCGCTCAATGAGCAACGGCGTGGGATGGACCGGCAAATCACAGAAGAAGCATTGGAACTGATCCGGGCGCAACAGGAGGAAGACAGGATGAGTACGGTAGTCTACAAGGAGGACTGGCACAAAGGAGTAATCGGGATCGTCGCTTCCCGCCTTACTGAAACGTATTACCGGCCAACTCTTGTTTTTACCAAAAGTGGGGACCGGCTGGCTGCCTCTGCCCGTTCTGTCAGAGGCTTTGATGTCTATGAAGCCCTGCAGGCCTGCTCGGATTGTATCGAACAGTTTGGCGGGCATACTTACGCGGCAGGACTTACCCTGGAGGAGTCTCGGTTCGAGGAATTCAAGTCGCGGTTTGAACAGGTAGTTACCCGTATGATTCAGCCGGAACAGCTCCAGCCGGAACTACCCATTGATCTGCGGGTACACCTGCATCAAATTTCCCCCAGGCTGGTTCGAATCCTAGAGCAATTTGCACCCTTTGGGCCTGGCAATCCCAGCCCGGTTTTCGAGGCAGGCCCGCTCCGGGATACAGGATATGCCAGAAGGGTTGGAGAGGGGGGCGACCACCTTAAACTTTCCGTTGTACAGGAAGGAGCGAGCCCCATTGGCGGCATCGGATTTGGGCTGGGGGACAAACTTCCACTGGTACAGGGGGGAACCCCATTTCATGCGGTGTTTTCAGTGGAACTGAATACCTGGAAGGGCCAGTCCAGGATACAGCTTAAAGTGCGTGATCTGCTGCCGGAAATACCGAATCAGGAATCTTTCTCGAAGTATTCCAAAGAGAGGGAAACGCCGTCAAATACCCCATAGCTAAAGTAGCTGATCCAATCCCCCAGGTTAATGTACTTGGAAGTGGATGACAGGTCGATTTCCAGGGGCAGGTGGCGGTGGCCAAAAACAAAATAATCGAAATGCTGTTGAGTCAGTTTGCGTTTTGCGTACTGCACGAGCCATTCGTTTTCCTCTCCCAGGAACTTCACATCCTCTTCCCCTGAAATAAGACGGTTTTTGACGGAAAAGTACTGGGCCATCCGCACGCCGAGATCAGGATGCAGCCACCTGAAGAACCATTGAGCCACCGGATTTGCAAAGACTTTTTTCATCCGTTTAAAGCCTTTGTCACCCGGGCCCAGTCCATCCCCGTGCCCGATTAAGAATTTCTTATCGTTCAGTTGGAAAATCCGGGGTTCATGGAAAACAGGGATGTTTAATTCTTCCTCGAAATACCCCCGCATCCAAAGGTCGTGGTTCCCTACAAAATAATACACAGGGATCCCGCTGTCTGTGAGTTCGGCAAGTTTTCCCAGGGTACGTGTAAACCCACGGGGAACCACGTAGTTGTATTCAAACCAGAAATCGAACAAGTCTCCCAGGAGGAATACGGCCGCCGCATCCCCTTTAACAGAGTCGAGCCAGCGAACGAATTTCTTTTCCCTGGACAGGCTCTCCGCTGTGTTGGGAGCCCCGAGGTGGTTGTCGCTGGAGAAGTAAATTTTCTTCCCGGAAGGAACAGCTATGGTATCCATCGCTGGTAAAAATACGCATATCCCCCGGGATTTAATACGCCTCTCCGGGGCTTTGGATCATGGATTGTCACTGGCATACCATTCTGCATAGGCTGTTCCGGTTTCCCGCAACCGCAGGGAATATAGCTGGAGGTGCTCCGGCAGCCGTGCCCGGATTTTCCGGGCAAAATCAATCACCATGTTTTCTGAGGTGGGTTGGTATTCAGCCAAAATGACCTTATGACCGTTTTTCTCGAGGATTGCTGCCAGGTCAACATGAGGGGTATTCCTGTTGAAAACCGTGGCGTGGTCAAACGGATCCACTACTTCTTCCTTTACTATTTGTTTCAGGTCCCCAAAATCGATCACCATCCCGAGCTTTTTATTCCCTTCCTCCTGTATAGGGGTGCCGATAACCGTAACAGACAGTTTGTAGCTGTGCCCGTGTACGTTACGGCATTTTCCGTCGTACCCGTAAAGGGCATGGCCTGTTTCAAAGGTGAATTCCTTGGTAATCCGGATGCGCTGCATGCTTAGAGAATTAGGAGTACAAAATTAGGAATAATGTCAGACGAATCCCGATTTGAATTACATTCGCAAAATTTTGTTGCTGATTATGCCTGGTGAACTTTTTGAGCAGTTGGACTTTGAGCCCAATGCCCAGTTTGAAAAGATCATTTCGGATGTAATGGATCACCGCTACAGTGTGGTCCCGGATTTCCTTTCTCCTCTGGAAACGGATTCCCTAAGGGAGGTACTTTTCCAAAAATTCAACGACGACGCCTTTAAGAAAGCGGCGATAGGGAACAGGTTCAACGAAAAGGAGATAACATCCGTACGCGGGGATTTTATCTCCTGGATTGACCAGGGAAAGGCCTGCGGGGCCGAACGGACATTCCTGTCCAGGGTCGATGCCCTGATCGCATACCTGAACAGGACCTGCTTCCTGGGGATTGTCCAAAAAGAATTCCACTATGCCGTGTACCCCGAAGGCAGTCGTTACAGGAGGCACCTGGACGTCTTCAGGAATGATGACAGGCGTTTGCTCTCCCTGATCTGCTACCTCAACGAACGGGATTGGCGTGTTCAGGACGGAGGGGAATTAATACTGTACCTGCCCGGTGTGGGAGAGGAAACAGAGAAGGTGGCACATCCCATGCCTGGTCAGCTCGTAATACTACAAAGCCAGGAAGTGGAGCACGAGGTAAGGCCTGCCCTTCGCAACCGGATGAGCCTTACCGGTTGGTTGAAGACCCGATAGGGAATCGTTGCAGAATTTAAGGTACGCCATGACGGACGCTGTGGGAAGAGTTCCCTAAATTGCAAAGAAAACCTTGAGGCGTCGCAGACTTAAATCCATAACAGAACAGGACCAGATCTCCCTGAAGGACTCTTTTAAGGGGTGGCGTTCGATACCCCGGTTTTTTCGCGAGATCTTCCAGGCCAGCCCAGGCCTTTTTACCGGTAATATCCTGTGCCGTTTTCTCAAGGCTTTTGGCCCGGTGGTATTGCTTTGGGTGGGAAAACTCATCATAGATGAAATTGTAAACCTGCTCCAGGAAGATGGGACAGGCAACCTGGAGCGACTCTGGCAGTACGTTGGGATTGAGCTGGCGGTGGCATTGCTTTCCGACCTGCTCGGACGGGCCGTGAATCTTACAGATGGCCTCCTGGGGGACTTATATTCGAACAATTCCTCGGAACGCATTATCCGCAAAGCACAGGAGCTTACCATGGAGCAGCTTGAGGACCCGGAATTCTACGACAAACTCGAACGGGCCAGGACCCAGACCAACAGCCGTGTAAACCTTATGAGCAATGTGCTCGGACAGGCGGAAAGTGTGCTTTCGGTAGGTTCCCTCGTGGCCGGACTCATTTATTTCGAGCCCTGGCTTATCCTCCTGCTCATCCTGAGCGTGATCCCCTCTTTTATCAATGAGATCAAATTTTCATCCCACCGGTATTCCCTTGCCCGAAGCTGGACGAGTGAACGTCGTGAACTGGATTACCTGAGGTACATAGGGGCAAACAACCTTACCGCAAAGGAGGTGAAATTGTTCGGGCTTACCGACTTTATCGCCACCCGTTTCAAAAAACTGGCCCATCAGTACTATCTGCTCAATCGCAGGCTTGCCATCCGGCAGACCCTCTTCGGAGGGGTCTTCAATCTGTTGGGGATCCTCTCTTACTACGGGGCCTACGTGCTGATCATTTACCGGACGCTCGGGGGAATGCTCAGCCTTGGGGAACTGACCTTCCTCTCGGGATCCTTCAACCGGTTGCAAAGTAATTTACAGGCATTTTTCTCCAGGTTTACCCGGATATCAGAAAGCGCATTATATCTGAAGGACTACTTTGATTTCATCGACCTCGAAATCCCGAAACCGGAAAGAGACCCCGTACCCCTGCCCGATAAAATACGACAGGGATTTGAATTCAGGGACGTACATTTCACCTATCCCGGAGGAAACACCCCGATTCTGAAGGGGATTTCCTTTCATCTGAAGGCCGGGGAGAAAATGGCCTTTGTAGGGCAGAACGGGGCCGGGAAAACCACCCTGATCAAGCTAATCCTGCGTTTTTATGAGCCCACTAACGGAGAGATCCTATTGGATGGCACAAATATCGCCCTGTTTGACAAACGGGCTTACCGGGAGCGGTTCGGTGTTATTTTTCAGGATTTTTTCAGATATGAGTTTACCGTCCGTGAAAACATAGCCGTGGGTAACATCGAATCCATCGAGGATACCCGTACCATTCAGGAGGCGGCACGGAAAAGTCTTGCCGATCAGGTCATCCGTGAGTTGCAGGGCGGGTTGGAGCAACAGTTGGGAAGGCGCTTTAAAAAGGGGCAGGAACTCAGCGGCGGCCAATGGCAGAAGGTCGCCCTTGCCCGGGCTTATATGAAGGATGCGGAAGTCATGGTGCTGGACGAACCTACCTCCTCCCTGGATGCCAGGGCAGAATACGAGGTATTTAAGCGCTTTATAGGGTTGACCCGGGGCCGTACCAGCATCATCATCTCGCACCGCTTCAGCACAGTGCGTATGGCGGACCGTATCCTGGTCCTGGCGGATGGGCGCATTCTGGAACTCGGGACCCATGAACAGCTACTGGAAAGGGGAGGGCTTTATGCAGAGCTTTTCAACCTTCAGGCGGAAGGGTATCAGTAAGGGTGTGGATAGTTAGCAGTTGGCAGTCGCAGTTGGCAGTTTACAGAAGGGGTTAATTTCGTTCAAGGTTCAAGGTTCAAGGTTCAAGCCTGAAGGTAGGATTATAAGGCACGAAGTTCAAAATCCACCCGACTATTTGCCTATCTTTGGTATACGGTACCACGGTGAAAACACGTTTCCACCAGGGCACTAAACAGCCGTAGTATGGTTAAACCGTGGAATCAGAAGGAGGTCATGGGAAACAACAGGAAAAACAATACTGCTACCTTCCTGGCCTGGATGTTTTTGACTTTCCTAACTTTCATGGCACCTGACTCCGCATTGATGGCCCAGAATGCTGACAGGGATACGGTCACCACCCCTTTCAGGAAAGGCAGGTGGTTAAGTGGGCTCAGTGGTTCCTTCAGCTCCAGTACCCTGAAACTGGGTTCCTCAGAAGACCTTTTTTCTTCCAACAGCTATGGCATAGAAATCTTTTCGGGAAAGTTTTTCAGGGATCGGTGGTTCGTCGGATTTAATTTGCTGGCAATTAGGAGCAATGGCTCAGGCCTGATTGAAAGTGAATCGGAATATTTGCTGATCGGTCCCTCTCTCAGCCATTATTTCCTGAAGGAACCCTATGGGTCCCTTTACGTTTCTGTGCTTCCCGGCTATATTCGGATTCGGGAGGAGCGCTCCGTGTTGCTGGGTGGAAATATCTTAACGCAGAATGCCGAAGGTCCCGGATTTGGCACCCGTATCCGCCTGGGGTATTCATATGTGATTTCCGGGAAGATTGTTTTGGATGTCGGGGTAGGGTCCAGTCTGGCCTGGCTGGATGTTTCATACCGCCCGGAGGTTGAAGCGGTCAACCGAAAGGAATCCATTTTTTCCAGTGGAACTTTCTTTTCCTTCGGATTTAATGTGTTGTTGGATGAATTCTTTTTCTGATGCGTCGTATCCTGCTCAGCATACTTTTTTTACTCTTCCCTCTGCTCACTATGGCACAGCGGAAAGACGGCGCCATTATCCGCAGTGACACACTGAATAGAAAGAGCAACCTCAAGCTTATTGGCATCCCCGTGATCTTCAGTACTCCGGAAACCGGATTTGGTTTCGGGGGCGGTGGGCAACTTTTCCTGACGGGCGAAAAGAATATCTTCAAATCCCGAAAATCGAATATCCTCTTTACCGGCATCTATACTGCCAATTCCCAGCTGGTTATCCAGGCACTGCCTCAAATCTACTTTGGAGCAGGGGACTACTATTTGGACGGAGTTTATGAATACCGGGTCTACCCGAATAAATTCTGGGGGATAGGCAATGATACGCCCGAATCGAATGAGGAGGATTACGACATGACCAGCCACAAGTTCCGGGCGGACTTCCTCAAAAGACTACCCCCTTCCCTGAACTTCGGATTGCGTTTTAATTTTGAAAACCACGAAGTAACGGATGTTGAAGAAGGGCGAATCCTGGCCTCAGGTGAAGTCCCGGGGAGTACCCGGGCTGTGATTGTGGGGCTTGGCGCTATTTTCACCCTGGATACCAGGGACCAGGTAGAAGATCCCAAAGGGGGATATTATGTGAATTTCAGTGCTCAGTTTTCAAGTGAAAATTTCGGATCCACCCACGGGTTCAACCGCTTTATAACGGACCTGAGGGCGTATCGTCCCCTGGGCGAAAAAAGCCTCCTGGCGGCCCGCCTGTATGTCGAGAACAATATCGGCGATGTGCCTTTTCAGGCCAAGGCTCAATTCGGAGGAGGGGATATGGCCAGGGGGTATTTTAAAGGTCGCTTTATCGATGATCAAATGTATGTCCTGACTGCTGAATACCGATGGCGCTTCCTGCCCCGCTGGAGTCTGGCTGCCTTTGGCCTTATGGGAGAAGTGTCCGATCTTACGCAGGACTTTTTTAAGGGCCCCCATTTCAGCACAGGAGGGGGCATCCGCTTTAAAATCCTTAAATCGCAGAATACTATTGTGAGGCTGGACTACGGGTTCGGGGAGGATGGCAACAGCGGGTTCTATTTTGGGGTGAATCAGGCATTTTAAGGGTGGGCAGTATGCAGTGACAGTGGGCAGTTAGTTTCGTTCAAGGTTCAAGGTTCAAGGTTCAAGGTTCAAGGTTCAAGTTTCAAAGTTCAAAGTCTTCCGTTTTCCCTCTTGCCGAACTTTGGCGGATAAAAAGGTTCAGGGGTTTGGTGTTGCCTACTGCGAACTGTGACTGCCAACCGCGAACTGTGACTGCCAACTGCTAACTGCTAACTTTTATCCTTGAACTTACGCAGGGTGTCCTGAGTCGTTTTGGACAGGGCGAGCTTCCCTGTGATGGCGGCCCTTGCCGCCAGGAGCTCATCCCAATGGTCTGTTCCTTCCCACAGGGCCCGTTTCATCTGGCTGAGAGCGTCCTGGTTATAAGAGGCCAGCTGAGCGGCAAAAAACTCCGATTCACTATCCAATTCCTTTCGGGTTTCAAAAACCCGTGAAAACAATCCTTGCTCCAGGGCCCAATAGGCGCTTTTCCACTCCTTTGGCGAAAGGGACAGCGAAGCCAGCCCTGCGACTCCGATTTTTCGCTCCAGCGCCGGGGCAATTACCAGAGGCGCAATGCTGATACTGAGCTCCGACAGGCGTATGGAGGCGCCTTCTGAAGCCAGCACATAGTCGCAGGCTGCGATCAGGCCGACCCCGCCTCCCACAGCTTTTCCATGGACTCTTCCCACAATGGGTTTTGGGCAGGTGCGCATCGCATTGATCAGCTGGGCAAAACCACTGAAGAATGCCGTACTTTGTTCCGGGGTGGACACTTGAAGCAGTTCGTCAAAGGAAGCCCCGGCACAAAAGGCCCGGTCTCCCTCGGATTGCAGGAGGATAGCGGAAACCTCCGGGTTATTGCCAAGAGAATGCATCTCGTCAACAAGGCGGCTTAGTAATTCTGAATTTAGGGAGTTACTGGCCGGATGGCCGAATTCCACGGTGGCCAGGGGACCTGATAACCGGGTATAAAGGCTTCCTTGTTTTCGGGTAGTTCCCATGGTTTTTTCTCAAAGTTAGACGTTTTGTAAAAGGGGGCGAAATTTTTGCCGGAACTTCCAGATAAGGACGCCTCCCCGGACCATCATCCAGCAGGTAAAGGCGATCCAGATCCCATGAAGTCCCCAATCCAGATACTTGCCGAGGTAGAGTACGGGAATAAACACAAGGAAGGTTGCTGCGAGCAGGACATTCCTGAGGAATCGCATTTCTCCCATCCCTTTAAAGATGCCGTCAAAGATGAAGGCTGCCATGTTTACGGGCAGGCCGAGGATTACGATGAAGAAGATACTGTTGAAGGCAGAGAGTACTATAGCATCCCCCGAAAAAATCCTCCCGATAGGGGTATAAAAAACAGCCCCTAAAACCATAAGCAGGAGGGAAACCCAGAAGCCATAGCGCACTGTCTTTTTTGCTAGTATCCAGAGACTGTCGTAGTCCCGGGCTCCGAGAAACCTACCTCCCAGGATTTTACCCGCAGCAGAATAGCCGTCAATAAAGAAAGCGGCAAACAACCAAAGGTTTACGGCGATGGTGTGGGCTCCGATGTAGGCGTCTCCCAGAGCGGTAGCTTCCCGGACAGCGAACAAAAGGGCCGCGTTCAGAGAGAGGGTCCGGATAAAAAGGTTGAGCGCCATTCCAACAAGCCGTCTGAGTTCCGGATGCAGGGGCCATCGGGGCCTTAATTTAACCTCGGTCTGGGTCAGCAACAGCCAAAGGGCCATAACGGCCATTACTGCCTGGGAAATGAGGCTGGCCCAGGCCGCCCCTTCCAGGTGCATGGGTGGGACCCAACCCTCTATTCCGTATACCAGGATCAGGTCCAGCACAATGTTGAGGCTAGCCCCCGTAATGGCTATCAACATGGGCCAAACGGTGTTCTGGAGCCCCTGGAAAATACCGATGATGGCAAAGACAAAAAGAGTTAGCGGAAATCCCCATGCACGGATTCCGTAGTAGGTAATGCTGTACTCCAGAATCCTTCCGGAGGCGTTCAGGAGCTGAAAGATTTCACGACTGAATGGGAGGGAAACCAGCAGGATCAAGATACTGATCCCCACATTTAGGCTGATGGCCTGGGCCGGTAAAGAGGTGATTTCCTTAAGTTTGCCAGCCCCGTAATACTGAGCAATGATCGCGGAAATGGCGGAACGGGTCTGTCCGAGAATCCAGATAAGCATGCTCAGGAAAGACCCCACGATTCCCACAGCTGCCAAAGATTCCAGGCCGTATTCCGGGATGTTCCCTACAATGGCCGTATCGGTTATGCTGAGGACAGGCTCTGCGATGCCGGCAATAATGGCCGGGATGGCCAGTCGGTTGATATTTTTACGGCTCAGGGCAGGGTTCACCAGGCGAAGATAAGGGGAGCTCATAACAATAAAAAGGCTCGGCACTTTGCTGCGGAAAATAAACAGAGCCCAGGCGTGTGTAACCGCGCCTTTCGTAAAACCGCTGATTCCGTTTATTTTGACTGAAAGTATCCAGGCGTATGGAAGAAGCCCCTTCGGAGCGGGCCCTGCCCTCTGCAAAGTCCATCAGTTCCGAGGCGTACCCCCGGCCCTGAAATTGTGGGTGGACAGCCAGGCGGTGGACATACCGGTTATCGCCCGTGCCCGTCATCCATTTTACTGTTTTGTATTCCGTATCCATAATTTCTGACAGGACCACTGTGCCGACCAGCTGGCCCTTGCCTTCCAACACCCACAATTCCCCCCGCACTATATCAGCCATAAAAGCCTCTATGGACGGATATTTCTCATTCCACTGGTATATGCCCTTTTTGCAGAGATCGGCAGCACAGGCTTTTGTAAGGCGCATGATATTGGGTATATCGGTTAACTTTGCAGTGCGGATCACCGTTCAGGCATTTTATTGTAAATTTAGAATATTAACGTAAAAGCACCTTTCATGAAAAACATTCTGGTTCCTGTGGGAAACTCTCCGGATTCGTATGAAACCCTGCAGTACGCGGTCAATTTTGCATCTGAGTTTGGTGCGATGGTCTACGTAATGGAAGTGCTGAACCTGAGCACCGGTGCCGGGGGGCTCGCCAACCTGAAGGAAAAGGCTGTGGAAAGCAGCCGGGAACGGGTTCGGGAGATGCTCGAAAAAATCGACGCGGGCAAGGTGGAAATCAAGGTAGCCACTTACTCAGGGGACCTGATAGATGGCCTAAAGGACCTGGACCGGGAATTGGGGATTGATTTGATTATTATCGCGCCAAGGAGTGTTGAGGTGGACGATGAACTCTATTTGGGGAATACCTCAGGGAGGATTATAAAACGAACGGATATTCCAACGCTTATTGTTCCCAAGGGCAAAAAGTTTGAACCCTACAATAATATCCTGACAGCCTTCAAATCCGGGGTGCTAAAGCGGAACCGTATCCTGAATCCCTTGATTGAAATACAGCGGAAATATTCTTCAAACATTAGCCTGCTGCTTGTCAAGACGCCGGGGTACACGGATGACGATCTGAAGATCAATACGGCCCTGATGGACATCAGCAACCAGGTGACGATGACGGAACATGCAAATACCTATCTCGGAGTGCTGGAGCAGCTCGAAGGTCACCAACCCGACCTGCTTTGTGTATTCCGCAGAAAGCGTGGCTTCTTTTCCACGCTCTGGGAGAAGAACCGGATTCCCAAATCCGAATTTTCCGTGCGGATTCCCGTGCTTGTCCTCAGCGTTAAGAAATACTGATTTTTTTAATTGCAGTCCTGAATCCTAATGGAGTTTGTTGGGATTTTGCAGCAAAGGGGTGTAAGTTGTAAATGGGGGGCGGGCCCTCGAAACACCCTGCCTGCCATTTTCAATCCCCCTTTCTTTCTGCCACCCGGGGAACCAGCCTTCAATTCATGGTGATAGCCACCATTAGCAGGAGCGCCCTGGATGCCAAGGGAGTTCGCTCGTTAAAAACGATGACGGTACCACGGCGGTTCATTCGCGCCAGGACCTTCCCTCCCTCTAAAAAATCGTAATAACCAGTTTCCCCGGGGGTTTTTACAGGATTATCCGGTCCAGAATCTATGAGACCTTTGATATGGATGATTCGGGTTCCATTGTTGAGAATCGCGTCGGATTCTTCCCATATTGTTCCCTCACTCTGGTTTCGCTTCAAATGTAATTTCCAAGTAATTCCAGGCTCCCGGGATTGCTGAATCTCCGCCTTAATGATTTGGATGTCGACCAAATCTTCGTGATAGGTTTCCTCCTCCAGGTCAAGCTTTAAGACTTCATACAGGCCACTGTTGCTTACTGACCATACCCCACCGGTCTTGAAGCTTTCCCCTTTAACCTTTATGAGGTTCGAGTTGGAATCCTGGAA
>JARRQA010000009.1:0-1265 GCA_037382325.1 Robiginitalea sp.
AACAGGGTCTTATACCAGTGTTTATTGCTGATCCCCTCCCGCTCATCAGTAGCGGAAGGCCCTCCGGCGGAACCATTGTCCTGGGTTCCCCCAAAGATGTGATAAAAGGGTTCCGCGTTGTTTACCGCCACCTTGTAGAATTGGGTAAGCGGCAGGTTCTTATGGTACTTCCAGGTTTCTGCCAAATCAAAGCTCTCGTAGATCCCCGCGTCCGTCCCGAGCATGAGGTAGTCGGGGTCGTCTTTTTTAAACGCCATGGCGTGGTTGTCGGAGTGCTTGTCTTCTTCCTTGAGCTGTTCAAAGGTCTTCCCCCCATCTTCGGAGGTCAGCACCCGGACGTTCATCAGGTACAAACGGTCAAACTTATGAGGACTGGCATACAATTCCTGGTAGTAATGTGGCCCGGTAGCGCCGGAAACCGTATTGGACATCTTTTTCCAGGAGGCGCCCCGGTCTGCTGAACGAAATACCCCACCGGTCGTACGGTCCAGTTCGATGGCCGCATACAACACGTCCGGTTGCTGGGGAGAGATGGCGAGGCCGATCTTTCCCATATTGGAGTTCGGCAGGCCATTGGTGAGTTCCACCCAGGTTTCTCCCCCGTCGGTGGATTTATGGATACCGGAGCCAGGACCTCCGCCCATCAGGGCAGCCACGGTTCGGTGACGGTCCCAGGTGGCGGCATAGAGGAGGTCCGGATCCCTTGGATCGATAATTAAATCTGTGGCACCTGTCCACTGTTCATTCCCCAGGACGCGCTGCCAGGTTTGTCCGCCATCGGTCGTTTTAAAGATGCCCCGCTGACCGCCTTTATTCCAAAGGGGCCCCTGGGCAGCCACCCAAACCACATCGCTGTTCTCCGGGTGGACGATAATCCGCGCGATGTGCTGGGAATCTTTCAGCCCCAGGTTTTCCCAGGTCTTGCCCCCGTCTTTGGAGCGGTAAATGCCATCCCCATAACCTACATGGCGGCCTCCCACATCCTCACCGGAACCGACCCAGACCGTGGAAGGGTTTTGAGGGTCCAGCGTGACACAGCCCGTGGAGTATGAACTCTGCTGGTCGAATAAGGGAGTCCAGGTAGTACCGGCATTTTCGGTCTTCCATACCCCTCCGGAACCCACTGCCACATACCAGACATTGTCGTTTTCCGGATGTATGGCAATATCCGCGATCCTTCCGGAGAGAAAGGCCGGCCCGATATTTCGAAAACTGAATGCCTGCAGGGGCAGTTTTTCGGATTTTACCGGGTCATTACTTTTTTT
>JARRQA010000009.1:1280-18388 GCA_037382325.1 Robiginitalea sp.
CAAACTGAGGAGTAGAACTCGAATCATGTTTAGAAAATTTACATTCCCATAAAAGTAACAAATTAATAGACGAATTCCCCTAAATTCCGGGACGGAAACGGCCCACCCCGATCGGGCCCAACCTGGCCAGGCAGTAGCGACCTCCGGTGAAATACGATTGTATAGGGGAATTCCCGAGCCCGGGATATTCGAAGGACAATCCCCCATGCGGAATCAATCCCGAAAAGGGGGTTTTTCCTGAGAATATGGCAAGAAGAATGTTCGGAACTACCTACCCTACAATCGGCCGGTCCGTCACAAACGGCTGGTTGTAATACCGCCTTCCGGTGGCTTTGTAAAGCGCATTGGCCAGTGCCCCAGACGCAGGCGGCAAGCCAGGTTCCCCCAGGCCGGTGGGAGCCACATCGCTTTCAACGAAGAAAACTTCAATGGCTTCCGGAGTTTGGTTGTGCCGGATCAGCTGATAGGTGTTAAAATTGTTGTGTACTGGACTACCATTTTCGAATGGCAATTCACTGTACATGGCATGCCCGACTCCATCAACAACACCACCCTGTATCATGTTGATGGCGCCTTCCTTATTGATCACGATGCCGCAATCCACAGCACACCATACCTTTTTGACCCTGGGCTGGCCATTTTCCATCACCACATCCATCACTTCGGCCACGTAGCTGTTGTGACAGAAATAAGCCGCCACCCCCCGGTGAACCCCGGGCATCTCAGTATCCCAGTTGGCTTTTTCACGTACAAGTTTAAGCACTCCGGCATAACGATCTGCATCATAGTCAAATTCTTCGCCCACGGGATTGGTTTTGGCCCGCTCAAAAAGCTCGAGCCGGAATTCGATTGGGTCCTTCCCGGCCGCTTCTGCCACCTCATCGAGGAAGGCCTGCTCGGCCCCGGCGGTAAAATGTGACCTCGGTGCTCGCCAAGCCCCTGTGGAAATATTGGAGGGAACCGCGATTTTATGGGCCTCGTAATTTTCAATGGCCCCGGCTGGGAATCGATTTGGAAAAACAGGACCCTCAGAAATCCCAGACCCACGTACTGTAAAGCCTATAAGCTCATTGTTCTCGTTCAACGCAGCCCGGTAGGTGGAACGATAGGCCGGGCGGTAAATGCCGTTGGTCATATCGTCTTCCCGTGTGTAAACGAGTTTGATCGGCAGGCCGGCTTGCCTGGATATCGCTGCAGCCTCCAGACCGAAATGGGTATACAGCCTCCTGCCGAAACCTCCCCCCATACGAGTCATCCCAACAGATATATTCTCAACGGGCATGCCCAGGAGTTTGGAGGCAGAATCCCGAAGGGAATTGGGGGTTTGGGTCGGTCCAAACAGTTCCGCTTTATCGTCTGTGACATGGGCAAAGAAGTTCATGGGCTCCATGGTGTTATGGGCCTGGAAAGGTGCAGAATATGTTCGCTCAATTACCTTGGCAGCATTGGCGAAAGCCGCTTCAGGGTCTCCGTCCTTTCTGCTTTCCTGGGATTCTCCCGACAGGACCGCCTCTTCCAAGCGCGCGGCATGCATCCTGGAATCCTCAGGTTCGCTCAGGGTTTCCCAGGAAGCCCGCACAGCCTTTTTGGCCTGCATGAGTTCCCAGGTGGTATTGCCCACCAGGGCAATCATTTTTGGAAAGGCATTGGCGCTGCTCCAGTCACCATCCTCAAAAGAAGTGTCTATCATAAAGGCATCGTGAACCCCGCTCATGGCAAGGATCTCATCCTTGTTGAAATCCACAGGAGCCATGCCGAAGGAAGGAGGCTGAACAATCATGGCCAACTTCATTCCCTCCCGCTGGAAATCCACACCGAAAAGGGGTTTTCCGGTCACAATCTTGGGTCCTTCCACATTTTTCTGGTATGTGCCGATGAGTTTGAAATCGCTGGGGTCCTTAAAGGCTACTTCTTCCGGGACCTCAATACCAACAGCCTTAGAAGCGATCTCACCATAGCCAACGCTCCGTTCTCCATTGATTTCCCTGATGACCCCATCGCTGGCGGTCAGGTCCCTGGCCTTAACCCCCCATTCGCGCGCAGCGGCCTCGAGCAACATCCACCTCCCGGTAGCCCCTGCCAGGCGCAGGGGCTCCCAACCCAGCATTATGGAAAGGCTTCCCCCGGCAAATTGCGGATTCTTGAAAGCGTCTGAGTCGAGCATGCCCTGTTCGACCACCACATGGTCCCAGGGAACGTCCAGTTCCTCTGCTACTATCATAGGCATGGAGGTCATTACGTTTTGTCCGATCTCAGGATTCGGGGAATAAATTGTCACCAACCCTGTATCACCGATCTTGATGTAGCCGTTTATTTCAAACCATTCGTTCGGGATGGCAATTTTTGGTTTCTCATCGGCCCGGGTACAGCTCATCATCCAGTTGAATCCGATCAGCATCCCTCCCCCAGCAGCGGTTGATATTTTGAGGAATGAACGACGGTTGTATTGTGTTCTTACGAGTGTCATTGCTTTTGATTTAGGATTCAGGAATTAGCGGCCGCTTTCATGACCGCTTCTTTGATTCGCACATATGTGCCACACCGGCAGATATTCCCCGCCATAGCCCCTTCGATCTCCGCATCGCTGGGGTTCGGATTGTTTTTCAACAGGGCCGCAGCGGACATGATCTGCCCGGCCTGGCAATAGCCGCACTGAGAGACATCCACATCGAGCCATGCTTTTTGTACCGGGTGATCCCCGTTCTCGGAGAGCCCTTCTATGGTGGTCACTTCCTGATTGCCTGCCATGGAAACGGTTACCTGGCAGGCCCGTACCGCCACCCCGCCCAGGTGCACCGTACAGGAGCCGCAAACGGCAATCCCGCAGCCGTATTTCGTGCCGACCAGATTCAAATGTTCCCTCAATACCCAAAGCAGGGGCGTGGCCGGATCTACGTCCACCTGCTTGTTCTGGCCATTGACTTTCAGGTTAAAAGTTGCCATGCTTTATATATTTTGCCAAAATTTAATAATAAATTAATTAAAAGTGCTCTGTCAGGACATTTTGGACCTAAATCCAATGGGAAATAATCTCCCGAACCCGCTACTGATCCTCCAAGCCAACCGTAAATGGCATCTGTGCGACAAAACTACGGGCAGTGGGGTTGTCGTAATAGGCTACCTCAAATACCTCGATCCCTTTTTTGATCGTTCCCTTTGTAAATATGGATTATGGTACCATCTGCTCTTTAGAAAATCCCATTGGGGTGGCCTGCCGATTATTTTGGAAAAGCAGGATTAAAATCGATGTACGTACACCGTTCATGCTTTTTTACCCTGATTAAATTCAAAGCCCTGACTGTGAAAGCCAGTAAAACCCGCCATCAATTTTAGTAACTCATTCCAAAGCCAAATTCATACAGCGGGTCCTTGCTGTCATAGGGCACGTCCGTCAACTGGTTTCGCACGGCCTCCATGGAGGAGGGGAGCTCAAAGGGGAGTTTTCCCTTAGGCTGCGTATTGCCAAAAAGTACCTCGCAGACATTTTGGTCACTGGCCCCAAAATCCCCGATCAGTGCCTTTGCAGCACCCGAAATCTCAGGGATCACGGCGGGCCGGTCCAGATAGATATCGACCACGGTCGGGACCTCATTTAAAATCTTCAGGATCCGGGACTTCTCCTCTCCCTTGAAATCCAGGTCCCCATGGTGGAAGCTTCGGGCAAACATATTCTTCGTGTCTACGGGAGACCAGGGAGTATTCAGCCTCAGGATGGCCATGTCGGCTTCTTCCGGTGACGTAACGACATTGGCATACCCGGCCACTACCGTGCTGTCCATACCCTCGATATATACATTCAGGGTATTGGATTCCAATGGGAGCACGGCATCCTCATTTTTCAGCAGGGTCATGGCCATTCGCTGGGTGGCATCCCCCAGTTTTCTGAAATCATCCTTACCGACGATCTCATGTACTTTTGATTCATCCACAAAAGGGTTGTCAAAGAGGCCGAGTTCAAACTTCTGCCTGAACAAGCGCCTGAGCGACTCGTCTATACGTGATTCCTCCAGTTTGCCTTCGTTCACCAGCTGGATGACGAGTTCCGGCCGGTTCTCCCCACCGAACTGATCGCATCCGGCTTCTATGATTTTAAGGACACGATCTGCCGGGCTGAGGTCTTCCACGCCCCATGCGCGTGCCGGCCAGATATAATCCGGTCCCATGGGCACATCGGTGATCAGGCCCCAGTCGGTACAGACCACGCCGTCATAGTTGTACTTGTCCCTCAGCAGGTCTGTGATGATCATTTTGTTGTACCCCATGGCTACATCTTCATCGGTTTGGCCCGTGGGAACGCCATAATAAGGCATGATAGAGGCGGTATTTGCCTTAAAGGCTGCTTCAAAAGGAATCAAATGGTAGTCGAAGTTTTCGCCCGGATAGATCTGTCCTTCCTGGAATTCAAAATGCGGGTCGAGCCCTTCTTTCTGAGGGCCGCCCCCGGGGAAATGTTTGGTCATACAGGCGACACTCTGGTCATTTAATTCAGGCCCCTGCATCCCGTTGATGTAGGCCGTTACCATCCGGGCGGTCAGTTCGGCATCCGACCCGAAAGCGCCATTGATCCGTGGCCATCTCGGCTCCGTAGCCAGGTCGATTTGAGGATGCAGGGCCACCCGGAGCCCCACCGCCAGGTATTCCTTACGAACGATCTCTGCAAATTCTTTTACGATGGAATCATTCCCAATGGCAGCCAGGCCCAGCGGCTCACAAAACTGTGTAAACCCATCGGCGGTCATGGAAAAGATCGTGTTGCTGAAATGATGTCGGGGATCCGAAGCAATGGTTACCGGGATCCCAAGCCGTGTTTGTTCGGCATGGCTTTGCAGGTTGTTGTTCCAAACCGCCATCATTTTGGGATCTGAGGGGATGCTCCAAACATTAAAGTGGTTGAGCTTTCCATTGTCTATATTATCCACCGCTGCCGGATAGCGGGCCCCGGGGCCGGTGGCGTCGGGATTTTTTTCGAGGGACCCGTCCTCATTCACCGCCACCCCGGGCATAAACAGGGTGCCTGCCTTTTCTTCCAGGGTCATCCGGGAAATAAGGTCCTCCACCCGTTCTTCAACCGGCGTATTGATGTCTTCATAGGGATCCAGCGTGCCGTTGTGATTTAAATCCCGAAAGACCTTCCCGTCTACCTCCGCTTTGACCGTGGTCTTTTCCAGGGCAATCCCGGGCACGGTTTTCGGGGGTGTTTCCTTTTCCGACTGGCACCCCCATCCCAGGAGCACCATCAATGCATAACCGACGTATTTTTTCATCCTTTGGTGTGTTTAGGATTTAAAAATTTGTTGTACATCTTCGGAGAGGTAGTTTCGCCAGTTGTTCCAGGTATGGCTACCTTCCGTTTCTCCGTAAATATAAGGCATCCCGAGGACATCCATCTTTTTCCTGAAGGCCAGGTTACCCTGCAGGATTATTTCGGAGAATTCGTTATTCTCCTTCGAGGTGCATGAAGCCCTGCACCTGTCTGACAGGGAACGTCAAATTTTAATGGATTGTCTGGAGAAAATCCGGTATGAGCTGGAGCGGGGTATAGACATGCACAGTAAAGGCGTGATCGTCTCCAACATCGAACTTTTTTTGAACCACTGCAACCGCTTCTGCGCCCGGCAATTCATCACCCGGGATACAGCCAACTATAGGGTCGCCAATCAGTTTGAAGGATCCCTGAACGACTGCCTGCGCTCGGAAAAAGCAGCCCTAACGGGATGTCCCATGGTAAGCTGCTTTGCTGAGGAACAACACCTTTCCCCCAATTATTTCGGAGACCTCGTCAAGAAAGAAACGGGCCGCAGCGCACATGAGCACATCCAGTCAAAGCTTATAACTGTTGCCAGGGAACGATTTTTGACCCGGACAAATCAATTAATGAGGTTGCCTATGAATTGGGCTTCAAACACCCGCAACATTTCAGCAGGCTCTTCAAACAAAGGGTAGGACACTCCCCGAATGCCTTTCGGAATATGAATATTTCCAAAAACTGACAGGGACTGCCTTACAAATGATCCATCCGCAAATTCTATCGGCCATTCCCGCGATTCCCGGACCGCTTTCCCAAAAGATACCCCAGATAAAAGGGCACCCCGAGAATTAGGATCAGGCCAAGAATGTAGAACAAGAGGAAGCTTTTGACCATATCGTGGACTTCGGAGAGGATCTCAGGGGAATTCGTGGCCACATCGGCCAGGCGTTCCAATTCGTATTCCACAGCAGCCAGCCGAACTTCCAGCGGAACGGAGTCCAGCCCCTGTTCTTTTAAAAACAAGGAGGTCTGCCAGGAGAACTTTTTCCCCGCTGCATCCGTGTTGAAATCTAGGCGGTTTGTCGCATCTGCTACCACCTCGGAAAGGGTGCCCACGGTTTCTACTGCCGTACTGTCCGGCAACTCCTTGAAGGAGAGGTAGGCCTGGCGGATGGGGGTATGGCGGAATTCATTTTCAAGGCGCAGGGGATGTTCCCTGGCAAAGGTCTCGACGAATTCCTTATAACGTGGGTATTCCTTATTGTTCAGGACGCTGGACGCAATTTTTTCAACCCGTTGGGTGTTTTGTGCCGATGCTTGCAGCGCAATAGGCGCCCAAGGACCAAAGATGGTAACATATAGATTTTTACTATTTTCAGAAAACAATCGTCACCTATTGATAACGGCATCTGATGACCCTGGTTAGCAGAAATTTTCTGGTACTTATCCTGTTTGTTCCCTTGCTGGGTTTTTCCCAGAACAGCGATCGTGAGACTCCCAATACAGACCCGTTGAAAATCCAATTCGCCCCTTATGGCAGTTTTCGAGGGCATTTCGCCGTTTTGGACGGACAGGCCGAAATCCAGGAAAATGCCTCCAGAATTGGATTTGAACTTTCGGGAACAAAGAGAAAAATCAGATACTTTGTGGGGGTGGAGCTTGGCATTAACCTATTCAGGAGCGCCCAATTACTCAACGCGGATGCCAATACCAATAGCGGTTTTATCCGGTTTGGCCAGACCCAGAACCTACAGGTATTTTCCACCCGGCTCGGATACCTAGGGGCTGATTTCGGCCGGTATGGAATCCTTACCATTGGAAAACAATGGAGCGTTTTTTACGACATCACCGGATATACGGACAGGTTCAATGTCTTCGGGGGGCAGGGCAGCGCCACTTACGTAGCCAGTTCCGATGGTGGTGAAACCGGAACAGGGCGGGCTAACCAGACTCTCACCTACCGAAATACATTCGGACCTCTCCAGATAGGCGGCCAGTTACAAATGCGCACAACGCAAAATGGTTACCTTATCGATGGGTTCGGGGCTAGTATACAATTGGAAATTTGGAAGGGTCTTAAAGCTGGGGTGGGCTACAACAAAGTGTATTTTGATGATTTCCTCCTTGAGAACACCCTTGGCTTCGCAAATCATCCTGAGTATATGGCTTTAGGGCTCTACTACACTTCTGAAAATCTGGATGCAGGGGCGGTATATGTAAATCACAGCAGTGGTGATGTGGCCAGGTCGCTCGTGGAGGAAGAAGTGATAGCGACCGTATTTGATGCGAAAGGATTTGAACTGTACGGCAAATTCAAAAGACCGAAATATTCGATTCTGGCAGGGTTCAATGGCTACTTCCCGGTTGTGGAAGACCTTCCCCTAAGCGGGGATTTCAAGCGGCAATTCTACATAATCGGGGCAGAATACAAACCCTCCCGTTTTGCCTATATCTATGCGGAATACCGGTATGGAAAAGGCGTCAATTCCTTTGGGGTGGAAGCCCAGGACGTATTTACTTTAGGGATCCGGGTGGACCTGCAGCGTTCCTGGGAGAAAATGTTGTAAATTAAGCTCTGCTATCCGGCCCAAAAATGGGAATACAAAATAACAGAAACTCAAAGGCTCAGATCCTCTGCCCCTTGTTAACTGGAAAAATAGGGTCTTGATTTCAATATATTAGACAACACAATTTCAAAGGATTCAAGTAACCCCGACCCGAATGAACCGAAAGCAATTTTTAACGACTTCCTCGCTTTTTGCCTTTGGCGCCACTTCCGTGTCAACCGTTTTAGCAAACTGGCCACAACCCCCTGATAAATTAAAATCCATAGGGCTCGGACTGTTCTCGGTGCCAAAACTTTTGGAAAATGACCTGGAAGCAGGGGTTCGGGCACTAGCTGAACTGGGAATCACTGAATTTGAGACCTATGGGCCCTACCGTTTTTCGGACATTCGGAATAAAGAATCATGGGCAGAGGTAACCCCACGACTGGGGTTCAGCGTAAGCGGATTTTACGGCAGATCTGTTTCAGAGTTTAAAAATATCACAGAAAATCACGGCATCCACGTGCCATCCATGCATACCGATCTTTATACGCTCGAGGGTAAGATGGGTGCGCTGGCTGAAGCTGCCAATGCGTTGGGAGCCAAATATGTGGTTCTGCCGAGTATCCCCGATCATGAGCGAGGTTCCCTCGACGCATACAGGCTGATGGCCGAACGCTTTAACAGAATTGGTGAAAATGCAAAAGCAGAAGGAATTCATTTTGCCTATCACAATCACGGTTATGGGTTAAGCCCAGATGCTTCCGGGGTCACACCGATCAACCTGATTTTTGAAGGGACAGATCCTTCCCTTGTTTTCTTTGAAATGGATATATTCTGGACGGTAGCGGGAAGGGCCAACCCCGTTGAGTTACTTGAAAAAAATAGTGGGCGGTTTAAAATGCTTCACATCAAGGACATGAAAAAACGCACCCATTTCTCCGGAGACGGTTCTACCCCAGATCAGTGGATGGAGTTATTTCCACAACTCGTTGCTGCCGGAAAAGGGGTATTACCCTTAAAAGAAATTATGGGCACTGCATCTTCACACGGAGTGGAACATTTTTTTATTGAACACGATTTTGCCCCGGACCCGATCAGGGATATAGGGGCCGCTGCACATTACCTGCAAAACCTCCGATGGTAAAGTATGCCTGATTCGAATGGTCATCGAACGAAAGGTGGATCCGAAAAGTTCCCGGGAAGCAAGAAATTCGCGGGTCATGTAACTGGTCTTTTGAGCCGTTCTACCCGGGTATTCTTTAAAAAGAAGAGGAAACAGGGATATTAAAAAAACCCCCGGGATGTTCACCCCGGGGGTTCCTTAAATTCAAAATAATTAAACGGGGTTAGTTATTTTCAGAAGACATTTCATAGAACCTTAACTGCAGGACCCTGAGTCCATTAGAGTTATAGTACCAGAGATAATCTTCGAAGATTTCATCAAAAATAGCGTGCCGTCCGGCTGGAATGGTAACTTCATTCCCAACGGCATCGATAATATAGAGGTCCGTTTCTACGGAAATAGTCAGCAATTCAATGGAGATGTCTTCAATCAGCGGATTTGACAAACTGGAACTTTCAACTGACAGTGGGGCCGAGGTACACACCTGGTAAAATCCTTCCCGGTCAGTAGTGGCCTCCTGGGACTGATCCGTCCCGGCACAGAAGGCGCTCGTGGCATTTTCCACCGACCCGAGTTGACGGACCCAAATAGAATAAGCGGTAATTCCGTCCCCGTCCGGATCTGGATTTGGCAACATAAATTCGGCCGACCCGTCCGTACCATTGGCATCCATTACCCGAAAATCATCTCCTGACATCAGGTTGATCTCTGTCAATCCTTCAAACCCAACAAAAAGAAGACCGTTATCTCCGGTCATATCTGCCGTTTTACCTTCCTCTAAACCAATGATGTCCAGGTTGTAAAACGCCCCGGAATGAACTCCATTTCCATTGTCCAACCCATTGTCGGATTTCGCATTGCTGAACATCAATTCGGGCGAGTCAATATCTTCCTTTGAACAACTTACTATCAAGCTCGCAGACACTAACAATAGCATAAATAACTGGCCTCTTTTCATGGTACTAAAATTTGGGTTAAGTTTTAAACCGAATTCAACCTGAGTTGCTTGCAATCAAAAAATAGGTTTGGGCGCTATTTTCATGCAAATTCAACATCAGTTCGTGTCGAATTCCTTATACAAGTAAGGGGATAAGAAGATGCACCTGCCCGGTATTAGATCAGTTGCCAAATTTTTCATATCAAATACACGCTCTCACAATTACATCCTGAATTCCTTACCGTTCACAGATAGGGCCGGAATTTTGGCATATCGGTGAATCCCCTAATTGAATCGATGATTGAATTTTCCAAAGCCGACAAAAAAGGGGAGCGCCGGTAGCGTACTAAAGATTTAACCGGTGTCTATTTGAAGACCTACAGCTTATGTAGTATTTTTACGAAATGCCTAACCAAAAAATATTTCGTATTCACTGAAAACCACTAGAACAATGAAAAATTTTTACGCTTTAATTTTTTTGGTTATCGCCTTTCATGTACAGAAAAGTTACGGCCAGAATGACACTTTATACCTCAACAATGGTGATGTCATTGTCGGAGATCTAAAGAGCATGGACAGGGGTGTTTTGACCATTGAACCTTCGTATTCCGATTCAGATTTTAAGATAACCTGGGAAGACATCTCCGAAATGAGGGCGATGCAGCGGTATCTGATTACCCTTTCGGATGGTCAGAGAATCAATGGCACTTTCAGAAGCGCAGGAGAAGGTAAAATATTCATCGACAACGAAGATGGGGAAGACCTGACAGTGAACCAGATTGACATTGTCTATATAAATAGTGTGGATAGTGGCTTTTTGAGTCGGTTATCCGCGAACATTGACTTTGGGCTCTCGCTGACGAAGGCCAACAACCAGCGACAGCTGAATGGTAATTTGAGATTGGCTTATTTGGAAGACCGATGGTCAGCTGACTTGTATTACAATACGTTGATCACTACCCAGGACAACGTATCGGACATACAACGAAATGACGGGGGCCTCGGCTATCGCTACTTTCTGCCCGCAGACTGGAATGTTGGAGCAGACCTGGTCCTGCTTTCAAATACAGAACAGTCTTTGGATTTACGGGCCACCGGGAAACTGGGAATAGGTAATTTTATCAGACGCACGAACTCTTTGTACTGGAATGTTTACGGAGGTGTGGCATACACAAGCGAAACTTTTTCACCCGTATTGAATCCGGACGATGGGACTTTCACGACCGCGCCTGACAGATCATCCATGGAAGGATTTATAGGAACAGAGTTAAACTTGTACGATATCGGGGATCTAAACCTCCTTACCTCCATTGTGCTTTACCCGACCATTATTTCAGACGAATCTGTGGAATCCGGTCGTATTCGGACAGACTTAAGATTCGATGCAAAATATGATGATATTTTTATAGAAGACTTTTACGTAAGAGCCGGTTTTACCCTCAACTATGACAACCGGCCGGCCGAAGCAGGCAGGGAAGTCGATTATATTTTCACCACTGGTTTTGGTTGGGAGTGGTAAAATAATGGCAGAACCATTTTGAAAAATACTCCGTTTAATCCGTCAACCCTTTAAATTCATTTCAGGATCAGCCATTGAATATTCCGGCATAAAATTTCGGACTCTTGCGGGGCTAAAACTATTTCTCGCCTGCTTTATGCAAGGAGTCATTAAAGCCCCCTGGTCTTTCTAAAAGACTTTATTTGATTACCACTTAGACTTTTCCGCTCCCGGGTAATTGCTCTGGACCATATTCTTATTATGGTATTGATCGAAATCTCAAATATCCATAGTCTCCCGGGTAATACCACTGGCAACACCCCCCCTTTGTAATTGACTTGTCTTTAAAACAACCAGCTAGCCCTCAGATTCCCTGGACAGACAACAGTTTTATCCAGTAGGCTAAAATGCCGCTTACTTCCGCAGATATTTTTCCTAAACCTTTCCACTATCATAATTTATTTTTATGTATTTCATATTTATAATAAATATTAATTTATGAATTAAAATAAACATATTTGCACCGGAAAAACCGTTACAGCGGGGAAATCCTTCTAAATCAAAGAATCTTGGAAACCATAGAAAAAGTAGACAGCAAAAAGGCTACGCAACAAATCGAACTGGTAAAAGGAACGTTTTCTCCCTCCGAAGCCTCGGATATCATTTGTGCCTTACTTGATGAAAAAATCAATTTCCACAAGTTGCAAAGGCTCAAGCTTTGGGAAGGGAACCATGGCTGCCAGACAGGACAACTGGACGGCCGTATTGGGGAGCTTGAAAAAGAAAAGCAAATCGCCAGGGAGTTTATTTCCAAAATCCGTCAATCCGGGCGGGAGCTGAAAATAACCGGCACCCTTGAAATTACACTTGCCGGCTAATGGTTGTGCGCCTTTAGTACTTCAAAAAATTGCTTAAACCAAAAAAATGAATCCTGTAAAACTTTTATCGAAAAAATCCCAGCAACCTGCAGACGGGAATATTGGAGGTACTACTTCGTTCTCCTTTTCGAAAATGACGCTTTCGCTTCTTTGGCTGCTCTTCCTGGCGAACCTGGCGAATTTGTTGCTCAATGCCGGGGGTATTGAGCAGTGGTACCTGGCGGACCTGTTGCGGTTTAACGGGTTCTCGGCCCTGATCTGGACTGTGGTTACTTTCTTCAGCGCCCTTGTTTGCAGCTATGCCCTGAAATACCTCAATGGTTTCAGGTACCGAAAGCGGTTTATGGTCTTGTGCTTAGGTTTTACCTTCTCCGTTATGCTTCTGGTGATTTCGTACAATGTGATCCTCCTTCTGTTAAGTTGGCTGGCAATGGGGCTTTTTATGTCCGGGCTGATAGGGGTTGACCGGGAATGGGGAGAAGCCCGTGAAGCCTCCCGTTTTACCCGGCGCTATTTTTTGACCGGTACCTTTTTCCTCAGTGCCGGAGTCTTGCTGCTCGCTGTTCAAAGCGGGGCATTCACGCTTGGAGCTATTACGGATGCCATCGGCAGCATGCCCGGGTATATCCTCCTGGCGGCTGCGATCTGTGTTATAACGGCTGCGATTGTGCAATCCGCCATCTATCCCTTCCACCGCTGGTTGCTCTCTGCCATGACAGCGCCCACCCCTGCCTCTGCCCTGATGCATGCCGGTTTTGTAAATGGTGCCGGGATATTGCTGGCCCTGTTTGCCACGTTGATTTTTGCCTCTAAAACGCTGAATGTACTCCTGATTGTCGGGGGCCTGACTGCTATCATCGCTCAATTCACCAAACTTTTGCAGGTCAATGTGAAACACCGGTTGGCGTGTTCCACCATCGCCCAGATGGGCTTTATGATCATGCAGTGCGGCCTGGGATTTTTCAATGCGGCCGTGGCTCACCTGATCCTCCATGGGTTTTATAAAGCCTACCTGTTCCTCGCCTCCGGGGAAGAGATTGCACATGCAAACCCGCAAAAACCACTACAGATCCGCATCAAGCCCCTGCAGGCAGTCATTGTACTGATCTTCGGCCTTTTGGGCGCAGTGTTGTTTTCCTGGCTGACCGGAAAAGGGACCGAGGGGAACAGTGGCATTTTCCTGACCCTTATCGTGGCCATTACCGTAGGGCAAGCCACTTATAACATTGTAAAACAACGAAGCCTTTCGGTTTTCCAGAAATTCCTTGCACCCGCTGCACTGACCCTTTTGGGAATAGGCATCTATGCCCTGATGTTCAACGGGGTAACCACCCTGATGGCAGATATGCCCATGGTGGCCACTCCCCTGCCCCTGTCTGCAGTGGAGATCGGTTTTGGGATCGTTTTCCTGATCGGTTTTTTCATTATGAAGCTCGGGGTGTACCGCCGGCTGCCATGGGTCTATGTGAAACTGATGAACCTGTCCCAACCACATGGGAAGTCCATCTTACTCTATAAATCAAAATCCG
Source organism: Robiginitalea sp. (assembly GCA_037382325.1). Classification (GTDB taxonomy): domain Bacteria; phylum Bacteroidota; class Bacteroidia; order Flavobacteriales; family Flavobacteriaceae; genus Robiginitalea. The sequence continues at coordinate 15,043 of JARRQA010000009.1, forward strand.
TATGAGCCAACACCATCTTTCAGCCTGTATTGAGGAAGCCTCCCGGGTAATTGGAAAAACCTGGCCCCTGTATTCCTTCGTCACATCCAACCCGTTGTCTGGATATGAAACCATGCCGTTCCGGGAAGCTCTGAAAAGCGCCAAAGATCATCTGAATGCGAATGTTTTCCCGGAAGCAGCCGAATACCGGAAGGCTCTTAAGGAGGGGGCGATCGATGAAAACATACTCACGGGCCTGCTGGAGGAAAACGGCCTGTCCGACACCCCGGATTCCTATTTGAGGAAAATGCAGGCCGTCCAGCGAAACAAGGGGATGAACCCAAACCACCGCCTGGACCGCATTATGGCGAAGTGGCTCGCGGCCTTTATGGATGAAGGCCTTGCCGAATGGGAAATGCCCGGCAAGTCCGAAGGCTTTTACCGGGCCTGGCGGAAGCTGGCAAGCTACGATGGGGAACTCGGCAAACTCAAAAGTAGCCAGATCCCCAAAACAGCCGGGGAGGCCCTGTCTCAGATCCTCGAGGGCTACTCAAAGGAGGAATGCACCCAAATCTTTACGTATCACCTCGCGGCCCTTCCAGGATGGACGGGATACATCAACCACCGCGTGGAAACGAACTCCGCCTTTCAACAGGCCTACCCAATCAGCCTGGAGGAATATTTGGGGGTACGCCTTTGGCTGGCCCAACATCTCAAGGTCGGGATCCTGCCCGAAAAAAAGGACCGGCAGGACATCGAAACAGAGCTCAAGCTCCCATACCTCTGGTTGAAGGCCTGGGAGTGGAGCTGGCAGAAAAAGCTCATCAAGACCCTTGGAAAAGAGGAATCCTCTGCAGACCGGACGAAAACGCCGGAAGAACTTTGTGCCGACGCCCAACTGGTTTTTTGTATCGACACGCGCTCAGAAGGGATCCGCAGGCATGTGGAATCCAAAGGAAACTATGAAACCTATGGGTATGCCGGGTTCTTTGGAATCGCCATGGACTACCAGGACCTGGAAAACGACATTACCCGCAAATCCTGCCCTCCCATCCTCCCATCGGCCTACCGCGTTACGGAAACCTCCCGGGAGGAGAAAGGGGACAAACTGACTGCCTTTAAAAAGCGTAACGAGGTCCTGAAGTTCGGTGACTATTTCCTGAAACGCATGAAAAACATGCTCCCGTCTGCCTTCGGGTTTGTAGAGGGGTCGGGATTTTATTATGGGCTTTCGCTTCTGGCCCGGACCCTGAAGCCGGGCTATTTCTATCGCCTGAAACAAAGGAACACCCCTGCTTTCGAGGCTTTTTGCGACCCGGAGCTCGAACGTTCTGACGCAAAGGTCGCGGTTCCCGGGATCCCCCTGCAGGAACAGGTGGCCATCGTGAAATCCGCTTTTGACCTGATGGGCTGGAAGGACTATGCGCCCCTGGTACTCTTCGTAGGCCATGGAAGCCACTCGGCCAACAACCCCTTTGGCTCCAGCCTGGATTGCGGGGCCTGTGCCGCAAGCCCGGGAAGGCATAACGCCCGGATGCTTGCCAGGCTGGCAAACCGGTCTGAGGTCCGTAAGGTATTGGCCAGGGAACACGGTCTTCAGATCCCGGAAAGCACGGTTTTCATCGGGGCCGAACACAATACGACCACAGACGAGATCACGATATTTGATTCTGCCGTGCCTGCATCCCACAGCAGGCAACTGCATGCCCTGAAGGCGGATTTGCGCAAAGCCCAGCAAACCGCCACCCGGGAGCGGCTCGGTGTTACCAAAAACAGTGTCTCTTTGGCCCACCAAAAGGCGAACCATTGGGGGGAAACCCGTCCGGAATGGGGTCTTGCCAAAAATGCCGGGTTCATCATCGCCCCCAGGTCCCTTACCAAAAACAAGAACCTGGAAGGCCATTGCTTCCTGCATTCCTATGAATGGGAACTGGATGTTTCCGGAGGGGCCCTGGAGGGGATCATGCAGGGACCCATGGTGGTTACCCAGTGGATCAACAACCATTATTATTTCTCCACGGTAGACAACGACACTTTCGGGGGCGGTTCCAAGATCACCCACAATATTACCGGAAAGTTCGGCGTGGTGCAGGGGAACGGAGGAGACCTGAAAATGGGGCTTCCGCTTCAATCCCTGAAGGAATCGGATACCGATCTGTACCATAAACCCCTCCGCCTGTCTGTGCTTATACAAGCCCCGGTGCGTCGGGTATCTGAAATCCTTTTGCGAAATGAGCACCTGAGACAATTGCTGGACAATGAATGGATCTACCTCATGGTGATGGACCCTCTGCAGCAAAACACGGTTTTGCGCTATGAGCAAAACCTGAAATGGGTGGATGTAGAAGAAAGCAAGGAAGCCCGGGAGCCCCATTCTCAGAAACAGGTTGAAGAACCGCAGTTGGAAAAGGCCTTGTTCTAAGCTTCTCCGGACAGCCGCACCCTTTAACAAGCATAAGGGCCGGCTTCTAAGAGCTCTTTAGCTCCCGTTCGCCTGGGAGGATCAACCCCTGTCAGGATGTTCCTGAACCCGCCCACTATGGGTTGGTGCAATTAGTGGTACCACTGAAAGCTTTGTCCACAGGTCGGGGTGCCGGAACCGGCATTAGCATATGGGTGCCACCCCCCAATGACGCTGGTTCTCAGTATACCCTGCTCCACCCCTGTTCAAACTCAGTATCATCCTCAGCAAAGGTGAACCTCAGGTAATCCTGTTCGCCATTTAAGGCATACACATAGGTGACAGGATTCCGGCTTTCCCGCTGGAAAAGGATCGTTCCGTTCTCCGGATCCACAGAAAACACCCCCTGGTAAACCCCGGTTGCATCCTCATAAAAGAACGTCCCCTTAAAATCCTCCGGAGTGTCATCAGGGTTAAATTCAAAGAACCGGCAGCATTTTACGGACAAGTCGGAGATCCCGCCGATTGTTTCATCGGCAATTTCCCACCTTCCCAGCAAGCCGGTGTCGATCAATCGGTCTTCCGATAAATCGGTTTCTTCATCGCACTGAAATGCCATCAGCAATGGCACCACAAGAAGTATTTTTAATTTTTTCATGGATATTTTGCCTTGCAAAGTGATTATAGCACTTTAACATGGAAAAGTAACCGATAGGAAGGAGTCGCTGATTAAGTTAGGGTTAAGAATGCATGGTTACGTTGCAACCTACACGAAGAAAAAAGGCTGTCAACCGACAGCCAGATCTGCTCCCCCTGCTGTACTATTCTCGACCCGGACCGAACGCTTACAAAAGGTCCGGTGGACCTTTTGTAGTGAGGGGCCAGCCGGCGCGCGGGCTAAATCACCAAGGTAGCTGAGTGTATTAAATAGGTCTTTAACGGAATCCCTGGCTTCCTTTAATCCAG
>JARRQA010000010.1:0-17009 GCA_037382325.1 Robiginitalea sp.
CCGTACTCCATTGTTTCAGGGTCTTCAGGGTGAATACCTGCCCTTGTTTTTCAGGGAGTCGGGAGATGCATTGCTGTATGGCCATTCCCAGTTCTTCATTTTCGAGCTCGTCGTTATCACGGACACTATCAGGGTCTGCAGCCCGGGCTTCCAGCCAATCTTCTTCCTGTTCGTGAGGGGCATTGAATGAAAACCGTACCTCTGCTTTTCCTTTTTTTGTATTGGACTTCCTGTAATAGTCGATCACTTTCCGTTTCAGGATAGCTACCAGCCAGGTACGTTCAGCAGCGTTCCCTTTGAAATTCTGAGCGGATTTAAGTCCGGCGATGAAGGTTTCCTGTACCAGGTCCTTGGCAAGCTCCTCATCTCCCACCCGTACTACGGCGTAGTTGTACAGATAGTCGGCATAAAGGTCGACCCAGGTTTCCGGATGTAGTTCAGGTTTTGTCATCTAGAAGAGAACGGGACCTAAAATAAAGGAATTTTACAGAATAGGGGTATCTTTATGACTCTAAGCAGTACACCATGAAAAAGATCCTGTATACATTGTTGATTGGCCTGGCGCTGCTGGGTTGTAAGCAAGAAACGGCACGGCAGATGCCGATTACGGAGTTTTCCCGCCAAGATTTAAAAAAGAACGATTTACTCGTGGATGTCCGTACCCCCGGGGAATACGAAGAAGGCCACCTGGAAGGGGCAGTTAACATCGATTGGATGGCAGCTGACTTTGCACAAAAATGGGACACCATTGACCGGGACCGGAAAGTTTATGTCTATTGCAAAGTCGGGGGCCGGAGTGCCAAAGCGGCCCATTTCCTGGATTCCCTGGGATATAACGTGGTGGACCTCACCGGAGGGTGGGATGCCTACAAGGCGCAATAACCCCCCTGAACGGAAATGTCCTGACTGCCTCAGGCCGATTTCCTGAGGAGGCCGGCCCGTTCCAGCAGCGGTTCCAGCCTGGGCTCCCTTCCGCGGAACCTCACATAAAGCGCCATGGGATCTTCTGTCCCTCCCTGCGAAAGGATATTTTGCCGGAATTTTTGAGCGACTTCCCTGTTAAAGATTCCCTTTTCCCTGAAGTAGGCAAAGGCATCGGCATCCAGGACCTCGGCCCATTTATAGCTGTAATAACCAGCGGAATACCCTCCCTGGAAAATATGCGCGAAGGAAGTGCTCATACAGGTTTCAGGATGGTCAGGAAATAGCTGCGTAGGCCCGAAGGCTTCCTGCTCATAAACTTTGACATCGGTAATGCCCTCGGGATTTCCCCCGTGCCAGGCCATGTCGAGCTTTCCAAAACTGAGCTGGCGTACCGTTGCCATTCCTTCCAGGAAATTGGCACTGGCCCGGATTCGTTTAATAAGTTCTTCAGGGATTACCTCACCGCTCTGATAGTGGCGGGCAAATATGGAAAGCGCTTCGGGTTCGTAGCACCAGTTTTCCATGATCTGGCTGGGCAACTCCACAAAATCCCAGTAAACCGAGGTCCCTGATAACCCGGGGTAAGTAGTGTCTGCCAGCATGCCGTGCAGGGCATGACCAAACTCGTGGAACAGCGTGGTTACTTCAGTGAAGGTCAGCAAAGAGGGGGTGGATTCCGTGGGCCGCGTGAAATTGCACACAATGGAGACATGGGGTCGTTCGTTCCGGCCCTCTTTTCGGAACTGTGGTTTGTAGGAGGTCATCCAGGCACCGGCCCGCTTCCCGGGGCGGGGGTGGAAATCCCCATAGAAAACAGCCATTTCGGAACCGGAGGCATCAAAAACGTTGTATGCCTTCACCTCCTCGTGATAGGTATCAATAGCTGTATCTTCTTCAAAGCGGAGTCCATAAAGGTTGCCGGCGATCTCAAACATCCCATGCAGGACCCTGCCCAATTCGAAATACGGTTTGAGTTCCTCCTCCTTCAGGGAAAATTTCTCCTGTTTCAGTTTTTCGGAGTAGTACGCACTGTCCCACTTTTCCAGGCCGCCCAGGGAATCCCGGTTTTTGGCAAAATCACTGAGTTCTTTGAATTCCTGCCGGGCAGCCGGAAGCGCTTTGCCCTGCAAATCCTCTAGAAACTGCCTGACCGAATCCGGGGATTTGGCCATCCGTTCCTCCAAGACAAAATGAGCGTGGTTCTCATAACCCAGGAGGCGGGCCCGTTCGTACCGCAAATTAGCAATTTTAAGGAGCGTTTCCCGGTTGTCAAGGGCATCTCCGTGAAAAGCCCGGCTTCCAAAGGCAAGGGCCATTTGTTTCCGGAGTTCCCGTTTATCCGAATATTTCATAAAGGGAAGGTAGCTCGGGTAATCCAGGGTAAACACCCAACCGTCCTTTTCACGGGCCTTTGCCAGCATCCGTGCAGCTTCTCTCTCGGATTCGGGTAATCCCCGCAGATCTGATTCCGCTGTAAGATGCAATTCGAATTTTTGGGTCTCCTCCAGTATGTGTTCCCCGAAGGTCAGTTTTAGCCTGGAGAGTTCCTCGTCTATTTGCCGAAGCCGTTTTTTGTCTTCTTCTGAAAGCAGGGCCCCGTTTCTCCTGAAATGCCGGAATTTGCGTTCCAGCAACATCTGTTGTTCGGGCGTGAGGGTATCCTGCCCGGTTTGTTCGTATACGGCCTGTACCCTTTTAAAGAGGGCTTCATTCAGGGTGATGTCATTCCCAAATGCCGCGAGCATGGGGGAGATTTCCTGGGCCAGGGTTTGAATTTCCCTGTTGGTTTCAGCCGAGTTGAGGTTGAAAAAAATACTGGAGATACGTTCCAGTTGGTACCCGGCGTAATCCAGAGCCGCCACGGTGTTTTCAAAGGTCGGAGGCTCGGAGTTGTCCGCAATGGCATCCACTTCGGCGCGGGCCTGTTTCAGGGCTTTTTCAAAAGCCGGTTTGAAGTGCTGTGTTTTTATTTTGGAAAAAGGGGCGAGGTCAAAGGGTTCCAGTAAAGGATTTTCCATAGGTGCTCAAACTATTTTAAGGTAGATGCTGTCATGGGGATGGCGGGATTAATCATTGTATTTTTTACGGACCTCTTTGGCTCCCAGGTCCACTTTTTCCTTAAGCCCGGTCTTATAAGCCATAACCCTCTCACGCAGGTCTTCATCCTGACTTCCAAGGATCTGTGCAGCCAGGATGCCGGCATTTTTTGCCCCGTCCAGAGCTACCGTGGCCACGGGTACGCCTCCGGGCATCTGTAGGATGGAAAGCACCGAATCCCACCCGTCTATGGAGTTGCGGCTCTTTACGGGCACCCCAATCACGGGAAGGGGGGAATAGGCTGCCAGCATGCCGGGCAGGTGAGCTGCCCCGCCTGCTCCCGCGATAATGACAGAAATACCTTTTGTATGGGCAGTCCTGCCAAATTCGGCTAGTTTGTCCGGAGTTCTGTGGGCAGAAACGATATCCACAAAGGTGGCTACCCCCAGGGATTCCAGGATGTCAATGGCTTCCTGCATTACGGGGAGGTCACTGGTACTTCCCATGACGATGGCTACTTTGCTCATGATGTTGTCTGATTTGATATTACTTCAATACGCTCCTTGACCTTTGCGGCCATTTCCCGTGCTTTATCAATGGAGGGATCCACGATGGTTACGTGTCCCATTTTCCTGAAAGGCCGGGTCATTTTCTTTCCGTAAATATGAGGGGTTACGCCCGGTAACCCCAGGATGTCTTCAATGCCTTTATAATGGACAGGACCACTATACCCTTCGGCCCCTACCAGGTTGACCATCACGGCTGAAACCTTGCTGGCGGTTTTTCCCAACGGGAGGCCCAGGATGGCCCTGAGGTGCTGCTCAAACTGATTGGTAAAACTTCCTTCAATGCTGTAATGTCCGCTGTTATGGGGTCTTGGAGCCACCTCGTTAACGAGGATTTCATCCGCTTCCGTTTGAAATAATTCCACGGCCAGGAGGCCTACATGGCCGAGCTTTTCAGATACCTGCAGGGCCACCTCACGGGCTTTTCGGGCCACCTGATCCGAAATACGGGCCGGGCATAGGACATACTCCACCTGGTTGGCCTCGGGGTGAAATTCCATTTCCACCACAGGGTAGGTCTGGGTTTCCCCGGATGGGTTCCGGGCGACGATCACCGCCAGTTCATTTTTAAAGGGAATAAGCGCTTCCGCGACGCATTCGACGTTGGGAAGCCCCTCCAGGTCCTTGTATTTCCTGACGATTTTCACGCCCTGCCCGTCGTATCCGAACTGGGCACTTTTCCACACAAAAGGGAAGGTAAGCCCCCCGTTTTCAATACTGTCCCTGATTTCACTGGTGTATGCAAACCGGCTGAAGGGGGCGGTAGGAATATCCTTGTCCCGATAAAACAGTTTCTGACGTGCTTTGTTCTGAATTACCTGCAGGGTCTTCGCCTTTGGAAAGACCTGCACCCCCTGGTTTTCCAGGTCCTGCAACGCCCGGGCATTGACGTTTTCAATTTCAATGGTGAGCAGGTCGGCGTCTTTTCCAAAAGCCATTACGGTGTCATAGTCCATGAGGTCTCCCTGAAAGAATTCGTTACAGGCAAGCCTGCTCGGAGCTTCTGCCGAGGGGTCAATCACCCGGGTGCGGATGTCCCATTTCCGGGTCTCATACAAAAGCATTTTTCCCAGTTGTCCTCCGCCCAGAATCCCCAGGGTAAAATCCGATGAAAAATAACTCATAAAAAAGTGTCTTGCCCTCTTCGGGAATGGTTGCACAAAAATACCACATAATCTCAGAATCCACAGGGGCCCGCCCAAAAAGAAAAATCAAAACACTATATTCGCAGATCAGTACCTATGGAAAATTCGGTAAGCCTTTTAGGGAAGCGGTTCGTCCCCTTTTTGCCCGAAGCCGAGATACTTCAGGCCGTGCAAAAGGTGGCGGATGAAATAGCACGGGATTACAGGGATAAGGTCCCTGTATTTGTGGGGGTGCTGAACGGGGCGTTCATGTTCGTTGCGGATTTTTTGAAATACTACCCCTACCCCTGTGAGGTAACCTTTGTCAAACTCAGTTCTTACCGGGGGCTCACTTCTACCGGAATCGTTGAAACCCTTCTCGACCTGCCTGACCAGGTGGAGGGTAAGGACGTCATTATTCTGGAAGACATCGTGGATACCGGCAGGACCCTTCAGGAGCTGGTCCATATGTTTTCGAACAAAAACGTCAGAGATTTCAGAATCGCCACCCTGTTTTACAAATCTGAAGTGTACAGCGGGGAGTATCAGATCGACTATTTCGGGATGGAAATCCCGGACAAATTCATTGTGGGATACGGCCTGGATTACCGGGAAGAGGGCAGGAACCTTCGTGACGTTTATCAAATAAAAGAGCATTCCATGATCAACTTAGTATTATTCGGTAAGCCTGGAGCCGGAAAGGGGACTCAGGCGACTATCCTGAAAGAGAAATACGACCTGAAGCATATCTCTACAGGGGATGTCTTCCGGTACAATATGAAAAACGGCACCGAACTGGGTAAGTTGGCCCAGTCTTACATAGACCAGGGGGATCTGGTCCCGGATGAAGTCACCATTAAAATGCTGCAGGAGGAAGTGGAAAAAACCCCCGAGGCCTCAGGCTTTATTTTTGACGGCTTTCCCAGGACCGCAGCCCAGGCGGAAGCACTTGACAATTTTCTGGAAAGCAAGGACATGAAGATCGATGCAACCATCGCCCTGGAAGCGGATGATGAGGTACTTATCGGCCGTCTCCTTGAAAGGGGTAAGGTCAGTGGCCGAAGCGATGACCAGGACGAGCGTAAAATCCGGAATCGCTTTGAGGAATACAACCGAAAAACGGCCCCTTTAAAATCATTCTATCAGAAGCAGGGGAAATTCCACAGCGTTAATGGAGTGGGAGATATACAGGAAATTACCGACCGCCTCTCCCAGGTCATAGATATCCTCTGAGGCTTTCTGCACTTCTAACAACCTTAATGCCATCCCATGACCGAAGGCAATTTTGTCGACTATGTCAAGATCCACCTGACTTCCGGTAACGGAGGTGCGGGCTCTGCCCACCTGAGGCGGGAAAAATTCGTGGCAAAGGGAGGGCCCGACGGAGGTGATGGTGGCCGTGGCGGGCACGTGATCATTCGGGGGAACAAAAACCTGTGGACCCTGCTTGGTTTTAAATTCAAAAGACATTTCAGGGCCGGCCATGGCGAAAACGGAGGCAAACAGCGCAGCACCGGGGCAGATGGGGAGGACGTCATCCTGGAGGTCCCCCTGGGTACGGTCGTGAGGGACACAGATACCGCAGCGGTACTCTTTGAAATAACCGAGGACGGCCAGGAGGAGATCGCTGCCAAAGGCGGTATGGGGGGCCGTGGGAACTGGCATTTTAAAAGTGCGACCAACCAAACCCCGAGATACGCCCAGCCGGGCATCTCCGGGGAGGAGAAAGACCTGACCCTGGAATTGAAGGTTTTGGCGGATGTCGGGCTGGTGGGGTTCCCCAATGCCGGCAAATCTACCCTGCTTTCCGTACTTACCTCGGCCAAACCTAAGATTGCGGATTATGAATTTACCACTCTCAAACCCAATCTTGGGATAGTGAAATACCGGGATTTCAAAAGCTTTGTGGTGGCAGATATTCCGGGTATCATAGAAGGCGCTTCCGAAGGCAGGGGCCTCGGGCACTATTTTCTGCGCCATATCGAACGCAACGCTGTACTGCTTTTTATGGTTCCGGCAGACAGTGCGGATATTTCCAAGGAATATGAGATTTTGCTCAGTGAACTCCGCAAGTACAATCCGGAACTAATGGACAAAGAGCGCCTGCTGGCCGTTTCAAAATGCGATATGCTGGACGATGAACTCATTGGGGAAATGCGGGAGGAACTGGCCACTGAATTACCCGGAATAACCCCGGTGTTTATTTCATCTGTTTCCGGCCTGGGGATTGACCGCCTTAAGGACCGCCTTTGGGAGTTGCTGAACGATTAAAACAGGTGTTACCCGGGAGTTCCTTTTTTAAAACATAACCCATGCGAAACAGCGGCTTATTTCTTCTGTTGCTTTTTATCGGTTGCGCCCCTGTGCGCGTACAGTTTGACTATGACCCCGGAGTGGTCTTCGGGAATTACAGCAGCTATAACTTTGCCGCAGACCTTGCCACGGGCCTGAGCGAACTGGATGAGCGCAGGCTTTTGCAGGCGGTGGGGAGCGTCCTTCAAAACCAGGGATACCGGCTTTCGGAGGATCCGGATATGGTCCTCGATATCTACTCCTACCTCTATGAGGACCCAAGGCAGTCCACCGTAGGGATCGGTATGGGAGGCACCGGAGGCAATGTAGGGGGCGGGGTCTCTGTTGGCTTACCCGTGAATTCGGGACAGTTACAGCGGGAGATCATCTTTGAGATGAAGGATGCGCGGCAGGGCAGGCCTCTTTGGCAGGCTGTGAGCGAAGACCGCTATAGTGAAGGCGCCTCCCCTGAGAAAAGGTCAGAGCGTTTCCGTACCATAGCTACAAAGGTCTTCGAGGGATTTCCGCCAAAATAACGGATGGCCCCTCCCTTCCCGGGCGGACTCTTTTCAGCAGGCTGCGGCCTGCGCTTTACCCGGTAGGGTCCCCGATTGCGTTTACAATTATAGCCTGCCGTACCCGACCTTTTTAAAGGTCTGTTTTTACCCCTGTTTTATGTAACAAATTCTTCGTCTGTCAGACTAGTATTAGGAGGTTGTCAGTAACCTTCATACGGACACAAACAAAAATTGATATTTTATGAAGTTATTCTTTCAAAAACATCGGATTACAATGGCCCTGACCGCATTCTTGCTACTGGGAGTACAGGTTGTGGCTCAGGACCTTACAGGAGCCTGGAAGGGCAACCTGGAAGTGCAGGGGATGGAAATCCCCTTGGTCTTCCATCTGGAAAAGGAGGGGGAACAGTATAAGGCTACCATGGACAGCCCTTCACAGGGGGCCACGGGAATCCCGGTGGACGAGACCACCTGGGCCGATGGTACCCTGACCCTGGATGTGAGGGCAGCCGGCATCAAATACACGGCGAACCTCAACGGCGAAACCCTTGAGGGTACCTTTTATCAGTCCGGGATGGAATTCCCGCTGGTTCTTGAAAGGGGAGAGGCTTCCGTTCCCGGGAACCCGGAACTCGTGACCACCGACGCTGAACTGGATGCACTAGCAGCCGTGGACCAGGGGAATTACCGCTATTCCGTGGAGGACTATTTTGCAAGGCCCAAGGCTTCTACCTTCCGGTTCTCCCCGGACGGGAAGTACCTCTCTTACCGCGAGAAGGATGAAAACGGCAAACGGCATATTTTCGTCAAAGAACTCAGCAGCGGTAAGATAACCCGGGCAATAGAGGAAAAGGAAGAGCTGGTACGCGGATATGGCTGGGTAAACAATGAGCGCCTTGTATATGCCATGGACAAAGGGGGGAATGAAAACTACCACATATACGCGGTAGACCTCGATGGATCCAACCTTGTGGACCTGACGCCCTATGAAGGGGTGCGGGCCAGTATCCTGGAACTCGTCAAGGAGGACAAACAGCATATCATCGTGAGCATGAATAAGAACAATCCCCAGGTATTCGAGCCGTACAGGGTGCATGTGCGAAGCGGGGATGCCGAGCAACTCTATTCCAACGAAGACCTGGCAAACCCGATCATGGGATATGATTTTGACAAGGATGGAAACCTGAGAGGGTTTGTGAAACTTCGGGACGGGGTTGAGCAGGACATTTACTACGGAGGTGAGGATGGCTCCTTCAACCTCCTGAAAAGCCTGGACTGGAAAGATAATTTCGGCATCCTGGAATTTGCATATACCACCCCAAACCCCCACGATGCCTATGTGCTTACCAATCTGGAGTCCGACAAGGCAGAGATTGTGCTGTACGACCTGAAAGAGGACAAGGCAATAAAAACGCTTTTTGCCCAGGAGGAATTCGATGCAGGGGGCATGGGCACCTCCCGGAAACGGGACTGGGAGATTGACTATTTTGTTTATGAAGGCGCCAAAAGGGAAATTGTTCCGGTGAGCGATACCTACAGGGAACTGCATGAAAAGATTACAAAGCGGTTCCCAGGCAAACAGTACAGCATCCCTGACGTAACGGATGAGGAGGATAAACTCCTGATTTTCGTCCAGAGCGACAAGCTCTATGGAACCTATTACCTGTACGATGTCGCGAAGGATGAAATCTCGGAGCTCTACAACCTGATGCCGCAGCTGAGGGAAGAGGATATGGCAGAAATGCGCCCCATCACCTTCAAGAGCAGGGATGGCATCACGCTGCACGGCTATATCACGCTTCCGAAAGCTGCACTGCAGGGTGAAAAAGTGCCAGTGGTCGTGAATCCCCACGGGGGTCCTCAGGGGATCCGCGATTCCTGGGGTTTCAATCCGGAGGCCCAGCTATTTGCCAGCAGGGGGTATGCGACCCTGCAAGTGAACTTCAGGATCTCTGGCGGGTATGGGAAGGAATTTCTCGTATCCGGTTTCAAACAGATTGGCCGGAAAGCCATGGACGATGTGGAGGACGGACTTCAATATGTGATCGACCAGGGCTGGGTCGACAAGGACAAGGCTGCTATTTACGGAGGCAGCCACGGGGGGTATGCCGTACTGAGGGGTCTTACCAAGACCCCCGACCTCTACGCCTGTGGCGTCGATTATGTAGGAGTTTCCAATCTCTTCACCTTTATGAAGACCATCCCGCCCTACTGGAAACCCTACCTGAAGATTATGAAGGAGATCTGGTATGATGAGGAAGTTCCGGAGGAGAAAGCCATCATGGAGGAAGTTTCCCCCGTTTATCAGATTGACCGGATAAAGAAGCCACTTTTCGTGGTACAGGGAGCCAATGATCCCAGGGTGAATATCGATGAATCAGACCAGATTGTGGAGGCACTCCGCACGAAAGGATTTGATGTGCCTTACATGGTTAAGTACGATGAAGGCCACGGCTTTGGCAAAGAGGAAAACTCCATCCACCTCTACAAGGTGATGATGGGCTTTCTGGCCAAACACCTCGGCCAGCAGGAATTGCCGGCGCCCATAAAGGGTTGAGATTATTCCTTCTGCAAATTAAAAGGGCCCGGTTCGGGCCCTTTTTTAATAGGAGCGAAGCAACCCGCCATCCAGCGGCAGGGCCGTCCCGGTGAGGTAGGCAGCTTGCCTGGAGGCCAGGAAAGCTACCAGATAACCGTATTCCTCCGGTTTCCCCAGTCGCCTGACCGGGACTTGTGAAATCAGCCTGCCGGTCACTTCATCCGGGGAAATCCCCATGGTTTCGGCCTTCTTGTCGTTCAGGCCTTTAAGGCGTTCGGTATTAAAGTACCCTGTGAGCACGGAATTCACCGTAATTCCATCGGGGCCCACGTCCCCGGCCAGGGTCTTGGCCCAGCTCACCAGGGCTGCCCGGATACTATTGGAGAGGGCCAGGTAGCCAAGGGGCTCGCGAACCGATACGGATGCGATGTTTATGATCCGACCCCATCCCTGATTTCGCATATGGGGAAGGGCTTCATGGGTGGTAAAGACCACGGATTTAAAGAGCAGGTCAAAGGCTTCCTGGTACTCTTCGAGGGTCTTCTCCAGGCTGCTGCCTGCAGGAGGCCCCTGGGTGTTGTTTACGAGGATGTCCACGGGATTTTCTAATAGGTATGTCCGAATAACTTCCTGGTAGGTGGGCAGGTCTGTATTGTCCAGGGCGAGGAAAGCATGTTTTTCTCCAGTGGTTTTGTTGAGTTCGCCTACCAGGTCCTCCAGAAGTGCTTCGGTACGGGCGACTACAGTAACCCTTGCACCACTCTCGGCGAGTTGCCTGGCAACTGCCCTGCCAATCCCTTTACTGCTGCCCCCGATCAGGGCGTGTTTTCCCTCCAGTGAAATTTTCATGGTTCAGATGTTTGGTATTAACGGTATTCGTCCCGTGCCGGGCTGAAGATATCCATCAGCCTGCATTTTGTCAGAGCCCTGCCGCTATGGGTGGCAAAAGAGGGGATCAGCACGATTGCCCCCGGATGGTATGTGCTGGTTTTACCCTCCAGGGTAAATTCGAACTGTCCTTCCATTACATGCATGATTTGTTCGTGTTCGTGTTTGTGTTCCGGGACGGTGGCCCCTGCGTCCACTTCCCAGAAAACAAGGCTCATAGCGTCCCCATGCACAAACTTCCCCTTAAATCCGGGGATAAGCTCCCGCTGGGGGAGCGTTTCCATTGAAAAATCCATAGGTCTGGTTTCCTTTTTTTGCTACCCTAAAGTACGGGTTTCCCATGACATGCAGGCTGGTTGCTTTTGCCCCGGCAGGTTGTGTATCTTTGGTGCCGTATAGAGTAAACCATGCACGTACATTTTATTGCTATAGGGGGCAGCGCCATGCACAACCTGGCCCTGGCCCTGCACGACAGGGGCTATCGGATCACCGGTAGTGACGATGTCATTTTCGAACCCTCCAGGAGCCGACTGCAGGAGGCTGGCCTGCTCCCCGGAAAGACAGGGTGGTTTCCTGATAAAATACATTCCGGCCTGGATGCGGTCATCCTCGGCATGCATGCAAAGGCTGGAAATCCGGAACTGGAACGCGCCAAAGACCTGGGGATTCCTGTCTATTCCTACCCGGAATTCCTCTACGAACAATCCAGGCACAAGACGCGGGTGGTCATTGGCGGCAGCCATGGGAAAACTACCATAACTTCCATGATCCTGCATGTAATGCAGTACTGGGAAAAACCCGTTGATTATATGGTGGGAGCGCAGCTTGAGGGTTTTGACCGCATGGTGCAACTTACCGAGGAGAACGAATTTATCGTACTGGAGGGGGATGAATACCTTTCCTCCGCCCTGGACCCGCGTCCCAAATTCCACCTGTACCACCCCAATATCGCCTTGCTCAGCGGTATTGCCTGGGACCACATCAACGTATTTCCCACCTTTGAATCGTACAGGGAACAGTTTCAGATTTTTCTGGAATCCATAGTCCCCGGGGGAAGCATTACCTACAATACGGAGGATCCGGAAGTCAAAGCCCTGGTGGAGGGTCTGGAGGCCCCCCTGCGAAAGTTTCCGTACAGTACCCCGCGATATGAAGTTATCGATGGACAGACATTTCTGGAGACACTGGAAGGACCCCTGCCGCTTCAGGTATTCGGACGGCACAACCTCAGCAACCTGGCAGGGGCCAAGTGGATCTGCCAGCAAATGGGAGTGGATGAGGCCGAGTTTTACGAAGCCATGGCTGGTTTCAAGGGGGCAGCCAGGCGCCTGGAGCTCCTGGCGAAAACTCAGGATTCCTATGTTTTTAAGGACTTTGCCCATTCCCCGAGTAAGGTGTTTGCGACAACCCGGGCGGTAAGGGAGCAGTTCCCGGCCCACCGTCTGGTCGTCTGCCTGGAACTACACACATACAGCAGCCTGAATGCCGGTTTCCTGAAAGAATACAGGAACAGCCTTGATGAAGCGGACAGTGCCCTGGTTTTTTACATCCCTGAATCCCTTGCCATCAAAGGCCTGGAGAAGATCAATCCGGAGGATATCAGAAGTGCTTTTGGAAGGGATGATTTAGAGGTATATACGGAAACCTCGGGTTTGGGGGAATTCCTCCACAACCTGTCCCTGGAAAAGACCGTCCTGCTGCTAATGAGCAGTGGAAACTACGGCGGGCTTAATCTGGAGGAATATTGTGCCACCCTCGAGTAGCGATTTCCCTAAACTCCGAATTGGGTGAGGTGGTGATCCAGGTGTTTGTACTGCATCTGGCCCCATTGCTGAGGAGTGAATTCCCCGAATATCGGATGTGGGTTCCAGATTTCCCGCTCCTTCAGGGCGTGAAACTCACGGACCATTTGCTTCAGGACTGGGAGTTCTTCGGATAGTTGTTTTGGGTCCCGTGCTTTCGCAAGCGGGGAGGTAGGCAGGTTCTTGCGCCAGGGGCGGTCGCTGTACATACTCTTCCTGAAAAGGAAACGGATCAGCGGGTTGCCCTTCTTTTTAGGGGGCTTGTTGGCAATACCCACTTTGAGGGGTACCTGGCAGTGCCAGGCCATTTGACCCACGGTCATCCTGCCCCACCGGGGTTGCATGCCTTCCTCCAGTTTGTCGAGTCGGCTGAGGATTTCCTCAAAACTTTCTTCTTCGAAAAGGGATTTCATAACACCGGGGATTTCTCTTAAATGTACAATTTTAATCCCTTCCCGCTGGCAGCTTGCATCTTATTTAATTACCTATTTTTGATATGGAGAAAGATGAGAACCCCACCGGCATCAAATCCTGGTGTGCCTCGGAAAGACCCAGGGAAAGGTTGCTCCATAAGGGAGCGGCCCACCTGACGGATGCGGAACTGCTGGCAATACTGCTGGGGTCCGGCACCCAAAAGGAAAATGCCCTGTCACTGGCCAGGCGGGTCCTGGGTAACGAACCGGCTCCCCTGAGAAACCTGGGCAGGATGACAGCCTCCAGGCTCATGGGTTTCAAGGGAATTGGCCCTGGCAAGGCGGTAATCGTGCTGGCAGCCATGGAGCTAGCCAGAAGATATGCTTATTGCCCGGCTCCGAGAAACCGGCCTGTGCGGCAGAGCAGGGACGCCTACGAACAGCTCAGGCCACTGCTGTCTGATTTGATGCACGAGGAATTCTGGGTCCTGTACCTGAACAATGCCAACCGGGTGCAAAACAGCTTTCAGTTGAGCAAGGGTGGGCTGACCGGGACCCTGGTGGATGTAAGATTGATCCTTAAAAAGGCATTGGAACTCGGGGCGGTCGGGCTGATTTTGGCACACAACCACCCCTCCGGGAACCTCCGCCCCAGCAAGGCCGACCTGCAGATTACCCGCAAGACAAAAAAAGCAGCGGCCCTTATGGATATCAGACTGCTGGACCATTTAATTGTACATGGTTCAGAATATTATAGTTTTGCGGATGAACAACAGTTATAACCCAGGCTCGCGTGCTGCTGATATATACCCATAAAATCACCCCCAGGTTCTCCTACATCACCCGTCAGGTGTTTAGCCGTATTCTGGGGATTGAGATCAGTTATACCACCCGGGTGGAAGATTTTATAAAACACTCGGGCCCCAAGATTACCTATACCCGCCAGCCACTTCAGAACGAATTTTTTATCCGGAGCCATGAATTGCTTTTTCAACAGGGTATTGAGGACCTGGAAATACAAATCGAAGCCTGGGATGAGCTTCCCTGTTTTTTCAGGACAGGAGAACGGAGTAACCTGCCATTTGATATTCTCGCGGCCTCCTTTTACCTCCTGAGCCGGTATGAGGAATATCTGCCACATGTTAAGGACCTCCACGGCCGCTTCCCCCCAAGGGAAAGCCTGGCCTTCCAGCATGGGTTCCTCCGTAAACCCCTTGTGGATTTGTGGGCGTATAAGTTTCTGGATGCGCTTCGTGAGCGCTTTCCCGATATCGAGGTAGCAGGTCCCTCCTACCGATTTACCCCGGTTGTGGATGTTACTACATCTCACTGTTTTGCACACCGCGGTTTTTTCAGAGGGCTGGCAGGTTTTATGCTGGATTTGTCCAGATTCCGGTTAAAGCGTATCTGGGAACGGATACGGGTATGGTTCCGTCCGGCTTCGGACCCCTACAACAATTACGAGAATCTGATTGCACTGGACCAGAAGTTTCGGTTGCGGACCATGTTTTTCTTTCAGTTTGCCGAGTATTCCACCTATGACAAAAATGTCTCGCCATACAACAATGCCTTCAGGTACCTGATTAAGTCCGTAGCGGATTATTGCATTGTTTCCCTTGCGGTTTCCTACACTGCTTCGGAAGACCTGGAGACCCTTAAGGAAGAAAAAAAGCGCCTGTCCGAAGTCCTGCACAGGCCTGTGAAGTATTCCCGGATCCGCTACAACCGGGTCGATATCCCCCAGACCTATCGCAGCCTCATCGAAGCCGAATTCACCCGGGATTACTCACTGGGGTATACGCATGAAATTGGGTTTAAGGCGAGTACCTGTACGCCCTTTTTCTTTTATGATATTGCCCTTGAAAGCCAGCAGCCGATCAAGGTTTGCCCCTTCGCTTTCCACGATTATGCCTTGCTGAAGTACACTACGGAAGAATCCCTTTGGAAAGACCTGGATGAGATCTACAGAAATGTGAAAGCTGTGCACGGCCGGCTTATCCCGGTATTTTCGAACGAACTCCTGGGGGGAGACCAGAAAACAGACTGGTTGGCCCTGTACGAGGCCATTTTAAAGAGGTACCATGCTTAGGAAACCCATCAGCGATATTTTCTTCGACCTGGACCACACCCTTTGGGATTTCGAACGGAATTCGGCCCTGACCTACGGAAAGCTTTTTGAACAACACGCTATCCCGCTGCCCCTGGAGGAGTTCCTGGCCCACTATGTGCCTTTGAACCTGCAATTCTGGAAGAAATACAGGGAAGGCAGAATTACCAAGGAAAAACTCAGGTACGAGCGGTTGAAATCGGTTTTTGACCGGATGGGGTTCCCGGTTTCGGATTCTGTTATCCACCAGCTCTCGGAATCCTATATCGACCAGTTGTCCTCCCATACGCATCTGGTCCCGTACTGCCTTGAAACCCTGGACTACCTGAAAGGCAAATACCGGCTTCATATCATTACCAATGGATTTGAGGAGGTTCAGTTCCGGAAACTGCGGAACAGCGGGATCGATACCTATTTCCGGGAGGTCGTGAATTCAGACCGGGCCGGGGTCAAAAAGCCCGATCCCCGGATCTTCCGGATCGCCCTGGAGGCAACCGGGATCCAACCGGAAAGTGGCGTGATGATCGGGGACAACTTTGAGGCGGATATCAAAGGGGCCCGGTCTGTCGGGCTTCAGGCCCTTCACTTCAATGTCCACCAGGAACCGGACCACCAAATATGCCCCATTATACAGGACCTCCGCGAAATAAAATCCTTCTTGTAGAGTTATAATAAGAAAGGACCCCCGGGCCTGGCCCCAAAAGGGGACGTTACCCTATGAAATGTAAGGTTCTTCTTTTCCTTTCGCTCTGCCTGTTTTCCCTTGTGATTTCATGTGTGGAAGAACAAAATTTCGATCAGTACGACGATATCGCGGTTGTGCCTGAGGTGGAAGCTGCTATGCTCTACATGGAGACCCCGGAGGAGGTGATCAATGCGGATCCCGGACTTACCTTTATCAGTGTAACCTTTGATTTTTTGGCTTTTCAGGAACAATTTGTGGCTGATCGGATCCTGGACGGTTCACTCATTTACCAACTGGAAAATACTACCAGCAAGCCCCTGCGCCTCTCCATTGAATTTCTCAATGAACAGGGAACCATTTTGGATACGGAAACCTTCACGATGGACCCTGCCCCCACGGCCATTCTTAACCGGGAGGTGGTCTACGGGCCTACAGGAAAATCCATGAATATCCTCAGGAATACAACGACCCTGCGTATCAGCGGGACCAACCTGGGAGATACGTCCAGCGTTTCCGCAGCGCCCGAGCCTAAGTTTATGCTCCGTTCCACTGCCAAATTCAGGATAGAATTACGATGAAGGCATTTCTTTCAGGGTGCTTAGCCTGGTGTATCGGACTCTCCTTCGGTCTCGCCCAAAATCACACCCTACTCTATGATTTCACCGAAATCCCACAGTCTCTCATGGTGAATCCGGGGGCCCGGACCGGATTGGAATGGTATGCCGGGGTCCCCTTACTGTCCGGAATCGGGGTGCAGGGCGGGAGCAGCGGCATAACCGTTCAGGATATCTTTGCGGATGACGGCCTGGATATCAATCAAAAGATTCGCCAGCGAGCTGTTTACGGGATGGACCCCAGGGATGAATTTACCGGGACCTTTCAGGTGGAATTGTTAAGTGGCGGATTTCGCGGCAGGAACCATCCGGAGAACTTTTATTCTTTTGGCGTTTACAGTGAGGGGGATGCCATTACCTACTGGTTCGGGGATCTGGCCACCCTTGCATGGGATGGAAATGCCGACCAGCTGGGTAGGCGGTTTGACCTGAGCCATCTGAAAACACGGGGGGAAATGCTGAATGTTTTCCATTTCGGTATCAACAGGGTGGTAAACGAC